>JAXDBV010000335.1:0-11605 GCA_034678415.1 Bacteroidales bacterium
TTAGCCCCGATGATGAGGGTGTTGAAACCGATTTTCCCTGTACGGATCTTGTGAAGGGTGGCCGATGTTATGGCCAGCCGGGGAAGATAGGAAAGGACAAAATGGATGCCGGCCAGCACCGAGAGAGAAGTGTAGTAATTCCTGTAGTTGATGATGACGTCATTCAATATCAGTGCTAAGAAGATGATCAATGAACCGATGATTGTGACAAGCAGACTGAGGCCGAGCTCCTTAAGCCGTGACCGCCTGCACACATCCCTGTAAAACCCTGCCAGGTAATAGAGGATGCACCAGAAGACAGGCAAGAGGATAAGACCCAGTGCCAATGTACTGGAAAACCTCACGGGTACAGGATATCCGAAGTAATGGGATTCGATAACGACCTTTCTGAAAATAAAAAAGAGGGCCCAACTCGCGGTAGCGGTCAGAATGTCGAAAATTACGTATGTTAATACCTTTTTTTTCCTGTTCATGCAAATCAAGGCAAAAAGGTTCTTTGCACAATGGAGCATAACCGGGTAGCAGCTAAGATACAATAAATGTTGGAAGAATTAAACCGGGGCAGTTGGTTGTACTGCAACCGGCTGATTTTATTTACACAACCGGTCGACCTTTTCCTGAAGCTCCAGTGCAATGGTCAGGGCATTCAGGGCGTCATCAGTATTGGCTTGCGGGTATTTTTTCTGGTTGATGGATGTCTGGAAACAGACCAGTTCCTCCTGCAAGGGATCCACGGGGGTGATTAGCAGCGGTTCGGTGGTGATTTCGGGGTAAGGAAGTGGTCTGCCGGTGCTGTTAAGGTTGATATGGTAGATATTGGCTGTCTGGTGCAGCAGGTCGACGCAAGTCCTGTTTCCTTCGCGGAAAAACTCGCAGGTATGCGAAGCCTGTGTGGTCACCCTGTTCACAAGGAAGTTGGCCACACTGCCGTTGGCGAAATCAATTCTTGCCTCAACAAGATCAGGATAATCGGAGACCAGTCTGACACCGCTGATGCTCAGTCTTCGGATAGAGGAACGGGTAATGAACAGGGCCAGGTCAATATCGTTGAGCATGTAATTCATGATCAGTGAGGTATGTTTCTGCCGATGGTCGAACGGTACGGTTCTGCGGTATTCAATATACCTGGGATGCCGGATATAAGGCATGGCAGCCATGATGGCCGGGTTATACCGGTTAGGTTGGGTGATCTGTATGATTCCCCTGGCTTCGGTGAGCAGTTTTGAAAAACCGGCAATATTCTCGCTCCTGTCGGTGAAGGGATTCCTGATCAGCACATGTTTTGTCTGCCGTATGGCATCGGTGACAAAAGGATAAAGTATAGTTGAGGGGTTAGTGATATCAACGGCATCGGCCATCTTTACCAGGTCGAGCGCTGATTCAAACCTGGCCGCTCCCGACAGGAGTGAGTCATCAGGCATCAGGCTGTCATGCACCGGATGGTATCCGATAATCTCAAAACCATTCAGTTCACGTAACAGCCGCACATGTTCTGTAATACTTTCCGGAGTACCCAGGATACCGATACGTATCATTGCCAGGTTTTTACAAACTTATGACAATTCTGGCCGGGCTCTCTCCATTTTTTTTAGGAATTATCAACGGATTGATGTTGAAAATTTAAATTTGTACTTCCGGAATTCATTATGAAGATAAGAGATACATATTTGCACAAGGGCATGCGTCAGCGGCTGGTGGACGAGATACGGGAGAAAGGCATCAGGGATGAAGCGGTGCTCAGTGCGGTGAACAGGGTGCCGAGGCATATCTTCATGGATTCCGGGTTCATCAATTTTGCATATAAGGATCAGGCGTTTCCCATTGCCGCGGGTCAGACTATCTCACAGCCTTACACCGTGGCATTTCAGACCGAGCTGTTGCAGGTAGAGAAACATCAGAAAGTGCTGGAGATAGGAACGGGTTCAGGTTACCAGACAGCCATTCTCCTGGAGCTGGGGACCAAGGTTTTCACCATCGAACGGCAGAGGGAACTGTTTCTTAAGGTACAGGCATTGTTGCCACGGCTGGGCTACAAGGCTCATTTTTTCTATGGCGACGGCTATGAAGGACTGCCCGCCTATGCTCCATTTGACCGTATACTGATCACAGCAGCCGCACCCGAGATCCCTGCCACACTGCTGGAACAGTTGCGGACGGGCGGTAAAATGGTGCTCCCCCTCGGTTCTTCCTCCTCCCAGGTGATGACCCGGATCGAGAAAACAGGAACCGGACAGTACCACACCACCAGCCACGGCTATTTTGTTTTTGTTCCCCTGCTCAGGGGAAAAGTGAACGATCCCAATACCTAAGCATTCTGTCATGATCACTATCCGTTTGTTTTCATTCAATCCCTTCCAGGAGAACACCTTTGTGGTACACGATGAGACGCTGGAATGTGTGATTATTGATCCGGGATGCTACACTGAACGGGAGAAGGAAGATCTGGCGGAATATATTGCTGCAAATAACCTCAGGCCTGTGTACCTGCTGAACACCCATTGTCATGTGGATCATATACTGGGGAATGCGTTTGTGGCAGAGAAGTACGGGCTGGTGGCCTGTTGTCATCGCAGCGATTTCCCTTTGCTGCAAGGGGCGGACGATCAGGGCATGCTGTTTGGCCTGAGAATTACCCGGCCCCCTTCTGCCGTACAGTTCCTGTCAGACGGTGATGTTGTCCGCTTTGGAAATACCACCCTCCGCATTATTCACCTCCCCGGACATTCTGAAGGAAGCATAGCATTCTTCTTCCCGGATGACCACTGTGTTTTCGCAGGGGATGTGCTGTTCCTGGGCGGCATTGGACGGACCGACCTTCCCGGCGGTAATTACAGGGTACTGATCGGCAACATCATGGAGAAACTGTTTCCCCTGGGGGATGATATTATCGTGTATCCCGGACACGGACCGGAAACAACCACCGGGTATGAACGACTCAATAATCCCTTCCTTGCCTGAAACCTATTATTAAACATGCAGGAATGAAATCACCTTAGTTTTTTTAGCGGATAGATCTTTATATTTTAGTTCCCAATATTAAAATAAGTAAAATAATAATGTATGTTTATGACAATCAATGAGTTTGCATTACGTCACCTGGGTCCCCGCGGGAAAGAAATCGAACAGATGAGCAAGGTGATCGGGGTAAGCAGTCCCGATGAGCTGATCGATAGAACCATTCCTGCATCGATCCGGCTGAAGAAACCGCTGGATCTTCCGCAGGGCATATCCGAATATGAATATTATCACCGCATCCGGAAGATGGCGGAGATGAACAAGCTGTTCAAAAGTTTTATCGGGCTCGGTTATTACGGCACTATTTTTCCTGCTGTGATCCAGCGTAACATTCTCGAGAATCCGGCCTGGTATACCTCTTACACGCCTTACCAGGCTGAGATCAGTCAGGGGAGGCTGGAAGCGCTGTTGAACTTTCAGACTGCCATAATGGAGCTTACCGGCATGGAACTGGCGAATGCTTCATTGCTCGACGAGGGTACAGCGGCTGCCGAAGCGATGATCATGCTGTATAACAGCCGTCCGAGGGAACTGGTGAAAAGAGGGGCGAATCAATTCTTCGTGGATGAAGACACTTTTCCGCAAACCATTGATGTGTTAAAGACCCGATCAGCCCCGTTGGGGATACAGCTGGTTATCGGCCGGATACGGGAGATGAAGCTGAGCGATGCTATGTTCGGGATGCTTGTTCAGTATCCCTGTGCGGATGGTGAAGTAAGGGATTACAGGGGGATCATTGATGAAGCGCACGCACATGGGGTGATGGCAGTGGTGGCGGCAGATATTCTCAGCCTGGCACTGCTTACTCCCCCGGGGGAGTGGGGTGCTGATGTGGTGGT
This sequence comes from Bacteroidales bacterium, assembly GCA_034678415.1. Lineage (GTDB taxonomy): Bacteria > Bacteroidota > Bacteroidia > Bacteroidales > VadinHA17 > JAXDBV01. The sequence goes on from JAXDBV010000335.1 coordinate 3,855, forward strand.
TGGATCGTCACAGCGACTGGGCATACCCATGGGATACGGTGGCCCTCATGCCGGTTATTTTGCCACCCGCGACACCTTCAGGCGCAACATGCCCGGCAGGATCATCGGCGTGTCGGTCGATACAGCAGGTAAGCCGGCGCTGAGAATGGCACTGCAGACACGGGAGCAGCATATTAAACGGGAGAGGGCAACATCGAATATATGTACCGCCCAGGCACTGCTGGCAACCATGGCCGGTATGTATGCCGTGTACCACGGACCCGAGGGACTGAAAAATATTGCCTCGCGCATCCACCGTTTTGCCGCGAACCTGTCGGGTCAGCTTGAAAAACTGGGATACCGGATTGAACATAAGAACTTCTTTGATACCCTCAGGATTGGCGTTCCGGCAGCGGTTAACATGAATAAACTCAGGGAGCAGGCGCTGGGCAAAGAGATGAATTTCAGGTATATCGATAACAAGACGGTGGGGATCAGCATCGATGAGACAACATCGGCAGATGATGTTGCCGCTATTGTGCAGGTATTTGCGGTTGCGGCCGGGAAAGATACCTCGTCTTCATCCATGACTGAGACCGTTGCATTAGAGAAATCGTTCCTTAGAACATCCGCCTTTCTGCAACAGGAGGTGTTTCATAAATACCGGTCGGAGACGGAGCTGATGCGGTATATCAAGAAGCTGGAGAGGAAGGATTTTTCACTAACACATTCCATGATATCCCTGGGTTCGTGCACGATGAAGCTGACGGCTGCGGTGGAGATGTTTCCGCTGAGCTGGCCTGGATTTGCCAACCTTCATCCTTTTGTCCCGGCCGACCAGGCCCTGGGATACCGGGAGCTGTTCAGGGAGCTGGTGGATGATTTGTGCACCATCACCGGTTTTGATGCGGTATCGCTGCAGCCCAACTCAGGTGCTGCCGGCGAATATGCGGGGCTGATGGTGATCAGGGCATACCATGAGAGAAGGGGAGAAGGCCACCGTAATGTGGTGCTGATCCCTGCTTCGGCCCATGGCACCAATCCGGCGAGTGCGGTCATGGCCGGGGGTGAGGTGATGGTGGTCGATTGTGACCTGAAAGGCAATGTCAGCTTGGAAAGCCTGAGACAACTGGCATCAGCCCATAAAGACCGGTTGGCCTGTTTCATGATCACCTATCCCTCGACACACGGAGTATTCGAAAGCGATATCATCGAAATGGTAAAGGTGATACATGATAACGGCGGATTGGTTTACATGGATGGTGCCAACATGAATGCACAGGTGGGATACACCAATCCTGCCATCATCGGTGCCGATGTGTGTCATCTCAACCTTCACAAGACTTTTGCCATTCCTCATGGCGGCGGAGGGCCGGGGATGGGGCCCATTGCGGTGAACAGCAAGCTGGCTCCCTTCCTTCCGGGTCACCCGCTTGTCAGCACGGGTGGCGATAGGGGGATCACCGCCGTTGCATCGGCTCCGTACGGCAGCGCAAGCATTCTCACCATCTCACATGCCTATATCAAAATGATGGGAGGGGAAGGACTTACCGAGGCGACAAAAATAGCTATACTCAATGCGAACTACATTGCGGCAGCCCTGAAGGATTATTTTGATGTGGTGTACAAGGGAGAGAACGGATATGTTGCCCATGAGATGATCCTCGAATGCCGTAATTTCAAGCAGCTGGCAAGTGTGACGGAAGCAGATATTGCCAAACGGCTGATGGATTTCGGTTTTCATGCACCCACCCTTTCGTTTCCCGTACACGGGACACTCATGGTGGAACCTACGGAGAGCGAGTCAAAGGCCGAACTTGACCGTTTCATTGCCGCCCTGAAAACCATTCATGGAGAGATAATGGAGATCAGGGATGGTAAGGCGGATGCGACCGACAATGTGCTGAAGAATGCGCCCCATACCATGGAAGCCGTGACAACGGACGAATGGAAGCATCCGTATACCCGGGGGAAAGCTGCATATCCCCTGCCATGGGTGACTGAGAATAAATTCTGGCCGTCAGTGGCCAGGATCGATGATGCCTATGGCGACAGGAACCTGGTATGTTCATGTGCACCCATCGAAGCGTACAGGAAAGAAGCATCGGGTGATAAGTAACAGGTTCAGGTATTTACTGTCCGAACGGTTTTATCCTCTGTATTATCCGTGCAGTGCCGGAGAATGCACACCTAACGGTCTCTGTTTATGGCATCCTCGATGACCAGAGAATAGAGATCCTGTAAGCGTATGCCATAGGCGATAGCCTGTTTTGGGACGATGCTTTCGGCCGACATGCCCGGTATGCTGTTAACCTCAAGGAAATACAGTTTGTTCCGGGATAGAATGAAATCAATCCTTACCACTCCATGGCATTGGAGGAGAGAGTAGATGCGGGATGACAGATCCTGGCACTCCTTTGCTTTGGCGGCCGGGATACGTGCGGGAGTGATCTCATCCGACATGCCCGTGGTGTACTTAGCCTGGTAATCGAAAAATTCGGTTTTACTGACTATCTCGGTGACGGGGAAGATATATTCCCGGGTGGAGGTTTTTATCAGGCCGCAGGTTACCTCAATGCCCTTCACGAATTTCTCGACGATCACCTGCCGGTCTTCAGCGAATGCTGCGGCGATGGCTTGGTTCAGCTCTTTTTCATCCTTCACCTTGGAAACCCCGCAACTGCTGCCTCCCTCATTGGGTTTGACAAAGCAGGGCAGCCCCAGCTCACGGAGAATCAGATCATGATACACACTGTCCGGGTCGGTGAAAAGGAGGGCTTTGGCGGTGAGGATTCCGTAATTCCGGAGGAATATTTTACAGAAATACTTGTTGAATGTCAGTGCCGATGTAAGCCTTCCCGATGAGGTATAAGGTATGTCCATCAGATCGAGGTAGGCCTGCAGTTTTCCATCCTCACCGGGTGTGCCATGGATAGCGATGAACACACAGTCGAACATCACTTTCCTCCCGTTATGCATCAGGCTGAAATCATTCTTGTCGACAGGCACCTTTTGTCCCTGTTCATTTTCCCAGTACCAGTCACCACCCCTGATGGTAATGATATACACCTGGTATTTGTCTTTATCGATAAGCCGGGCTACTTGGTGTGCACTTTTCACGGAGATATCATATTCCGATGAATCTCCTCCTGAGAGCAGGGCAACCGTCTTCTTCATATTACCGTAAATGAAAACGCCATCAAAAGTAGGAAATTACCTGTTCACACAGTTGTTCTGCCGGTAATATAATTTCTCCATTTTTCCATCACCTCATTCATATCGGCCGGCAGGCCGGTTTCAAACAGCATATTCTTTCCTGTGCGCGGATGGATAAATCCGAGGGACACGGCGTGGAGAGCCTGGCGGGGCATGATCTGGAAACAGTGATGAATGAACTGTTTGTAGTGTTGGTGGGTGGTTCCCCTGAGGATTTTGTCTCCCCCGTATTCTGTATCACCGAACACCGGGTGCCGGATCTGCCGGAAGTGCACGCGTATCTGGTGAGTGCGTCCTGTTTCCAGGCGACATTCCACGAGGTTTACGTACCCCAGGCGTTCCATCACACGGTAGTGTGTCACGGCATACTTTCCCTGGCTGTCGTCGTCGAAAACATGCATTTTGGTCCTGTCTTTCGGGTTGCGCCCTATATTTCCGGTAATGGTTCCTTCATCCTTTTCCAGGTTGCCCCATACCAGGGCGATGTACCTGCGTTCGATGGTACGTTCGTAGAACTGTTTGGCGAGGTGCGCCTGCGATATTTCGTTTTTGGCGATCACCATCACTCCCGAGGTCATCTTGTCCAGCCTGTGGACCAGCCCAGGCCGGTAGTCGCCCGGTGTGAACAAGGGAGAGTCTTTCAGGTGGTAGGCGAGGGCGTGAATGAGGGTGCCTGAATAATTTCCGAGGCCCGGGTGTACCACCATGCCAGCCGCTTTGTTGATCACTACAAGGTCTTCGTCCTGGTAAAGAAAATCGAGCGGGATATTTTCCGGGATGATTTCATATTCATGTCGGGGGTATGCAAGGACGATAGAGATAGTATCCCCGGGTTTTACCCGGTAGTTAGATTTAACCGGCACCTGGTTCACCAGTATATTGCCTGCCAGAGCGGCGGCCTGTACACGGCTGCGCGAGGTGTTCTCCAGCCTGCCGGCCAGGTACTTGTCGATTCTCAGCATCGCCTGTCCCCGAGCCACATCAAAACGGAAATGTTCATACAGGTCGGCCGATTCACATGCATCATCGCGGACAATATGGTCATTTTCGCTGGTCAAGGAGATTTAATTTATTTTAAGGAACTTGCGGACCACCGTCCCCGTGGTTGATGACAACCGTGCCATATACAGTCCTGCCGGTAAACCGTGTAGCTCAACTCTGTCGGGCAGCCGGGTGTATTCACGCACCACCATACCCATGGAATTGATGATCTGAAGGTGCATGGCTTCGGGGTTTGCTGTCTCACACTCGATAAACAGGAAGTCACGGGCAGGGGTGGGATAGATCTTTATCCCGATAGCCCCGGGTGATGTACCTACCGACATTAGTCTTCTCGAACCGAACACAGGTCTGATCATGAAGCTGCCGGCAAATTCAGAGTTGAGCCATGCTCCGTTCTTTGATATATAGTAAAAGGCCTTGTCATTGCTCACACGATCTATATCGAATCCCAGAAAGAGCGATTTGTCAGTGGTTTGCACCCAGCCAACATAGAATGTTCCCGAGAGGATGAACGGTTCGTTGATAAGGTATGTATGATAACGGTTCAGCCGGTTTTCATAAAGGGGGAGCTGGCCGGTCTGCTGGTAAATGATTTCACCGGGCTGTCCGTTGTCATCGTTCCACACGGTGAGCGTAAACTCCTGCTGACTCGCATCGTGGTAGGTCTGGCCGAAGAACATATTCACAGCCTGGAGGGTGTCGGGTGTATAGCAGTGAAACCGGTATGCAAATCGGGCATTCGATGTGCCATCACCGTTGAGGCCATAGCCTTTCTCCGCCGTGCCGTCGTCATAGGCGTAATAATTAATGAATTTCTGAAGATACCGCAGCGTGTCGTTCCCCTTGTAGTCGTTTATTCCGGTAACCAGGTGACTGCGCACCTCGAAGACGGCTGTATCGGGGTTGGCGGACTGAAAGGTATAGATGAGGTTTGAATTATAGATGATCGTCTGGTATGCATCGATATTGTCGGCTCCCCCGGTGTAACTGTGGGTGACTGTTTCGGTGGACAGGTCTTTTATCTGGAACAGGCGGGTCACAAGGGTTATCTCGTCACCGTTGTTACGGTATGCAATACCCAGCTTATCCCCCATTTCCACCACTTTTGATACCAGGAAGTGGGTCCATGGCATGGCTTCATAATTCACGAGCAGCGATTTGAGAGGTCTGACAAAGGCCACATCGTTGTATACCGTATCATACCGGTACCGGTTCCTGTTGAGATAGACATAGTCGATGTGCCAGAAATCCTGGTTCCCGGTCATATCCGACAGCCCGCTCACATTATTCAGGCTGGCATAGTTGGAGAAACGGAACCGGAATCCTTTCTGCAGGTATTGACTCCCGGTGATGGAGATCATTACCTGGCGGAAGCTGCTTCCTTTGTAACCTGCCATTTTCCATACGGAATACCAGGCAGAGGTGACGGGTGACCAGAACTGGAGCACGAGGGAGTCACTCTCTTCGGGCTCATTGACCAGCCCTCCCGGCTCAAAACAAAAACTAAGGTATATGCTGTCATCGGCCGGGTATTGCAGATCGATGGGATGTGAAGTGAAGCGTTCCGAGAGGAACGGCTGTTCGGTGGCATAATCGTACATTTCGCCTTTGTCATCAAGGATGTCGAGGGTTGCCACTCCCATGGAAACGATACCTGAGGCCATATTGGAATTGACAAATGCACTCCTGTCAGCCCAAAGCCCGGGGTCGGGATAGGGTTCTGTTTGTGAGAAATCGTCAAAGAAGGGGAGGTGAAGCGTATCGGCATCAACCTGTGATTTTTTCTTCAGCGTTGTCTTACCGGACTGGGCACTGAGCTGTGGATTATTCATCAGCGGCACCAGCATCTCCTGTCCGTGGCAAAGGGAAGCGATCAGCAGAAAGGGGATACTATAGATGAGGCATTTCTTCTCCATCCGTATGGTCCATATTTATTCGTATGGTGTCGGGTGCGGGAAGTTTTGCTGAGTCGAGGGTCAGCCACAGGTACATGGGTGCGCCGAGGTTCATGGTCGAACCGTCATCCGGCTTTGGCTCCTGTTTCCAGATAAAGGCGTTGAGCGAATCGGAAAAACTTTTCACCGTCTCATCAAAGGTGATCGCACCAATGTTCAAAGATGCACTGTATATCTTCACCTCTGCCTCCGACAGGTTAAGGCGTATAAGGTTCGGGGCAATGGTCTTCTCATCACTCAGTCCCATGCCCAGTTCAAGATCAATGGTAGCTCCTTTCACCACGGGAGTCCCGGCATATATCTCTGATCCGTTATATTTCTGGCTCAGCACATTATTGATAGCAATGTCGGGCACAAATGTAAGTTTCCCTACCCTGAGCTGGTTGTTCTCAAGGATGGTTTTTGCCTGCCGGAAAGAAGAGCCAAGCAGTTCAGGCATCTTCACCGAATCGGGGAAGATAGTGTTGGTGGTGAGAAACACTTTCCTGTTCTTTTTAACATGGAACCCCGGTTCGGGATTTTGTTCATAAACAGCGCCCCTTGCCACCTGATCGGTGAATACCGAATCGATCACCACGTACCTTAGATCCTTATCCGCTGCGATCCTTTCCACCTCCTCCAGTGAGAGGCCGGTGAAATCAGGCACGGGAAATGACTTGCCGTGATGGGTGTATATTTTCAGCCAGGCCAGGGCTATCAGGACGAAGAATGCACCGATCACCAGGGCCAGTCCCAGATTTTTCAGGAAAAGCTTGCTGAAGATGAAGTTGAGGATTTTCATTTCCCGCTACGAAATGTTAATTCATCCGTTATTGAAACGCTCCGGCAAATATAAAATTATCCCGGGAGAAATTTTTCTGCTTTCCAGTAAAAGTGGGAGATGAGGTAAGTATACCATCCAGGCCGGTTATGTTCCATGCCTGGTTAAGGAAAGGCAAAAAAAAAGTAAAGCATTCCGCCTTACTTTTCTATATGATTGATTATGAAGTAATTCGTATATCAGTCTTTATGGCCTTTTTCATCGGCCACGGTCAGTTTCTTGCGTCCTTTCGCCCTTCGGGCAGCAAGGACTCTTCTTCCGTTGGCGGTTGACATCCTTTTACGAAACCCGTGTTTATTGGTTCTTTTCCTCCTGGATGGCTGAAAGGTTCTTTTCATTGGATCGGATCATTACATTTTTGAGACTGCAAAAGTAATGTTTTTTTAGTTATCACAAAATTTCATCGCGGGGTTTTTTACAACGATTGCTTAAACAGGCAAATAGATTATTTTTTTCGTCCTGAAAAAATCCTCGTTAAAGTATATGTTCAGCGGGTAAATGGTAGTGTACCGGAGGTAGTTACCCAGTTCCTTCTCCACATCGCCTCCCTTGTAATAGAAAATGCCGTTTGGGAGGTCGTTATCCGTTCCACGGGATACGAGCGATGAAAACTGTTTTGCGAAGGAAGGGAATTTAGTTAGGGCTCGGCACACCACGAAATGGAATTTCCGGGTCAGTCTTTCGGCCCTGTCATTGACGGGGATGACGTTATCCAGATTGAGGTTTCGGGTGATGTCGGCTACTACCTTGATCTTTTTCGTGACTGAATCGACCAGGGT
>JAXDBV010000336.1:0-3981 GCA_034678415.1 Bacteroidales bacterium
GGAAGGAGCCCGAAGTGAAAGCCGTTCATGCCGGGCTTGAATGCGGTATCCTGGGTGGCGCCTGTCCCGGCCTCGACATGATCTCCTTCGGCCCAACAATACGGTACCCCCATTCCCCCGACGAGAAGGTGAATATACCAACGGTGAAAAAATTCTGGGACTTCCTGATGGCAACCTTAAAGGAAATACCGGTGAAATAAGAACGTGTTTACCAGGGTTAATTTATTACTAAGGGAATGAACTTTCATCCCGGTATCTTAAAATGATCGTTGAAAGCCCCGAAGGTATTTACGAGGCTGACATGTATCAATTGATATTGCAGAAGAGTTTTTCAAAAAAGAATTCATCGCTCTCCGTATTGCCCGGACGTTGTTCTTTTTTGGATCTGCAAATGTTTCGGTATTGTCTAAGGAAGACGGATCATTCATCAGGCCGTGAGCACGAAAATAAAAATGACTCCCTGTTGTAAACACACTGATTGCAGGCTTTTGCATGGTTCCGATATGATGCTCTTTTCATAACCCTGTGTTATCATTTAATTTAGAGAAAAGTGGCTTCCTCGACCATTAAAGGTATCATATATGACGTGGAACGCTTCGCCATCCATGACGGTCCCGGCATCCGCACCACGGTGTTCTTCAAGGGATGCCCGTTCTCATGCTGGTGGTGCCATAATCCTGAGAGCCGCAATCCCGGGATCGAATACTGTGAGAGGACAAGGCGGGTGAACGGAAAAGAGATAACCCGTCGTGAAGCGGTAGGCAGAGAGGTCACAACGCGTGAACTCCTCACGGAGATCGAAAAAGACAGGGCGTTTTTTGAAGAGTCAGGGGGAGGGGTGACACTGTCGGGCGGTGAACCGCTGATGCAGCACGAATTTCTTATACGCCTGCTCAGGGAACTGAAAAAAAGAAGTATCCATACGGCGCTCGATACCTGCGGCTATGCCGATGCGGGGGTATGGAAAAAAGTGATCCCCCTGCCTGATCTTTTCCTGTTTGACCTGAAGCTTATGGATAATGCACTGCACGAACAATATACAGGTGTTCCTGTGAGATCCATACTGACAAACCTGGAAATGCTGGCTGCCGCAGGACGGAAAATGATTATAAGAATCCCCGTGATACCGGGTATCACCGGTGAGCAGGGAAACATCGTATCCATTGGCTCATGGCTGACATCGCTGGCGCGGCGCCCGGAGATACACCTCCTGCCTTACCACAGGTTTGCCAAAGAGAAATACCGCAGGATGGGGATCGACAACCGGCTGAAAGATCTCAGCCCGCCTTCCGGCGATACAATGAATACGCTGAAAGAAATACTCGTGGAGCAAGGTTTCCAGGTAAATATCGGGGGATAGGCTATACCTTAATAAAATTAAAAGCATCATTAATAATATGAATTATATATATAAATAATTTCAATTTATATTAAATAATAATAAACATCGAAATAATAATATTAATATATATCCCATGAATGCCAGGGTAAAGCAGTTACGTGAGATGAGTCTGGCCGCCGTGAACCGTATATCGGGCGAGAGGGCGAAGCTTGTCACTAAGTTTTACCGCTCAGCCGAGGTGCAGCGGTTGTCTGTTCCCCAGCAGAGGGCCATGGCGTTCAGGTACATACTTGAGCATAAGGAGATATGCATCAATCCCGGGGAGCTGATCGTGGGGGAACGGGGGCCTGCACCTAAAGCCACACCCACATACCCTGAGATATGTCTTCATACGATGGAGGATCTACGGATACTGAATGACCGTCCGAAGGTCTCGTTCAAAGCCGATGCGGAGGTCATGGATCTGTATGAAAGGGAGATCATTCCGTTCTGGAAAAGCAGGACTATACGCGAGAGGATTTTTTCAGAGATGTCGGACGAATGGCTGGAGGCATACAGGGCCGGTATGTTCACTGAATTCATGGAACAGCGGGCGCCGGGCCATACCGTCCTGGGGGATACGATCTACAGCCGGGGCATAAGCGATATCCTGGCTGAAGCCGGTCAGCGCCTGGCCTCCCTCGATTTTCTCAATGATCCGGAAGCGTATGAAAAGAGGCAGGAGCTGAGAGCCATGAAGATTGCCGGTGAGGCAATCATAATGTACGCCCGGCGGCATGCCGAAAAACTGCAAGAGATGGCGGCGACGGAGGAAGATCCGGTGAGGAAGGATGAGCTCATGCAGATGGCTGCCGTCTGCACCCGTGTGCCTGCGTTTGCCCCGCGGTCGTTTCATGAAGCCCTCCAATATTACTGGTTCGTTCACGTGGGTGTGGTGACCGAGCTCAACCCGTGGGATTCCTTCAATCCCGGGCGGCTCGACCAGCACCTGTATCCCTTTTACACGAGGGGGTTGTCCGACGGCAGCCTCACGGAAGAAAAAGCGCGCGAGCTGCTCCAGGCGTTCTGGGTGAAGTTCAACAATCATCCGGCACCACCCAAGGTAGGGGTCACAGCCATGGAGAGCAACACCTATACCGATTTTGCCCTTGTCAACCTGGGAGGAGTGAAACCCGACGGCACGGATGGAGTGAATGAGCTGACCTACCTCATCCTGGATGTGATTGAAGAGATGCGTCTTCTGCAGCCAGGCTCGATGATACAGGTGAGCCAACAAAACCCTGACGACTTCATCCGCAGGGCATTGAAGATCATCAGGACAGGCTTCGGACAGCCGTCGGTATTCAATACCGAAGCCATCATACAGGAGCTGGTGCGTCAGGGAAAATCGATCACTGATGCCCGGAAGGGGGGAGCGAGCGGCTGCGTCGAGAGCGGCGCCTTCGGAACGGAAGCATATATCCTCACCGGATACTTCAACCTGCCAAAAGTGCTCGAGGTAACGCTGAACAATGGAATTGATCCGGTATCGGGTAAAAAGATCGGTATCCAAACCGGCGGTGTCGGCCGGTTTAAAACCTTTGATGATCTGATGGTCGCTTTTGAGATGCAATTGAACCACTTCATCAGTATCAAGATCGCCGGGAACAACATCATCTCGCGGATTTATGCCGACCATATGCCGGTTCCCTTCCTTTCCCTCTTCATCGATGACTGCCTTGCCAGTGGAAAGGATTACAATGCGGGCGGGGCGAGGTACAACAGCAGCTATATACAGGGGGTGGGGATGGGCAGCATCACCGACTCCCTGGCTGCCATCAAATATCATGTGTTTGAACGGAAAAATATTCTTTTTCCCGAACTCATGACAGTCCTGAAGGACAACTTCGAAGGTCATGAAGATCTGTTGCACGATCTGATCTACGAGACGCCGAAGTACGGGAATGATGATGCCAGTGCGGATGATATTGCCTGCGAGGTGTTTGAGATGTATTTCAGGGCGGTGGATGGACGGCCGTCGGCACGGGGAGGTGTGCACCGGATCAACCTCCTGCCCACGACCTGTCATGTGTATTTCGGCAGTATGATGGGTGCCATGCCCGACGGCAGGAAGGCCGGGGAGCCCTTGTCGGAAGGAATATCACCCGTCCAGGGCGCCGATATCAAGGGACCAACAGCCGTTATCAAGTCGGCTTCCAGGCTCGATCACCTGCGCACGGGAGGTACCCTGCTGAACCAGAAATTCAGCCCGCAGCTCATGGCCGACGAAAAGGGAAGGGAGCGGGTAAAAGACCTGATACGTACTTATTTCAAACTGAACGGGCATCATATACAGTTCAACGTTGTGAGCGCCGACACCCTTCGTGAGGCCCAGAAACACCCGGAAAAATACCGCGACCTGATCGTACGTGTGGCAGGGTACAGCGATTACTTCAATGACCTGGGAGAAGACCTGCAGAACGAGATCATGCGTCGCACAGAGCATGGAGGATAAACGGGGGCAGGAGAGGAAGAGCGCCTTTTAAAAGCTCCCGGAACATCTCTCTACCCTGCAGGACGACAGGCTATCGTTCCGGCTGAATGCGTCATAGCATACAGAAAATCATTTTGCTCTTCCTGATCTGGAAAAAAACATCTAA
>JAXDBV010000337.1:0-2783 GCA_034678415.1 Bacteroidales bacterium
GATTTCTGGGCTTCCTGGTGCGGGCCCTGCAGGGCTGAGAATCCCAATGTGGTTGCAGTTTTTAACGAATTCAAAGATAAAGGTTTCAATGTCCTGGGAGTATCCCTTGACAGAAACAGGGAAGAATGGCTTAAGGGTATTGAAGAAGATAAACTTGACTGGACACATGTATCAGATATCAGGTTCTGGGACAATGCCGCCGCCAAACTCTACGGGGTGATGTCTATCCCCCATAACCTCCTCCTCGACGACAAGGGGGTGATCCTGGCAAAAAATCTCAGGGGGGAGGACCTCAGGCAAAAAGTAGACGACTTGCTGTAAGAAATTTAACCGCGACCGGGAAACTTTCTTTCCCGGTTTTTTGTTTCTGTGTTTTAACTTTTTTTTACATTTTCGCCGCTCAGGACATTCTTTTTTTGAAATATTTTGGCATATATGTTGTTATCAAATGGATGATGCTTGGGGGGATCATTGTATATCTAATATGATCAGTTTATGAGAAAACAAGGTATATTCACAATCTTTTCTCTCCTGCTGGCCTGTTTCCTGTTTACTACTTCCGTGGATTCCCGGGCTCAGTATTTTGGAAGGAACAAACCCGGATACAGGAATTTCAACTATAAGGTATACCAGACGCCCGTTTTTGAGATATACCATTACTTTAAGAATGATTCGGTGATCAGGTACTGGGCGTTGCAGAGCGAGAAGTGGTACAGGCGGCACAGCCGGGTCTTCAGGGATACCTTTGATAAACCCAATCCACTGATCCTGTATGCCAATCATGCTGATTTTCAACAGACGACCGCCATAAGCGGTATGATAGGTGTGGGTACCGGAGGAGTGACGGAATCCATGAAGAACAGGGTTGTCCTTCCGCTGGCTGCCAGTACGGCGCAAACCGATCATGTACTGGGACATGAACTGGTGCATGCGTTCCAGTTCCACCTCCTCACATCCGACGATTCATCGTCCATGTCAAATGTGAACAGTATGCCTCTGTGGATGATTGAAGGGATGGCCGAATACCTGTCTATCGGAAGCCTTGACAGCCACACGGCCATGTGGATGCGCGACGCCCTCCTGCAGGATGATTTTCCCACCCTCAAGGATCTTACCACCAGTGCAAAGTATTTCCCTTACCGTTACGGTCATGCTTTCTGGGCCATGGTGGGTAAAATATGGGGGGATGATAAGATCGTTCCCCTCTTCATCGAGACCGCCAAATTTGGGTATGAACAGGCCATTGAATCTATCCTGGGAGTGAACACCGCTACCTTCTCATCGATGTGGAAATCGTCATACAAGGTGCATTATGAAAAATACCTGAAAGATTCGGTTGACCAGCTGAGCGGTAAGAAACTCCTCGATCTGTCCAATGCGGGCAAATACAATATATCACCTGCCGTCAGTCCCGACGGGAAATATATCGCCTTTTATTCTGAGCGCGATCTGGTAACCATTGACCTGTTCATGGCCGATGCCAATACGGGGAAGATTCTCAGGAAGCTGTCGTCACGGGTGCATACCACCGAAATTGATGATTTTAACTTCCTGGAATCGGCCGGCGCCTGGTCGCCCGACGGAAAGCAACTGGCATATGTGGTGTTTAGCAAGGGCATGAACAAGCTGATCATACAGGAGGTGGAGAGCGCCAGGGTCATCCGTGAGATTGCCATACCGGGTATCCCTGCTTTCAATAACCCCGCCTGGTCACCCGATGGACGCACCATCGTTGTGGCAGGCATGCAGGAGGGAGTGATCGACCTCTTCTCATACGACCTGAACAGCGGACAGGTGAAAAACCTTACGAACGATAACTTCTCCGAGGTGCAACCATCCTATTCCCGGGATGGGAATTATATTATCTATGCCACCGATATGACGCCGGAGCAGGTACCCGGCATACTGCAGGAAGGCGGGTATAACCTGGCTATCCTCGATCTGTCGACAGGAAGCATACGGGTGCTCGATGTATTCAGGGGCGCGGAGAACCTGAATCCCGTGTTCTCCCCCGACAACCGATCGGTGTACTTCCTTTCCAACAGCGACGGATTCCGGAACCTGTTCCGCCACGATCTCGACACAGATAAAACACACAGGCTAACCGATTATATGACAGGGATCAGCGGTATCACCACCATGTCACCCGCCGTTTCCCTCGCCCGTGATATCGACCGGATCACCTATTCCTATTACTGGAAGAACGAATACAGGATTTACTCTGCCACTTCGGCTGATTTCCAAGCCGTGGAAGTGAATCCCGACTCCCTGAACTTTGAGGCAGCCACCCTCCCCCCCTGGAAAAGGGTGGGAACCGACTTGGTTGACAACAACTTCATGACCATGACCGCCGTTGATGATACCCTCAGTCATACATTCAAACAGTTGCCGTTCCGCCCCAAGTTCAGGCTCGACTATATTTCAAATGTTAACATGGGCGTGGCAACCACCAGCCGTTACGGTACCGGTATGGCCGGAAGTATCATCATGCTCTTCAGCGATATCATCGGGGATAACCAGATATATTCCCAGCTGGCGCTTAACGGCGAGATCTATGATTTCGGCGGACAGGTGGCCTACCTTAACCAGAAGAGAAAGCTCAACTGGGGTGCATCCCTCTCGCATATCCCTTACCTGAACGGTTATTTCGGGGTTGAAAGGGATACACTGTCAATCGACGACCAGGATGTCCTGGTGGACAATTATTATATTGATTACATGAGGATGTTCGAAGACCAGGTATCCCTTTTCAGTTACCTCCCCTACTCTCAAACCCGCCGGAC
>JAXDBV010000338.1:0-15340 GCA_034678415.1 Bacteroidales bacterium
GCTGAGATAAAACGTGCGTTCCATCAGTTTCAGGTAACGGTTCAGACTGTAATCCTCGAAATTGGGATTAACGCTCACACCAATAATCAGCCTGCACCTTCCGAGAACAGGGTGTACAGGAAGATTATCAAGTAATCCGCCGTCAAGGAACATAGTGTTATTGATCATCACAGGCTGGAACAGGATCGGTATAGCCGAAGAGGCCAGGATACATTTCCTCAAGTCGCCGTCGTGAAAATACACAGGCTTCCCGCGGTTCATGTCCGACGCCGTGATATATAAGGGTATTTTCAGGTCACGGAATGTTTTTGCACGCAGGAAAGTATTCATGAGTTCCTCAATACCTGAAGGTTTGAGGAATCCTTTCCTGTTAACATTCAGCCGTATAAGCTGGAAAAGCTTTTTCTCCACGAACATGTCGAAAATCTCACCGGGGCTATACCCGTCGGCATAAAACACACCGACAATGGCTCCTGCACTTACCGCAGAGATAACATCCGGAATTATTCCATATTCCTCCAGTGCCCTGAGCACTCCCAGGTGGGCAAAGCCACGTGCGCTGCCACCACTCAGGACCAACCCGATCCGGAAAGGTTTATCAATCCCCGAACTCATACCGGCTGTTTGATCGGTCTCAGGCATTAAGGATAGAAGGTTACAAGATACTGATTTTTACAGCCAAATACAACCGGTTCAGTGCGGGATTTCTAATGATCACCGGGACGTTGCTTTACCCGATTACGCCGGTGTTCCTCTGCTTCTGAAACCCGCCGGCTGAAACATAAACCATCTTCGAAAGTACAAACCTTGAAATATATTGTAACTTTCGCCCTCTAAAGTACACACAAGAAAACATTTATGGTCAAGAAGAAAAAAATAAACAAGAAGAAGTCCTTTGACCGGAAATCACTGACGAACAGTATTCTCGGAATTTTTTCCAACAACCCTACCAGGAACTACAATTACAAACAGCTTGCCAAGCTGCTGAATATCAACGATCCGTCCCAAAAGAACCTGATCACTTCCGTATTGTATGATCTGACCGGTAGCGGGAATCTCACGGAGATCTATACCGGCAAATTCAAGCTGAAGTCGAAGGGGGGATGTGTAACGGGAAGTGTGGAGATGAATGCCAACGGATCGGCCTACATTCATTCCGAAGCTCTGACGGAAAAAGTTTACATAAGCCAGGCCCACCTGAACCGGGCTCTGCAGGGAGATACAGTAAAGGTACTGGTGTATGCCAAAAGGAAAGCGAGGCGCCTGGAAGGGGAGGTGGTGGAGGTGCTTGAGAGAACAAAATCAACGTTTGTCGGTCTGCTTGAGGTATCGCGTAATTATGCATTTCTGGTGGCCGACAACCGTCATATGCCGTACGATGTTTTTATCCCGCTGAAGGCATTGAACGGGGCCAAAGGGGGTCAGAAGGTCATTGCCAGGATCACGGAGTGGCCGAAGGGAGCCAGGAATCCTGTGGGAGAGGTGGTGGAGGTGCTGGGTAAACCAGGGACCCATGAGGTGGAAATGCATGCCATTCTGGCCGAGTTTGATCTCCCCTATCGCTTCCCCCATGAGGTCGAACAGGAAGCAGAAAAGCTGCCCGATACCATACCTGCTGCTGAATATAAAGAACGCCGTGACTTCCGGCAAACCCTCACGTTTACCATTGATCCTGCCGATGCCAAAGACTTCGACGACGCCCTGTCGCTGAAACCTCTTGGTGAAGGTCTGTGGGAAGTGGGTGTGCATATCGCCGATGTAAGCCATTATATAAAGCCGAAAACAACCCTTGACCGCGAGGCCTATGAACGCGGTACCTCGGTATACCTGGTTGACCGTGTGGTACCCATGCTGCCGGAGAAGCTTTCCAATAACGTGTGTTCACTCAATCCTCAGGAGGATAAACTCTGCTTTTCAGCCGTGTTCACCATGAACGACCAGGCAGAGGTCATCAGCCAGTGGTTCGGGAAAACCATCATCAGATCACAGCGCCGCTTCAATTATGATGAAGCCCAGCGGGTAATTGAAACAGGCCGGGGTGACATGAAGCAGGAAATCCTTGTACTCCACCGGCTGGCACAGAAACTCAGGCAACGGAGATTTCAGGAAGGATCATTCGGTTTTGACCGGGTGGAGATAAAATTCAACCTCGACGAGAAGGGCAATCCCATAAGCATATTCTTCAAGGAAAACAAAGAGTCCAACCAGCTGATCGAGGAATTTATGCTGCTGGCCAACCGCAAGGTGGCAGAATTGGTGGGGATGAGGAAGGGACGGAAGAATCCACGAACCTTCGTTTACAGGGTTCACGACAAGCCCAACCACGACAAGCTTGAATCCCTCTCACGGATCGTACGGCGCTTTGGCCACCGCCTTGCCCTTTCGGAAAAAGCGGTGCCTGCCTCCATGAACAAGCTGCTTAGTGACGTGAAGGGGAAAAAGGAACAGGACCTGATAGAGACACTGGCCATCCGCTCCATGGCCAAGGCAAAATATTCGGTGCATAATATCGGGCATTACGGACTGGGTTTCCGATTCTATACACATTTTACCTCACCCATACGGCGATATCCTGATCTTATGGTGCACCGGTTGCTGGATGAACTCCTGAAAAATAAACCATCCAGGGACGAGCAAACGTATGAGAATCGTTGCGTTCACGCTTCCGTCATGGAGCAAAAGGCAGCCGATGCCGAATGGGCTTCCGTTAAATACAAACAGGTGGAATTTATGCAGGATAAGTTGGGCGAACAGTTTGAAGGAATCATATCGGGAGTGGCCGAATGGGGACTGTACGTGGAGATCATCGAAAACAAATGTGAAGGCCTTGTGCCCATCCGTGAACTTGATGATGATTTCTATGAATACGACGAGGATAACTATTGTCTGCGCGGCCGGAGGAACCGGAAAGTGTACCAATTGGGGGATCCTATACGCATTGAGATATACCGTACCAACCTCGCTAAGAGACAACTTGATTTCCGCCTGGCCCCGGTTGCCGGAAATGAGTAACTCCACCGGCAGGGATTAATGATTTATTTGTATAAGATGTGTATTTTTATTAAATTTCGAATAGTTGAATAAATTAGTCGAAATAAAATGGTGGACAAGGAGTTCATGCGCCAGAAAATTATCAAGGCGGCCAGTACCTGTTTCAGTGCAAAGGGGTATAAAAAAACCACCATGGATGTGATTGCCAGGGCAACCGGAATGAGAAAGAGTTCCCTTTACTATTACTATCCGGGCAAAGAGCAGATATTCGATGCGGTTGTTGTGAAGGAGGCAATGATGATGCGAAGGTTGCTGTCGTTTTCCGTTGCCCGGGCCCGGAATCCTGTAGACCAGCTCAGGAACTACATCCTGGTGCGCATGAAGACCTTCCAGAAACTCTCTAATTTTTATCATGCCATTTTTGACGAGACCCTCAGGCATTTTGAGTTCATTGAGAAGATTCGTGTGAAGTATGATGAGGAAGAGATCCACACGGTGAGGAAGATTTTTGATGAAGGTATGAAATCGGGACATTTCAGAATGGATGATTCTGAGCTGGTTGCCATTGCTATTATCCGGGCATTAAAGGGGCTGGAAGTGCCGCTGTTTTGGACCCATATTAACGAAAACGTGGACGAGACCATCGATGAATTCCTGAATATTCTCTTCTATGGCATCATCAAGCGATGAAAAACCATCCAGGGATATGCCTCTGCCGTTTTAATGAAAAAAATTCTATATTTACCTCCTGTCAACGTCCATTCACCAAAATTTCAGACATATGAAAAAACTGATGTTCATCTTATTACTTTGTTCCGTAGGGATGTTCCTTGTTTCCGGCCAGACGAAAGGCAAGCTGGAGGTAGGTATGAAGGCATCCGACTGGAAGTTCACCGATGCAGACAAGAAGGAATTCACCCTGGACTCCTGGCCCGGTAAGGTGCTGCAGATCAATTATGTGGATCCCGATGAGTCGGATCTTAACGATCCGTTCAACGATGCCGTTGATAAAGCCGCGGATGTGGACAAAAGGATCAACAAGGATTATTTCAAGGGATTCGGTATTGTCGACTGCAAGTCAACCTGGAAGCCCAATGCCCTAATCCGTCTGATCGCAGGTAATAAGGCGAAAAAATACGATACCACCATTCTTTTCGATTACGATGGCGTCCTTCAGAATCAATGGAGTCTCCCGCGTGACAGCTATAGTGTGATCATTCTTGATAAGAACCGGGTTTGCAGGGCCATCTACAAGGGAAAAATTCCTGATGCGGAAATCGAGAAGATCATTCAGCTGATCATCGACCTTACGAAGGAATAGGCACGATTTATGGATTAACGGGGTCCTGGACCGGCTTCTCGGGACTCCCGGCGCCTGTTTTCTCAGCCGGTTTAAAATACCTTTTCTGGAAGAGGAGGATCATGAATACCCCTATCGTAATGCATGAATCGGAAATGTTAAAAACAGGCCGGAAAAAGATGAAATACTTGTTTGGCCAGAAAGGAAACCAGTCGGGGATATACCCTTTGATGACAGGGAAGTAAAGCATATCAACCACTTTACCATGAAGAAATGAGCTGTAGCCGCCTCCCTCGGGGAGAAACGTGGCCAACTGGTACGGGGTGCTCTCGCTGAAGAGAAGACCATAAAAGGCACAGTCGATGATATTGCCCGCGGCTCCTGCCACAATGAGTGAAATGGCGATGATCAGCCCAACAGGCATCTGTTTTTTAATGAGGATGGAGAGGTAGTAGCTGATAGCAATGACGGCGATGATTCTGAAGATGCTGAGGGTTATCTTGCCAAACTCGCCTGCCAGTTCAACACCGAAAGCCATCCCATTGTTCTCGATGAAATGAATGATGAACCAGTCTCCCAGGATGTTGTATTCCTGGCCCAGGGTCATATGGGTTTTTATCCATATTTTCACAACCTGGTCGAGGAACAGTGCCGAGAAAATGATGATCAGTGCTAATCGTCCGTGCTTCATGGTTTCGTTTTTCTGGCCTTAAAAGTAAACAATAATATTTTCCCTTTCAAGAGGATCATTGTTCCGGTTCATGTCATTTACCGGTATGCAGCATGGGTATTGGCAGGGGTAAAAAAAATGGAGCCTCAGCTCCATTTTCCCGTCAACAGGCACCTTACCGTTGTTTTTCCTTGGCATCAATACACAAGGTGGCGTGCGGCACGGCGCGCAGCCGTTCCTTGGGTATGAGTTTGCCCGTCTCCCTGCAGATGCCGTAAGTCTTGTTTTCTATTCTTACGAGTGCAGCCTGAAGGTGCTGAATGAATTTAAGTTGGCGCTGGGCCAGTTTTCCCGCTTCCTCCTTTGACAGGGTAGCCGCACCTTCTTCCAGCACTATAAACGTCGGCGATGTGTCCTCTGTATCATTACTGTCACTCTGAGTGATGGCACTCTTCAGGAGCTCATAATCGGCCTTGGCTTTCTCAATTTTTTGCAGAATGATCTGTTTAAACTCCTCGAGCTCCTCATCCGAATATCTGGTCTTTTCTCCCATGGCTCATCGTTTTTGTAATTATTAAATATACGAATTATTTCCTTGTTAGATGTAACATTTCAGGATATCTTTTCAACGTTGATCATTGTCAGTATATCGTCATCTATTTCAATGGTTTTCGAACTTTCAGCCGGCAGCTTATCAACCAGACTGATAGACTGGGACAGTGTTTGAGACCCGATATATTCCCTGAAATGTTCAACAGCCAGGTTGATGGCGTCGTGTTTCTGTATTTCGATAATGATCTTGTCGGTTACATCAAATCCGCTATCCTTGCGGATATTCTGAATACGGTTGATAAGTTCACGGGCAATCCCTTCTTCCCTTAATTCAGGTGTGACATGGATATCGAGGGCCACGGTGAGTAAACCTTCGTTGGACACAAGCCATCCCGGGATATCTTCCGAGATGATTTCCACATCATTAAGGGCCAGGGCGACCAGTTCTCCGTCAACAGTGAGGGTAACACTACCATTTTTTTCGAAGTCGGCGATTTCGTGCTGTGTCATTTGCAGAATAGCAGCGGAGAGTTGTTTCATCATCTTTCCATAGCGCGGCCCAAGGATTTTATAGTTGGGTTTAATCTTTTTAACCAATATACCCTCTGAACCGGTGATATACTCCACTTCCTTAACATTTACCTCCGTGAGGATCAGTGGTTTCACGGCTTCGAATTTCTCGATGAATCCATCATCCAGGGCAGGTACCATGATTTTGTTCAGCGGTTGCCGAACGCGGATATTTACTTTTCTCCTGAGCCCGAGTACCATGGATGACACTTTCTGGGCAATGTCCATTCTTTCTTCGAGGGCCTTATCAATCAGGGTTGCATTGTGTTCCGGGAACCTGGCAAGATGTACGGATGAAGCAGTATTTTTGCCTGTCACGCCGTTCAGATTGGTATACAGCTGTTCGGCATAGAAGGGCGCTATGGGTGCCATAAGAAGTGACACGGTTTCCAGGCAGCTATACAGGGTTTGATAAGCGGCCACCTTTTCGTCGTTCCATTCGCCTCCCCAGTACCTCTTCCGGTTCAGGCGCACGTACCAGTTGCTGAGGTTATCAATCACGAAATCCTGTATGGCACGGCCTGCCCTGGTGGGCTCATAATTCTCATAATCCTCCCTGACTTCTTTCACCAGGGTGTTCAGCAGGGAGATGATCCACCGGTCGATCTCGGGCCTGTTCTTTACGGGTATTTCTTTAACCTGATTCCTGAAACCATCAATATTCGCATACAGGGCAAAGAACGAATAGGTATTGAAGAGGGTGCCGAAAAACTTTCTCTTCACTTCCTCGAGCCCTGCCATGTCAAACTTGAGATTGTCCCATGGCTGGGCGTTGGTGATCATATACCACCGGAGGGGGTCGGAACCATGTTTTTCGATAGTATCGAACGGATCAACCGCATTTCCCAGTCGTTTCGACATTTTATTTCCGTTCTTATCGAGCACCAGTCCATTGGAAATAATATTCCTGAATGAAACGGAATCGAAGAGCATGACGGCCAGGGCGTGAAGGGTGAAGAACCAGCCTCGGGTCTGATCCACTCCCTCAGCAATGAAGTCGGCGGGGAACACTTTTCTGAACCCTTCACCGCTGCGTGCAAAGGGATAGTGAACCTGTGCATAGGGCATAGCTCCCGAATCGAACCACACATCGATCAGGTCGGGCTCACGGAACATTTTTCTTCCGTGCTTTGATACAAGGATGATCTCGTCCACTGTGGGCCTGTGAAGGTCGAATTGTTCATAGTTCTCCCGGGAATAGTCCCCTTCGCGGTATCTGGCAAGGGGATTGTGTTTCATGAATCCCTTTTCCACAGACTTTTCAATTTCCTTTTTCAGTTCAGCTACTGAGCCGATGCATTTTTTCTCGCTCTTGTCTTCGGATACCCAGACCGGCAATGGTGTTCCCCAGAAGCGTGAGCGCGACAGGTTCCAGTCGACAAGGTTTTCCAGCCATTTTCCGAACCGTCCCGCCCCGGTAGCCGGCGGCTTCCAGTTAATAGTATTGTTCAGTTCTATCATCCTGTCTTTCAATGCAGTGGTTCGGATGAACCAGGCATTGAGCGGGTAATAAAGAACCGGTTTGTCTGTTCGCCAGCAATGCGGGTAGGTGTGCACCTGTTTCTCAATCCTGAAAGCTTTTCCCTCACGCTTCAGACGGACAGCGATATCGACATCGACGGTTTCATCGGTATCCTTCAGGTTCTCGTCATATTCGTTCTTTACATACCGGCCGGCAAATTCACTGTACTGGGAAATGTTCACCTTTTCGTTCATGAACGAGGGATGAATATCTTCCATTCGGATGAAACGGCCTTTCCTGTCGACCAGCGGGCTCACCTCTCCATCCTTATCGATCACCGTCAGAGGCGGCACATCGTTTTCCAGGCTTGCTCTGTAGTCATCAGCGCCAAAGGTGGGGGCAGTGTGAACTACTCCGGTGCCCTCGGCGGTGGTAACAAAGTCACCGGTGATAACCCTGAAGGCCCCTTCCCCGGCATGAATCCATGGCAATAGCTGCTCATAACGGATCTCCTTCATCTGTTTTCCGGAAAATTCATCCAGGATGCGGTAGGGTATATGTTTATCCCCCGGGGTATATGCTTCGAAAGGCAGGCCGCTGTCTTTCTCAGGAAAATAATTATGTATCAATTCCTTGGCCAACACCAGGGTTACCGGAGTGCCCAGGTAGGGATTGAACGTACGCACCGATACATACACGATATCTTCTCCAACGGTGAGAGCAGTGTTGGAGGGCAAAGTCCATGGTGTAGTGGTCCAGGCAAGAATAAATACATCGGTATCGGCGTTCCGGAAAAGGAATTCAGACCTTTTATCCCTGATGACTTTGAACTGTACAACAATAGTGGTATCCTTCACATCGCGGTAACATCCCGGCTGGTTAAGTTCATGGGTTGACAGGCCTGTTCCCGCGGCGGGTGAATAAGGCTGGATGGAGTACCCTTTGTAGAGCAATCCCTTGTCGAACAATTGTTTAAGAAGGTACCAGAGGGATTCGATGTATCGATTGTCGTAAGTGATGTAGGGATCATGCATATTGATCCAGTACCCCATTTTGCGGGTAAGATCCTCCCATTCACGCGTATATTTCATTACATCCTTGCGGCAGGCATTGTTGAACTCCTCGACGGATATCTTTTTCCCGATATCTTCCTTGGTTATGCCCAGGCTCTGTTCCACGCTCAGCTCCACAGGCAGTCCGTGGGTATCCCATCCTGCTTTGCGTTCAACAAGGAAGCCCGACATGGTTTTGTAACGGCAGATGATATCCTTTATGGTGCGTGAGATCACGTGATGAATACCGGGTATGCCGTTGGCTGAAGGGGGACCTTCATAGAAGACATAATGAGGGCTGTTCTTCCTTTCCTCCAGGCTTCTGACAAAAACGTTTTGTTCATCCCATGCCTTCAGGATGGCCTTGTTTATTTTTGACAGATCGAGGGTCTTATATTCCGGGAATTTCTTCATAGTCTCCGCAAAGCTCCGAGCCATCAGGCTTCTTTTATAAAGTGCACAAAGATAGATTACTGTTCAGTAAAAAACAAATAGAACTTGATAGTGGTATTTCGGTGGTCTTCAAAGAAATAAAGGTGCCGGGTGGCGATGATTGACAAAAGGCCGGCATAGCCGGCATATTCTATTGAAATTCAATGTATTGTTTAATTCCTGCGGGTCCGGGGCACCGTCAGGCTTTCTGGAGGGTAAATCCAAATACCGTACCCTCCCCCGGTATACTTCTAACAGTTATGGTCTGCTGATGTGCTTCAATAATGTGTTTGACGATGGCCAGGCCTAACCCGGTACCTCCCATATTGCGGGAACGGCTTTTATCGATCCGGTAGAACCGTTCAAAGATCCTGGGGATATCCTTTTTATCAATTCCCGGGCCATTATCGGCAATTTCCACCAGGATATTATTGCCCATCTCAGTAAAGGAAGTGACGGTGCGTCCGTCTTTGCGGCCGTAAATAATTGAATTGATCACAAGGTTATGCAAAGCCATAAAGATTCTCTTTCTGTCGGCATAAACCATGACAGGCTTGTCATCATTTGGTTTGATAAGCAATTTTATGGAATTCTCTTTTGCCTTGATTTCCAATTGTTCATAAACCTCTTTCACAAGATGAAGCATATCAAACGGTTCCGGGACAGGCTTTTGCTCACCCGATTCCAGGCGGCTGATGGTTTCCAGATCTTCAACGATAGAAATCATACGGTTAATGCTTTTTTCCGACCGTTCGAGATACATCCTGTTGACCGCCGGATCGTCAATACCCCCCTCCAGCAGGGTAAGAATATAACCCTGGATGTTAAAAATAGGCGTTTTGAGTTCGTGGGAGACGTTCCCCAGGAATTCTCTCCTGTATTTTTCCATCTGTTTGAGCTGATCGATCTCCTGGCTTTTAAGGTCTGCCCAATTGCGGGTATCCGTTGTGACTTTCTCAATGATATCCATGTCACGATCTTCGTGTAATTGTTTCACATGCGTATGTCCTGCATTGTGAATGATCCGGTATACCGGATCGATCTTTTCCATTATCAGGCGGTAAGCCCGGTAGCGGGTGAAAAGGAAGATAATGGTAAAAACAAGAGCCAGCGAAAGGATCAGCGCCAGGAGGGGAGCCGCAGGCAATATCAAAAGGAATAATGCGGGCACCATAGTGCCCAGTAAAGTAGCTATTATCGCTATGAGAAGGGCGAACCGGTGAGGCGTGGAAAATTTCATGGTTGTTCCCGGTGCTGCTGCTTCATGATTTTGTATATGTACTTCCCGATAATGTCAAACTCCAGGTTAACTGTTGTGCCCGGTTTGATGGCATGAAAATTTGTGACTTCCCATGTGTAGGGGATGATTGCCACCTGGAACGAGGTTGGTTTTGAATTTACGACGGTGAGGCTTACCCCGTTCACTGCGATGGATCCTTTCTCCACGGTAAGATAATCTTCCCGTGCCGGTTTATACTCAAAGGTAAAGTACCAGCTTCCTTCCGATTCGGTCACCATGGTACAGAGAGCTGTCTGATCCACATGCCCCTGTACGAGATGTCCGTCGAGGAGGCTTTCAATGCGAAGACTGCGTTCAATATTTACCTCATCTCCCACCTTCAACAGACCAAGGTTCGATTTTTCCAGGGTTTCTTTTATGGCTGTTACCGTGTAGGCATTCCTGAGCTTTTTCACTACGGTGAGGCACACGCCGTTATGGGAAATGCTCTGGTCAATCTTCAGGTCTTTCACAAAGGAACAGGTCAGTGTGATATGCAGGTTTTCCTGCTCTTTTTCAAGCCTGACAACTTTTGCGGTTTCTTCGATTATCCCGGAAAACATAACACTCTGTTTTGGTTGAATATCCGGACGAATTTAGAAAGAATTTATGAATGGTTGGGATACGTTGAATCCCCGGGTTATATAAACCCTTCTACCCGCTTTTTTTTATCGGTCATATCTTTACGGAAGAGAAGAGCAATTTCCCTGATGCTTTCTTCCACCGGCCTGAACTGGATACCAGGGATGCTTCGGGCTTTGTCGTTGGAGTACAGGGTATTCTTCATTCCTGCCCTGGCTAATTCCCTGGTGATGAGAGGCCTGCTGCGAAACAGAAGGCTTCGTAAATGTTCCTCCCTCCAAATGAGTTCCAGAAGGAGGGCAGGGATCCTGAATCGTGGAGGCTTTTTGCCGAGGGCGGCAGCGATCAGTGAGAGGATCTCATAATAGCTAAGGTTTTCTGATGTCAGGGTAAAGCGTTCGCCGCTGATATTGCTGTTCATAAGCACTATCATGGCCTTCACAACATCGCGCACATCAACCCATCCGTTTGTACCGGGAGTGTATAAGGGCATTCCTTTCCAAACCCTGAGGAAGAATTGCTGGGTGCCCTGTTTCCAATTACCGGGCCCTATAATCATCGAAGGGTTTACGATGACGGCGTTCAGACCCTCGGCAATACCTCTCCACACTTCCATTTCCGATCGGAACTTGCTAACCGCATACCATGATTTATCTTTCGTGTCTTTCCATATGCAATCCTCGGTAATTATCTGTTTTTCCGGAACAGTGCCAAGGGCAGAGATGGAACTCACATGGCAGAGCTTCTCAACACGTGATTCCAGGCATAGGTTCACGATATTGGCCGTACCTTCAATATTAGTCCTCAGCATTTTTTTGCTGTCGTACGGATGAAAGGAAACCATGGCTGCAGTATGGTAAACCCTGTTTATTCCCTCCATGGCCTCACGAAGGGAATTCTCATCCAGCACGTCGCCTTCGGCCCATTCAATCCTGTTGAACCATTCCTGCGGGGTGGACGTATAATAGCTGAATGTTTTCAGCAACTGACGGATATTACTGGTTTTCCGTTTCATCGCCCTTACTTTTTCGCCACTCAACAGAAGATCAGCGATGAGATGTGAACCCACAAGTCCGGTGGAACCGGTTACCAGATTCATAAAATTGTTTTTATCGTTAATGTTGAGAAATTTACATACATTATCCGGAATCACCTATTTTAAATAATATATAAATGAATATAAATATGTATGTTTGTTAAGAATGAAAATAATTTTCCGATGAAAAAGATCGTGTTACTCATGCTGTCAGCGGCCATTATCCCCCCTCTTTTCGCCCAGATAGAACCAGTGAAAGAATATCATGAAATATCGAAAGATATGCCTTTGAGAAAACGATGGGGAGGAAAATGCGGCGAGATGGAATTTCATCTTGATTCTTTATATAATTATCAATATCGATCAGGATCATGGAACATTTATGCCAAAAATATCTACACCTATACAACGGCTGGGCTTCAGGATAGTGTACTATTCCTGGATGGAAATAACCAGCTGAACAGAATCAGTAGATATATCTATGATGAAGAAGGAAATACGGTTGCATTTATCCAGCGGAAGAAATACAATGACCAATTTGTGGATTATAGCCGGACGGAGTATTCATATCAAAACAATGAAACGGTAACAACTTCAAAAACCTATGATTTCAATACGGGTGAATGGAATATCAATTCCATTATCAAACAGATATATTATAATAATACCGGAGTTCACGATTCCACGGTATCCTTTAAATTAATGGATGGTATCTGGTTGCGATATAAAAAATTGGTTTATGAATACTATGATGACGGGAGTCTTTTCCGGTTATATACCATCCCTTATACCGGGGATTTGTTTTTTGCGGAATATGTATATACAAGGGATGACAGGAATCTGTTAACTGAAACATATGAAACGACGTTCAAAACAGATTCTCTTTTTGCCGGCATTGATACGACCAAGATTGCAAAATCAAGCTATTTGTATGATATGTACTCATTGCCGGATACAACATATTATTCCGTGTTTGAGAACGGCCAGTGGGTTTTGCAGCGGAAGTCAAAGTATTTCTGGGGGGATATAACAAAGGATAAAAAGGTTACCATATGCCATCATAACCATACTCTTTGTGTGTCGGTCAATAGTGTGAAGGCCCATCTGCGTCATGGCGATTATCTGGGCGCCTGCGTACAAAGCAAGGGAGAGAAATCATTCCTTTTGGAAGAACAGCCTGCAGCCATGGATATTCGTCGGGATATTCAGGTATTTCCAAATCCTGCAAAGGATATTCTTTATATCAGGGGAGCCAATATTACCAGGGTTGAATTGTATGATCTTTGCGGAAAGAAACTTCAGCGCTATGTGAACCGGGGTGAGAATGAGATACCGCTGGAACTTCCCCAGTTGCCCAGGGGGATATATCTTATCAATATACATACGGACAGCTCAACCATTACCGAAAAAATCATCATTACCGACTAAGCGGATGTTTTCACAATCCCATGTGAAGCCCGAAGGAAGCCACAACACCGTTACCTCTCAGCAGGGAGGGTAAATAGCGATGATCATCCCCTGTATTTCTGAAAAAGGAAAGATCAGAAAAGATATATGCATCGTTGATTATCTGGTAGTAGATCTTCAATGTGATTTGTTTATACGTCCATTCGGGTGTTTCCATGAACGGCAGCCCGTGCCTTTCCGTGGTGAGGGAGGAGTAATCAGGTCCTTTTCTGATATTTGTAAATGAGAGGTCGAGCAGGAAACAGCGGAAAGGTTTAAATTGCATGTCCAGGTATATTTCGTCGGCGTTGTCCTGCAGGTAGTGGCCTAAATTAAAATGGTTGCTTTCAAAGGTTACGGTCGGTAAATAGTGTTTGAATGCAAGGGGCCAGGTACGGGTATATTCTGCCGTGAGAGAGAGGTTGGATACAAGTGAATTCTCCAGTCTGCCGCCCATTTTCCAGCTGAACAGATTGGAATGTTCGGAGGGGCTGAACATATTTTTAATGGATACCTCATCAACGAAGAAGGAGGTGTACAGGTGGATATTTCTGATCTGCCGCGAGCTGATGTTGATGAACATCTGTGAATTCTGGTTGTCAATGCCCTGGTTGATGGTATGATCAACCGATTTAAAGAAGAAGAAAGGGACGAAATAGGAGGGTTCGAATCCCGTATCGCTGTATATAATTGAATTTCCGAAGGAGATATAGAGCCTGTCCCAGGGTTTAAACGTAAAGAAGTTGGCAGCCATGTATTTCTCCCGGTAAGCTTTCCTGACCGACACCTTGTCAATGTTGGTGTAGTACCAGGTGCGGGTGCTGTCCACCACTCCGGAGACCAGCCATCCATGGATATAGTTGAATTCAAACCATTCAGCTGGTTTCAGCTGCAGTTTGATCTGAACAAATGACGGTGTACGTCCTGAAAAGATATTAGCCCCGTTATAGTTATCGCCCCATGTAAAATGGTCCTTTATCAATGCGATCGTTCCCCACTTCCAGCTGTAGGTAATGCCTCCTCTCATCTCGCTGTAATCGTCCCCTGTTTTATAGGCGGCTCCCGGGCGTTGTGTCAGGTATTCCGGTTCTGCCAACCGTTCACTTTCATGATTATCGCGAAGGCTGGCGTAGAATCCCCAGTGGTCGCCAATGGATGCAAACGCTTCCGCCCCGTTCCAGCGGTGATAAACAGAACCGTTCCGGCTGACCCAATACCGGATGCCCAGGATGGGATTAAGGGTGATAGTAAAAAGACTGTCCCTGCGGTAGATAAGGTCTAAACGCTTTTTAAAGCTACTGTCGGGGATGAGTTCCTTGTTGAAATCCTTCAGGTAAAAGTCCAGCTCCGCGATCTGCCTGCGGTTCAAATACTCCCGTTTCACTCCCGCTTCGTTCAGCTGTTGGGCTATGAATTGCCGGGTATAGGGTTTGATAGCCGTATTCATCCCGATTATCCGGGCGTTGCAGAGTTCATCGAGGAACAAATACAAACCGGTATTAGAGGTATGATAGTAAATACCCTGTGGCGAAACGGGGGTGAATACCGAAAATAAAAAAAGAAGAAAGAGCAGTCGTTTCATAGTTTCACATCCAAAGCCGCGATGAACCGGGGTAGGAGAGGAATGCTGCCGCGGTCACCTGTGCCTTCCTGTTGTTCATCACCATAACAAGGATTAGTCTGACATATCGATAACATCCGTACGTAAAGCCACATTAAAATTAAACAATAATCCCGATTTAAACAGGAGCAATCTCTTCGAGCCGGTTTTTATTGCCTCGGATATCCCTGAGGCATTCTGCAGGCGTCATTTTCAGTGATGGAATAGGATCATGCCTTGAGAGAATCGTCTTTGAACAGGGTTATTCAGCGACGATATCGGTTCAACAGGGACAAGGAAGGGTATTCATAATGCATCAGCTGCTGCGTGCATGTTTGAATATTATATTGTACAGTGCTTTCCAGAAG
>JAXDBV010000339.1:0-4105 GCA_034678415.1 Bacteroidales bacterium
AGCTACTTACAACTATATAAAAAACTGGCAGGCAAGGTTGTCAGTGTATTTCCATATATCTCCACATACTCTGAAGGAATATCGGGGAGTGCCTCCCCCGCCGATATGGAATCCATGTTCCAGCTGATATACTTGTTCAATACCGCTCCCCGGTTTGACATGGATTCATACCATTCTTATATTAACCGTATTAAGGGATTCATTGAAAACCGGAGCGCCAGCCCTGAATCGGCATTTTACGACTCGTTACAAGTTACTATGGCACAGTATCACCCGAGAGAACGGCCCTGGTCTTTCAACCTGATCGATGAAATACATCCGGAGAGGATCTATGATATCTACACCTCACGATTCCAAAACAACGATGCATTCACCTATGTTCTGGTGGGTAACTTCAATCCTGAAACCATCAGGCCATATGTAACCACATACCTCGGCAACCTCCCTCCTGTGAGGAACCGTGAGCGATGGGCAGATCCCGGGATCTATCCGCCCCGGGGGGTCGTGAAGAAAACGGTATACAGGGGTATTGAACCTGCGGGCCAGGTGGTGATGGCCTTTACCGGCGAACAACCATGGTCAAGAGAGAACAGTTATGCCCTGTCATCCTTAAGCCGGGCACTGCAGATCCGGCTCAGGGAGATATTGAGAGAAGACCTGGGCGGAACGTATAGCGTGAGAGTGTCAGGATCGCTGAACAGGATACCGAGGGAAGAGTACAGGGTAAACATTTCGTTCGGATGTGATCCTTCCAGGGTGGATGAACTGGTTCAAACAGTATTCCGGGTGATTGACACCATGCAGGTACAGGGACCCGGTAACGAACTTATCGAAAAAGTGAGGGAGTCACAGAAACGGGAATGGGAGACAAACATGAAGGAAAACCAATACTGGCTCAACCAGCTTGTGAACAGCTACTTCTATGAATCCGATCCCGCAGAGATACTGAACACGGGAGAATTCTTCAAGTCGCTGAATGAAGAAAAAATACGGCAAGCTGCCCGGCAATATTTCGATAAGAACAATTACGTCGAGATGGTCCTTTTGCCGGAAAAACGGATAAAGAGCAATAAGCCTTGATGCCACTCTTCCTGTCAGAGGTGTGTGGACAGCTAAATGGCGGCTTTGAATTTCGGCGGTTCCGTCATAGTCTCAACCAGCCCCTCGCGTTCCATCTCCTCCAGGTATTTATATCCCCGGGAATATGAGATGGCCAGGTGCTTCAATATCTCACCCAGGTAGGATACCCCGTTCTCCAGAAGGTAGCTGAGGATGGCACGTTTGGTGGGATCCTTGATCTCTTCCAGTGTCTTAACCCTGTGTTCCATGAGTTGAATCAGTGATCGTTTTTCCGGTAGACGAATCAATGATTCAATAGGTTGCTTCAGTTCCCCTGAATTTCCAACTTTTTTTCAACACGTCAGGAAAAATTGTAATGCTTACGGACATTCTCGCGAATGTCCCAGGTGCATTTCAGCCCTTTCGGGAAGACGGCAAAATCTCCTGCTTTGATCTCGACATCACCCGCAGCAGTCCTTACAATAACCCTGCCTTCCAGGAACAGGCATTCCTCCATTGAATCATAGTACCAGTCAAACACAGAGACCTCTTTTTCCCACACCGGCCAGGATAAGATCCCTCTTTCCCGGATTTCATTGTCGTTTAACTTCTTGATTTGTATTTCCATAGCAGCTTCATTTTGTAGCAGCATAAAATTAAAAAATTGTTGATGGCTGTGTAATTAAAATTTTTATTTTTACTTTCCGCATATACTCTGGAAGTATTCAATAATACCAATAATGCATGGAAACCACATTTAACCTAAGCCTGATTGACTACAGCATTATGCTGGTATATTTTGTCTTTGTGCTCGGCATTGGCTGGGCGCTGAAAAAATACATGAAAAATGCCACCATGTTTCTTGAGGCGGGTCGTTCACTACCCGCCTGGGTGACAGGCCTGGCATTTATTTCCACGAACCTCGGTGCCCTCGAGGTGATGGGAATGACCGGCTCAGGGCTCAAGTATGGAATGCTTACCACCCATTTCTACTGGGTGGGGGCTATTCCTGCCATGGTGTTCCTGGCCTTGTTCATGATGCCGTTTTACTATGGTTCCAAGGCACGATCGGTTCCTGAATATCTCAAGCTGAGGTATGATGAGAAGACACGAGGGCTCAACGCCATTCTCTTTGCGGTGATGACCGTCCTTGCGTCGGGCATCTCCATGTATGCCCTGGCCATACTGATGGAAAAGGTGCTGGGATGGAACTTTCACCTCAGCCTGGTCCTGGCAGCAGGCATTGTACTGGCATATACCTACCTCGGAGGCTTATCATCGGCCATCTATAACGAGGTGCTGCAGTTTTTCATTATTGTGCTGGGCTTGTTACCGATTGTTTTTCTTTCCATGAAGGACCTGGGGGGATGGACGGGTCTGCAGGACAGCCTGGCTCCCATCGTTGCCAACAAGGGATACGCTGCCGATACATGGACCACCACATGGAAATACACGCTGCATGCCGGCGATAATCCCATGGGGGTGGAGTGGTACGGCATTTTCTTCGGTCTGGGATTCGTCCTTTCATTCGGATACTGGTGCACCAACTTCCTGATCGTTCAGAGGGCTATGGCCGCTGAGTCGAAGAGCGCAGCACTGAAAACCCCCCTGATCGGTGCCCTACCCAAAATGTTCATCCCCTTCCTGATCATTGTCCCCGGTATTGCCGCACTCGTGTTGATGAACAGCCCCGACAAGGGCTTCTCACTACCCCTGAATGAGCAGGGACAACCCATCTACGACTACACCATCATCATGCTGCTGAAGCAATACCTGCCTGCCGGTGCCCTGGGGCTGGGTATCACCGCCCTGCTGGCATCCTTCATGTCGGGCATGGCCGGTAACGTGTCGGCGTTCAACACGGTGTGGACCTATGATATCTACCAGAGTTATATCCGTAAGCCCAGGGGCGATGCCGCGGCGGATGACCGCCACTACCTGCGGATGGGGCGCTTTGCCACCGTGTTCGGCGTGCTGGTGAGCATTGCCGCCGCATACATCGCCAGCTTGTTCGGGAATATCATGGATTTCTTGCAAACCGTCTTCTCCATGATCAACGCTCCCCTGTTCGCCGTGATCTTCCTCGGTATGTTCTGGAAACGCAGTACCGGTCATGCAGCGTTCGTCGGGCTGCTCGGCGGCTTCCTCATCGCCCTGGCACACCATGGCCTCACCGCACCCGTGGGCGCCGCTACCCTTTTCAAGGGAGGATGGCTCGGCGTAATTCACCAGTACCCGGTGGAAATGGCTCAGAATTTCTGGACCGCTATCTATGCATGCGCAGCCAGCACACTGATCACCGTCGTGCTTTCATTGCTGACAAAACAACAGAAGAACGATACGGAACTCACAGGACTGGTCTATGCCCTCACTCCAAGGTACAGGGAAGAGGGACAGAAATGGTTCAAGAAACCCCAGTTCCTGGCCGTCGTCGTGATGCTGATGGTAACCGTTTTGAGCATTTTGTTCTGGTAAAATAAAAAAGATGATATGGGACTCGATATTAAAATTCCAATTGGTTTGATGTTCTCCCTTCTCGGCCTGATCCTGACAATCCAGGGATTGGCAACAATAGGAAACACAGAACTCTACCAGAAATCGCTGAACATTAACATAAACCTCTGGCTGGGATTGACATTGCTGGTCTTTGGTGTGCTGATGCTCGTGTTTTCGAAGAAAAAACCGGAAGAGAAGAATGCGGAACAGGGACGTGCAGATTCTTGATACCGACTGTATAAAAACCGTGTCCTGACAGGAACAGCTGTCCTTCCCGATCTTTCCTGGCCTGGTGACAGTACCCGGCGCCAGGATAGTGCGCTCAGGAACTGTGACTCCGACCAGCATGGAATTCATGAGCCGTTTCTCCCCGGGCGTGATGCTCCTCCCCGGGAGACGGGGCAGCAAGACTTCTTCACGCGAAAGACGAAGCAAGGTTGTTCCTCCCGGTACATACTTCTTCCGGTCCTTATCCGTGCAGCGCCTGGATCACCGCACCAGCGAAAATCGCCGTACCGATCCGTTTGCCTGGCTATCCCCTTCCCCGCTA
>JAXDBV010000340.1:0-3370 GCA_034678415.1 Bacteroidales bacterium
GTGAAATCGTAGGTGTTCATTCCGGGAATGAACTCAAAATATTCGTCCATGTTTCTGGTGAAGCGCCTGTTGGCGGTCAGATCAATACGCATACCCGTAACAGGTTCCAGCGTTGCCCTGATCGTAAGGTTGTTATTGTGGTTCATCGAATAGGGGGATGTGAGCAGCGAATCCTTTGTCAGCCATTCATTATCGGCTGCTTTCCGGAGGAAATCTTTATCCTGCCATCCCAGGATAAAAGGCAATCCCGGTGTGCTTGTACCATTGAACTTATCCATTCCGAGGGTGAAGAAACGCGCTTCGGGAAGATAGCCCGGCAGGATGGTCCCTTCGGTCTGTGAATAGGTGACCGACAGGTTTTTCACCGACATGACAAGACGAGCCATATTATCCGCAATGATCACCAGAGGGCTTTCCTTCTTCTCAATCTTCCCTTCTACCACAAATCGTACGCCCCTGTACGCTACGGGGGAGGTGAAACGTACCCTCCTCTCATCCACAATTTCAACCGTGCCTTCAATCTCCTGGTTCTTCTGGTCATAGGCTTTGACCGTCACATCTTCGGTCATCAGTTTATGGATAATGGTACGCGGAATATTCTCCCGCAGCACGGCCCCTTCAATTCTGAATGTCACTGTTTTATATTCCTTCTCTTTTTTCGGTATGCGACCCTGGCTATTATACCGCTGGTTCACCTTTTTAAGAAAACCTACCTTGTTATACAGGTTGGTCATGTTGAACTGACCGGTCAGCTGGGCTGTATTGGAATTTCTTGCGATGTTTCCAAGATCAATGTTCATGGAATCGGGGAACAATGTGCCTGCCTCCCATCCGAACGTGGCGTTGTAACGAGCTGAGACGGATACCCAGTTTAAAAGCGGGAATTTATTAATGGGCAGGGTATAATTGATATTAAGTGTATGATGGTAAGCGGTTGACCTTCCCAGCTTTTTTATGTTGGTCAGTACCGAGTCCTTCCATTCATCATACTGATCACGGTAGCGCACCTTATCCACTCCTCCTTCCGGTTCATCAATCCGGGCTGTATTATCGGATGAGAAATCGATCTTCAGCATCCGCGTCAGATCAAATTTAAGGTCAAACAACATGTTCCATTCAAAATCCTTCTTGAATGTGGGATCAATCTTGAACTCGGGATTGTTAATATTACGTAATTTAAGTTCATCATAGTACCTGAATACTTCGGTACGGAAGGCCACATGCGAAGGCATGTAGTTGAAATTGAAGTCCCTGATCAGGGCAAAGATTGGCGACCGGAAGACCTGCATTTTCTGGAAAGGAGCGACATTTTTGGGAGTTGTATTAAACACATAACTAACGCTTCCCCGGTAGTTTTTCTGGAGCTGTATTTCGGTTTTGATATTACGTTCGTATGTTTCGTTATAGGCATAGCTGAACGCCAGGTTGGAGAGGTCCCACAAATGAGGCTTGCCGCTTGTTTTTTCCAGCTTCACATTGGTAAAATTGATGCTTCGCCGGCGGGTATACTCCTGTGCATTTCTTCGTATTTCGTTTCTCTCCTCGTCGGTGGCGGCATTATCGAGGGCGGCTTTCAACAGTATATCGGGATCGAGAGGATTATACTGGGGATTGACGATACCTTCCGAAATACCCACATACATGGGTATCCGGATATTCACCTTATTGGGAAGCAGCCTACCCAGCTCAAGGTTTGATGATACATCATATTGCATGATTTCTTCCTTGCTGCGTTCGCTCACCTTTTTTTCTATGCTTCCAAATCCTGGTGTGCTTGTGCTTCCTGCAATGTCTACAGTGCCCAGATCGGCCAGCCTTGCAGTGAGCCTCGCATTGGCTGCCCAGCCGCCCTTTTCATTGAAGTGCGTGAGTCGTAACTCGTTCAACCATATTTCTCCCGATTTGGGTCCACCATCATCGTTTGCCGGATCCAGCTGCTTGAGCGGGTTGCGCACACCGATCATGATCGTGCGTATATTGCTGAGGTTAGGGTTTCCCGCCACACTGATACGTTTCACCCCTTCCGTGATGGAATATACATCCGACAGGGTCAGTTCACTGCCCGGCCTGTTCATTTCATTGTTCCTGGCCTGCTTCACCTTCTGGAATATTTCAAGATCGATGTCAAACCGGTTCTCTTCAGGCCAGACCACGAGACGATCATCAGGGCTGGAATTACTGTAATCCCCCGGTGGTGTGAGCTTTAACGGTAATTCATATTCGTAGTAGTTGTTCCTGTAGTCCGATCCAAGCCGGATAAACACCCTCAACTCATCATCATAGAGGCTCACCCCCGGTAAGGCCTCCCCGTGAACCTCCATTTCCAGCTTCCTGTATTCCCGTATATCAAGGGTAACGTTCTTGAAGGCAGCCCTGGCATCACCGTCGGTTAGTTCGCGCACCTTCAGCAGGATGGACTGTTCATTGAGCTGCATAAGCTGCGGATTAGTGGGATCGATCACCCTTGAAATACCCGGTGGCAATATATAATTCACCGGATCCTTGGCGCCGTTCTCTTCGATATTCACCGAGCCAATCTCAAAGGTGCCATCGGAAAGCTCTTCACCGGATATTCTCTCCCCGCCTTCAAAAAAACTGATATTATATTTTCTCCATTCGCTCCTGATAAGGTCGAGCCTGGCAAAGCGCAGGTGAGTCTGCTTCTCAAAGTTTTTCAGAAAGAGCCGGAAGAAACGGATCGATTTAAAATCCTGAATGTTGCCAATCACATTTTCATAGTCGATCAACGGAATTCTGAACTGGTACCAGTTCACTTTTGACCTTACGCCGTTGGCAAACTTCACATCAGAAGTGACAATGTTGGTGATATAATTCCGGCCCACCACCATATCATCCTTCCGTAGACTAACCTTGTACTGGAAGTAACTCTCTGTTTCGTTCAGGGTATTGTCGCGGTTGATATCCTCGTCGTTCGGGAGTGTGGATCCAGAGGTGGGATAGTCTTCCCTTGTATCTTCAAATGCCGGTGAGTTGCCTTCAAGACCGTTATATTTTTTGTACCGGTCAAGTATTCCCAGCTCAAGGGCATCGTAATCGCTGCCCCTGAAATAATGAAAATTATCATTAGAGGGGTCTGCCTGGAATGCTTCCCGGGCTTCAGGGTTGAGAACCGTTTGCAGCACCGAATTGACATAACCGGCAAAGAAACCGGCTTCCTGCTCATCGTTCAGTCCGTCCAGCCCGATATCCTGCAAGCTGCGTGAAGGCTGATCAAATGCCTTTACCAGCGATTGGGTTACCGGCACCCTGCCCCAGGCGGTGGTATCCACCAGTGCCATCTCGGCCTCATTGGTAGGTAAACCGTTCTCAAAACTTTTCCTGGAATCGCGAAGGATATCCTCCGAGATGT
>JAXDBV010000341.1:0-22936 GCA_034678415.1 Bacteroidales bacterium
AGGGGCTAAAGGGTGGTTATATGAAGGGGGTATACGGGTTCCGATGATCGTGAAATGGCCCGGCAGCGCCCTGAAAGGAGTGGTCTGTGATGTGCCGGTTGTCAGCGTTGATTTTTATCCCACAATACTTGATATGCTGGACTACCAGGTGCCGCCTTCGCAGCACGTGGATGGCACCAGCTTTGTACCCCTCCTGAAAGGAAAGAAAAAAATAAACAGGAATGCTATATACTGGCATTTCCCTCATTACAGCAACCACGGTATGCAAAGCCCGGGAGGGGCTGTCAGATGCGGTGACTATAAACTGCTTGAGTATTTTGAAAACAACAGCGTGCAGCTGTTCAATCTGAAGAATGACCTGGGGGAACAAAACGATATCGCTGAGTCTAATCCGAAGATAGTGAATAAATTAAAGAAGAAATTGCACCGGTGGAGGAGTAGCATCCATGCCCGGATGATGGAACCTAACCCGGATTATGTTCCGGAGAAATTGAATGAATAACTGAAGACGCCGGTCATGAGAGTAACCCGTATACTGATACTTGTCGGTTTCCTCTTTCCTTGCTTAAGGTGTCATACACGTGGAGATAAACTAGTGAATTGTATTATCCCTAAACCTGTTGAGATGCAGGCAGGGAAAGGGATCTTTCTTCTGGATGAGAAGACGGTTGTTCAATATGATCCGGGGAACAGGGAGATGGCACAAGTGGCGGAAACACTTTTGAGGGACCTGGACCATTATGCAGGGGTACGGGTTACGATGGATCGTGCCGGAAAGGGCAACAAGGTGATACGCCTCGAATTAAGCGCGGAATCAGACCTGCCGGAGGAAGGATACCTGATGAACATCACCCGCCGGGGAATCATCATTTGCGGGACGAGCGCACAGGGGATATTCTATGGCCTGCAAACGTTGAAACAGCTTATCCTGACTTCAGACCTGAAAGGCCGGGGAATTCCTGTGCCCTCGCTCATGATCAGGGATTACCCCCGGTTTGCCTGGCGCGGAATGCACCTGGATACCGGCAGGCATTTCTATACCGTCGATAGCCTGAAACGGTTCATCGATTATCTCGCTACTTATAAGCTCAACCGCTTTCACTGGCATCTTACCGATGACCAAGGATGGAGGATCGAGATAAAGCAGT
This sequence comes from Bacteroidales bacterium, assembly GCA_034678415.1. GTDB lineage: Bacteria > Bacteroidota > Bacteroidia > Bacteroidales > VadinHA17 > JAXDBV01. The sequence continues at coordinate 1,149 of JAXDBV010000341.1, forward strand.
ACCCCATGCTTACCGAAACAGGGTCAAGGAGAAAAGAAACCATAATTGGGTATACCAGGGATGTTCCCAAAAAGTACGACGGGATACCATACGGCGGATTCTATACCCGGGACGAGATCCGAGATGTGGTCCGTTATGCGTCCGCACGTTATATTACGGTTGTTCCTGAAATAGAGATGCCGGGCCATGCCCAGGCCGCTATCGCCGCATACCCGGAACTGGGAGTGACGGGAGACAAGGTGGAGGTGCTGACAGAATGGGGGGTCTCACCCGTTATATTCAAACCTTCAGAAGAGGTATTCCTGTTCCTGGAAAATGTGCTTACCGAAGTGCTCGGACTGTTTCCCTCAGAATATATCCATATTGGCGGGGATGAGGCGATAAAGAATCAATGGAAGGCGAGTGCGGAAGTACAAAACCAGATGAAGAAACTTGGATTGAACAATGAGGATGAACTTCAAAGCTGGTTCATACGACGGATAGAAAAATTTCTTAACGACCGGGGACGAAAGTTAATCGGATGGGATGAGATCCTGCAGGGAGGACTGGCACCCAATGCCACGGTCATGTCATGGCACGGAATAAAAAAGGGTATCGAGGCTGCGGAAATGGGACATGATGTAATCATGACTCCCAACTCCCATTTGTATTTCAGCTATTACCAGGCCGATCCGGCCACGGAACCGCCCGCCTCGCGTGCCGGTACTACCAAGATCGATAAGGTGTATTCCTATGATCCCATACCTGCGGAGCTTGCACCGGAGAAGCAACGGCATATCCTGGGAGTCCAGGCATGCCTCTGGACCGAGCAGATGAAAACATTCCGGAAAGTGGAATACATGATGTTCCCGAGGATCACCGCCCTGGCTGAACTGGCATGGACTCCAGCGAATGGAAAAAACTATGAAGACTTCAGCCGGAGGCTGCTGAAACAGGAACGATTGTTCAGGGTGCTGGGAGTCAATTACAGCCGGAGCGGAATGCCAATTGTCGGCAACTGACATGCACCAGCCGCCGGGCGATGACGCTATCTGGTGCTCAGGCTTACCGATCGAAATAATGTATGTTAAAGAACGTATGCACCGGTTTGTAAATTTAAACGATTAACCATATGTTTGTATAAGGGGGTGTTGCCGGGGAAAATAATTATAGAATGAATTGTATACCAGTTAGTTGCAGATGTGTTAGTGTCGATGTTGTTGGGTGATGATTCGCACCCTGTCTGCGGGCATGTGGACGCTGTGAGACCGATGAAAATTTCAGGTATGCATCCTGCCCGGCGACATGAAATAACTAAATACCGGAAAATGTGAAAATGACAGCCATTATGTAGTATTCCGAAGCCGGTTTTTTGTCAAATAAAGTAGGGCGTGTACCCTTTGGTGTTAGCCGTGAAATACAAACCCGAAAACTGTAACCGGATGAGCAACCTGATGAAATATGAGCCGAACCGCCGTTTCTTCTTACCTGTCATATGTGCGCTCTCGCAGGTGCCGCGTTCAGGCAACAGACCATATCATGTCCCGGTACCCGAGATACCAGGAACAACCGGAACAAAGAATATGGCGGCAACCATTGTACATTCCTGCGTGTGCAATTCAAAGAGAATGAAACGAAGTGATTATGAACCTTCAGATATCTTTAGAAGTATTGCGGGTGAATGGATAAGGATATGTGTATATTTATCCAATGTTAAGCCATCTTGTCTTAAATGAATACACAAGAATTCCATATGTTTCACGAAAATTAAAACGAATAAATTCAATCGTATGAAAAAAAGATCAATTGTTCTGATGATGGCAAGCCTGCTTGTCATGCCATTGTATCCTCAGGCGGGATACAACGGGTTAGATAATAGCATGGGTAATCTTTTCCGGTTATCCAATGCTCAGACCCGCTCTATTAGTCCGGAAAATTTTACCGGGGAGAAAGGGAAAGCAGGGATGGCTGATCCGGCCGGTAAAACCAAAAGAAACGTGGCCAATGCCTATCGGGCAGCCCGTGATCTCGGTCAGGGATGGAAAGTCAATCCTTATATACGGATCAGAGCCGGTGAAACTTTTACTCTTGCGAATATAACCGGACCCGGTGCTATTCAGCATATCTGGATGACCCCTACCGGGAAATGGCGTTATTCCATCCTTCGCATCTATTGGGATAATGAAACTGTCCCTTCAGTGGAATGCCCGGTAGGTGATTTCTTCGGAATGGGGTGGGGGACCTATGCACCGCTGGCTTCCCTTGCCATCTGCGTCAATCCCGGAAGTGCTTTTAACTGTTACTGGACGATGCCTTTCAAAAAAAATTGCAAAATAACCATGGAGAATGTGCACGACACGGATTCGATGACGCTCTATTATCAGATCGATTATACACTGACGGATGTTCCTGACGATGCAGCGTATTTCCATGCTCAATTCCGCCGGCAGAATCCCAACACAACCTCTGTCTATACGATTGCCGATGGCATCAAAGGGAAAGGTCATTTTGTGGGTGTCTATATGGCATGGGGAGTAAATAATGACGGATGGTGGGGAGAAGGTGAGATAAAGTTCTATATCGACGGGGATACCAAATTCCCGACGATCTGTGGCACTGGCACAGAGGATTATTTCTGCGGTTCTTATGATTTTGATACCAGGGTCAAGAATCAATATGGCGTTGGAGAAGTGGTATATACAGAATTTTGTACCCCCTATTCAGGGTTGCACCAGGTCATTCGCGGGGATGGTCACTACAATGTCATGCAACGGTTTGGTATGTACCGCTGGCACATCATGGATCCTGTGCGTTTCGGGAACGACCTGAAAATTACCATCCAGGATCTTGGCTGGCGGCAGGGGGGAAGGTATCTCGCCCAGAAATCGGATATCGCTTCTGTGTGTTACTGGTACCAGACAGAACCCCATACCGGATTCCCGCAATTGCCCGACATGTTTGGCCTGGAGGTATATTGATACCGGGTTTTTCTTCAGGTTAAGAATGGATCCATAAAAAAAACAGTTGAAGCGGGAGGAGGCACGGTGCAGATAGTCGTCCTGCAGTGGCTGTAAGGGAACAGGAGATTCATGTATCCCCGGAGAACCGAACCCTGAACCGGGTACGATCTGCTGTCTGTCTGATAGGGACCTATCCGAGGTTTCTGTTTAGGCTCCTGTTAAACTCAGGTGGGAGGGATGAAAAATCCTGCTGTTACCGCCGATGCAGCTTATCTCCTGAAGAAGGGTTAGATTGATGGCAAGGCAGAGGGAAACTCGGTATCTGAAACGTCCATGGCTTTTTGTGTGTGAATACTTTTTTTCACAATACAGTTATTTTAATCAGGTGCATTAAAAACATTTTCCCAAAAACGTTTCACCCATGATAATTAAGCACGACATATTATTTACTCATGCTGCACTGGCGGTAGCATTATCATCCTGCACAAATGCACCGCTTATGAAGAATACTCTGCCGAATATTGTAATCATATTTATTGATGATGAGGGATATGGCGATATCGGTTGCTTCGGCGCAACGGGTTATGTAACCCCGAATATTGATCAGTTGGCAAGCCAAGGAATGAGATTCACCAGTTATTACAGTGGCAGTGCTGTATGCACTCCTTCACGTGTCGCATTATTGACAGGCTGCTATCCTCCCCGTGTGGGTATTACAAAGGTGCTGTTTCCTATGGACAGTATCGGTATTAATCCTGAGGAGACAACCATCGCCGAGATGCTGAAGCAAAAGGGCTATGCCACCGCCATCGCAGGCAAATGGCACCTGGGACATCATCATGAGTTCCTTCCTCTACAGCATGGATTTGATGAATACCTGGGATTACCGTATTCTAATGATATGTGGCCTGTGCACTATAACGGCCTCCCTGTCACACGCGACAATTACCTGAAGGAGTGGAAACTTAATTGTCCGCCCCTGCCATTGATTGAAGGGAACGAGAAGATAGAGGAAATCTCCACGCTGAACGACATGGATCAGCTAACTACCCGCTACACGGAATGGATTGTGAATTATATAAAGAAAAACAAGGACAGGCCGTTCTTTATTTATATGCCGCATACCATGGCGCATGTGCCGCTTGGGGTATCCGATAAATTTCGCGGCAAGAGTGAACAGGGATTCTACGGGGATGTGATGATGGAACTCGACTGGTCTGTGGGAGAAATCATGAAAGTGCTGAAGGAATGCAGGATTGACAATAATACCCTTGTTATTTATACCACGGATAATGGACCATGGCTCAACTATGGCAATCATGGCGGTTCAGCCGGAGGACTCAGGGAGGGAAAGGGCACTGTTTTTGAAGGAGGGTTCCGTGTTCCCTGCATCATGCGTTGGCCTGATGTTATTCCTCCCGGAACCGTTTGCAGCTCCATCACAGGCTCAATAGATATTCTGCCCACCCTCGCCGCTGTCACAGGTGCTGAACTACCCGACCGAAAGATTGACGGTATTAATGTGTTGCCATTGCTCAGAGGAGACACTGTACAGCATCCGAGACGGGAGTATTATTACTATTCAGGCAGGACCCTTAATGCCGTGCGATGGGATCAGTGGAAACTGGTATTCCCGCACAAAGTGAGTTCAAACATTGGATCCGTGCCGGGAAAAGACGGATGGCCGGGAACCATGAACGAGACATATACCGAAGGGGGATTGTACGACCTGCGTCGTGACCCGGGAGAGCAATATGACATGAGGGAATGGCATCCTGACATTATGAAACAGCTGGAGGAACTGGCAGAAAAAGTACGTGTTGAGCTTGGTGATGCCCAACGTGGTATTGTTGGAACCGAAGCCAGAAAGCCGGGAAGAATACGCCGTAAATGACCACATGAAAAACGGGATGACCGGTAAGGAGAATCCCCGTCAATCCGGGATGCCGGAATCTGCTGTAGGTGACCAGCAGAAGGATGAGCAGTGAAGGGTTTCATTACGGCAGTATGGATGTAACAGTATCCGCGAATTACATACGTTTATGAAAAGAGCAAATTATTTTTTAACAGTTATTATGATCCTGATGGCTGTTGCATCGTGTACGAATAAGGAGCCGGAGAAAGACGAACCTGTGGATCGGAAATTCAATAATGTATACCAGGGAGAGTATCTGAACCGTGTAGCTTTTCCAATGGGAGGCATCGGGGCAGGTATGGTTTGCCTTGAAGGAACCGGGGCCCTCTCACATGTGTCGGTCTTTAACAAACCGGACATATTTAATGAACCGTGCATGTTCGCTGCTATAACGGTGAAAGGGCTGGAGAATGGGGCCAAGGTGCTGGAAGGTCCTGTCCCCGACTATAAAATCTTCGGCCAGCCCGGAACCGGCAACGGAGCGCCCCGGACAAGCTACGGGTTGCCACGGTTCGAAAACGCCTCGTTTGAAGCACGTTTCCCGTTTGGAAAGATCCGTTTGCAGGACAGCGATCTGCCGGTAGAGGTTGACATTACCGGGTGGAGCCCCTTTATCCCGCTGGATGAGGATAATTCAAGCCTGCCCTGTGCCGCCCTTGAATACCGGTTTGTGAATAAAGGAAGAAAAAGTGAGGAGATCGTCTTCTCCTACCATACGGTAAATTTCATGGCACAGCCGGGATGTAAAAATACCATCATACCTGTCTCTAACGGCTTTGTACTGTCAAACGGGGGGACGGAAGAAGCCCCTCATCTCAGGGGTGATTTTGCCATCTGTACTGCCGATAATGCCACGCAGGTAGATCATTGCTGGTTCCGCGGATCATGGTATGATCCCCTTTCCATCACCTGGAAGCATATTGAAGAAGGGAATCCCCGCATCAGCGATCCTGTTGATTCAGATGCTCCGGGAGCTTCCCTGTATGTTCCTTTCCATCTTAGGCCGGGGGAAGAAAAAACCATCACCCTGATGATGTCGTGGTATGTCCCCTATTCCCTGTTGCGCGAAGGAGAAGAAAAAAAATCCTCAGGAACAGATGGCGATCCTGCCTCCGTATGTTGTGATTCGCCTTATTACCGGCCTTGGTACAGCTCCCGGTTTAAAAGCATCAATGATATGACATCGTACTGGATCGTCAATTATGATGAACTGAAGAAACGGTCACAGCGGTTTACGGAATGTTTTTATCATACGACACTGCCGGCTGAGATTGTTGAGGCAGTGGCTGCCAACCTTACCATCCTCAAGTCACCAACGGTCCTCCGCCAGTATGATGGAAAACTGTGGGGCTGGGAAGGGTGCAAGGACGGTCTGGGTTGCTGTGCCGGTTCATGCACTCATGTGTGGAACTACGCTCAGGCTATTCCTCATCTTTTTCCATCCCTGGAACGCTCCCTGAGAGAAACAGAATTCATGCTGAGCCAAGATGAGACCGGCTTCCAGATTTTCAGAACGCCGCTGCCCGTACGTGAAATAGATAATATAAAACAGGTGGTCTTCACATCCGTGGGTTTCACTCCACACCCCGCGGCCGACGGTCAGCTGGGGGGAATTATGAAGGCATACAGGGAATGGCGCATCTCAGGGGATGATGAATGGCTTAAAAAGCTGTTCCCTCATATTAAAAACAGCCTTGATTTCTGCATCAGGGAATGGGACCCGCGGCTCACCGGAACCATCGAAGAACCGCATCATAACACCTATGACGTGGAATTCTGGGGTCCCAACGGTATGTCTGCAAGCTTCTACCTGGGAGCGCTCAAAGCAATGATCATCATGGGGATTTACCTTGGCGAAGATGTCAGCCAGTATGGCAGGCTCCTTGAAACAGGAATTAAAGCGATGGAAAATGAGCTGTATAACGGCGAATACTTCTTTCAGAAGATACAGGTTGCCGGATTGAATTCTCCCTCACCTATTGAGGCCGCTAAAACATCCATCCGTTCCGATTACTCTCCTGAAGCAAAACTCATCCTCGAACAGGAAGGCCCAAAATACCAGTATGGCAAAGGCTGCCTGTCCGACGGCATCCTGGGGTTGTGGATCGCAAAGGTATGCGGACTGGATGATACGATCATTGACCACGACAAGGTGAAAAGCCATCTTGCCTCGGTATACAGGTATAACTTTAAAAAAGACCTGAGTGATCATGGAAATCCCCAAAGGCCAAGCTATGCACTGAAGAAGGAGGGAGGATTGTTGCTCTGCTCGTGGCCCGGGGGAGGGAAACTGTCATTGCCTTTCGTATACAGCAATGAGGTGTGGACCGGGATTGAATACCAGGTAGCTTCCCACCTAATGTTTTCTGGCATGACCCGGGAAGCTCTGGATATCGTGAAAGCCTGCCGGTCACGATACGACGGGAAGATTAGAAACCCCTTTGATGAATACGAATGCGGACACTGGTATGCAAGAGCAATGGCAAGCTATGGACTGATACAGGGATACACCGGTGTACGATACGACGCCGTCACCAAAACCCTCTTCATTGATCCTGCTGTGGACGACGACTTTACCAGCTTCTTCTCATGCCAGACAGGGTTCGGTAACATTGGACTGGAAAAGGGTGTTCCCTTTGTCAAAATGGCATCCGGCGCCCTCAACGTGAAACATTGCATCGTCTCCGGAAAGGAATTGGCATTTACCGAAAAAAATTTTAAACAATGAAACTATTCAATACCCCTGGATCACTAACAAGAACCATCCGTCCGATTTTTGACGGCTTGTGTGCTATGATGCTCCTGTTTAACGGGTGCGGAAAAATACCTGAGGTTACCACGGGTAGCCTTTTACAGGAGATGACCGACCGCGAACAAATAGCACGATTTCCGCATCCTGATTATACATGCAAACAGTTCAGCAGCTATAACAGAACATCCGTCAGGCCCGGCGATTATACATGGTTTGGTAACCTCGACAACAACTATTTCATAAGAACTGAAGAAAATCAGGGTAGGCGGGAATATGTGCTGTTCGATGCCGATGGTCCCGGCGTCGTTGTCCGCTTCTGGTCCACCTTTGCAAGGTACGATGGAAAGGGTACCCTTCGTTTTTACTTTGACGGGGAATCCCAGCCGGGAATTGAAGCCGAACCAATGGCACTGCTGAGCGGCAGGAAACTTGTGCCCTATCCTCTGTCGTTTAGTGTATCCCCGGAAACCGATATCTCCCGGCGGGGTCATAACCTCTACCTGCCGATCCCCTATGCCAGGCACCTGAAAATCACCTATGAGACAGAAAGCATCAGGGAAGCCAGGGACGGGATCCACGAAGTGGCTGACAGAACACAGCAGCTTTATTATTACCAGATCAATTATCGTACGTACTCCTCCGGTGTGAAAGTGAAGACGTTTGACACCACTGACCTCACTACATATGCTCCGTTACTAAAAGAAACATTGAACAAAATAGGGCGATGTGACCGGGACCTTGACGGTGTGCCACTATCAACCACCTCTTTCTCCGGCAGGCTGCTCCCGGGTTCGGATACAACGATAACGCTCAATGGGCCACAGGCAGTAAGAAAGCTGCAATTAAAACTTAAGGCATGCAACCTCGAACAGGCGTTACGTTCCACAGTGATCACTTTCACATTTGACGGACAACAAACGGTCTGGGCACCGGTGGGCGACTTTTTCGCAACAGGCTATACGATTATTCCTGCCATCACATGGTATCAGCAGGTGGATGCCGACAGCACACTGGCCGTGTTCTGGGTTATGCCTTTCAAAACCAGGGGTGAGATATCCCTTATCAATCATGGCGATCAGGAAGTGCAGATTATCAACGGGGAAATCCATGCATCCCCTTGGAAATGGGATAAAAGAAGCATGCTGTTTGGCTCATCATGGTACCAGAATACCCGTATCAATACCGGCCTGGTGAAAGACAGGGACGGCCACGGCGATATGTTTGATATAAACTATACCACACTGGACGGAAAAGGAGTGTACGTGGGCGATGCCGTGACCTTGTTCAATTGCTCTCCTGCGTGGTGGGGTGAAGGAGATGAAAAAGTATTTGTTGACCATGAAGAGTTCCCGTCTCATTTCGGGACAGGTACGGAAGATTACTATGGATATGCCTGGTGCCGTCCTGAAAAATTCGGGCATCCGTTCATCTCCCAGCCCGATGGATCGGGGAACCTCGCCCCGGGGTATACCCTTAATATGCGTTTCAGAACCCTTGATGCCATACCCTTCCGTGAAAGCCTGCGTTTTGACATGGAGTTATGGCATTGGGGTTATACACGGATGAACCATGCTCCCATAACATACTGGTATATCATGCCAGGGGGATCATGCGGGATAACGTCGGATACCGCTGCTGTTAAGGAAGTGGTTGTCCTCAAAAGGGAACAGATATTCCCTCCGGTGATGAATGAGCAACGGATTATCGAGGGTGAAGACCTGGTGGTTACAGCCGTTACCGGCGAAGGCACGGCTGTCATACGTCCTGTGCCCGTACCCGGTAAACCAAACTGGACAAAGGCATGCATGCAGTGGTCAGGGGCCAGAACAAACGACCGGTTGTCGATGAAATTTGTGGCGGGTGAACCCGGCAATTATACCATCACAATGAATATGGTAGCCGCCCGGGCACTACCCACACTGAAATTCCTGCTGAATGGCAAACAGATCGCTGCCGCCGTTTTTGCACCCGGCAACGAAAACGGACAGAGGATCATCCTTCATAACGCCCTACTGGTGAACGGCGATAACGAACTGACAGTAATTGTAAAATCCTCTTCACAGAAAGACGGTGAGTTGTTCGGTATCGATTTACTGCAGTTCCAGAAACTGTAGGCAGAAAGGTTTTGCATCCTTATCTGGTGCAATCGCATGGATGGCTCCGGGGTAATTTAAAAATATGAAGAAAAAGAATCGCAGCCATTATGGCATGATCTTACCGGGTATCCTGGCAATAACTGTTGGCGGTTGTACGGAAAAAGCCGGTAACCAGCCCAATATTTTAATGTGTATTGCCGATGATGTGTCATATCCGCATATGGGTGAGAGGTGCCGGTGGATCAATACCCCGGCCTTTAACCAGGTGGCCAGGGATGGTATTCTCTTCAGTAACGCCTATACTCCAAATGCAAAATGTGGCCCTTCCAGATCATGCATTCTTACCGGAAGAAATTCCTGGCAGCTCAGGGAAGCAGCCAATCACTTTTGCTTTTTCCCCGCTGATATTAAAACGTTTCCGGAAGCCCTCATGGAAAACGGTTACTATGTTGGCTATACCGGGAAAGGATGGGCTCCCGGAGATCCGGGAATGAAAAACGGGGTGAAAAGGGAACTGATAGGGAAGGATTGGAACACCCTGAAAACCACTCCCCCCACCCGTACCATGTCAGCCGTTGATTATACGTCTAATTTTATTGAATTCTATAAAAACAAGCCGGAAGGTAAACCCTTCTTCTTCTGGTACGGGAGTCACGAACCCCACAGGAAATATGAGTATGCATCGTCACTGAAAGCCGGGAAAAGACCGGATGATATTGAGGAAGTGCCTCCCGTTTTTCCGGATAACGATAGTGTAAGAACCGATCTGCTGGATTATGCTCTTGAAATAGAATACTTCGATCTTCATGTGGAAAGGATGATCGGGTTCCTGAAGGAACAGGGAGAGCTACACAATACCATCATTGTCGTCACCTCTGACAATGGTATGCCATTCCCTCATGCCAAAAGTGATGCATATGATTACTCAACCCACTTGCCGCTCGCGATCATGTGGGGTAAAGGCATTAAGAGGAAGGGAAGGACAGCGAATGATTATGTCAGTTTTATTGATTTTGCCCCCACTTTCCTGGAGGTGGCGGGCATTAACCCCCAACAATGCGGCATGATGCCTGTCACCGGAAAAAGTCTGGTCCCGTTGTTCCGGGATTTGAAGCAGGATAAACCCTTCAGGGACTGTATCCTGGTCGGTAAGGAAAGGCATGATGTTGGACGGCCCCGGGACATGGGATATCCCATCCGCGGAATCATTCAGGACGGCTGGCTGTACCTGGTGAACTACCGCAACGACCTGTGGCCGGCAGGGAATCCGCAGACTGGCTATCCCACCGTGTGCGGCGGACCGACAAAAACAGCAGTGCTCCACACACGAACAGAACCTTCAAAAAATTATCTCTGGGAAATGTCTTTCGGGAAACGACCATCCGAGGAATTGTATTTCCTGAAAAACGATCCTCATTGCATTTCCAATCTTGCCGGTAACCCGGAGTGCCTTGAAAGAAAAAACGGGATGAGACAAACGATGGAAACCCAATTGAGAAACGAAGACGACCCCAGGATGTTTGGGAACGGAGACATGTTCCATAAATACCTTTTTTCTGATCCCCGCTGGCGAAACGCATACGAACGAATCGTGGTTCAGAAAGAAGACCTTGTTTTGCCATGGATCAATGCCTCCGATATGGAAAACGACTGGATTGACGATTAGACATATTTAAATATATCATATTATGTACAGTATAGTTAACAAGGAAATCCTTCCCTGTTTTGTTCTTATCCTGCTCCTTGTACTTCCGGTACAACAGTCCTTATCATTTGACAGGATTTACGCGAGCAGCTTGCCGGAGGGAACGGCCGGTTACCACATGATCCCCGTTTTTCCGCAGGATACGGGGCACCTTTTTAATGGATACTACCGTGGCAGGAATCTGGAAAGAATCGCCTTTCCCATGGGGGGAATAGGGACGGGGATGATCTGCATCGATGGGACAGGTTCTCTTTCGCATCTTTCCATCAAACATAAACCTGACATGGAAAACTATCCTCTGGCCTTTGCCGCCGTTCATGTAAAAGGGGCGGAATACGGATCCAGGGTGTTAGAGACTCCTGTCCCCTCATGGAAGTATTATGTTACCAATCCAACCAGGGGAGGAAGGGGGACGAACTATGGGTTACCCAGGTTTCATGACGGCAGGTTTCTGGCTCGTTTCCCTTTTGCCACCCTGGAACTTGAAGATCCCGATATACCTTTGGAAACGAGTCTTACCGGTTGGAGCCCTTTTATCCCCACCGACCCTGATAATTCGAGTCTTCCCGTTGCTGCCATCGAATACAAATTCAGGAATACATCGGGCAAAATGCTGGACATCATTTTCTCCTATCACGCATCGAATTTCATTTCCTCCCTCCCCCTTGGCCGGATCGAAAAAATAGAAAATGGCTTTACCCTTGTAAGTGGAGGCCCGAGGGAGAAAGGTCCTGCCGCCCGGATGAGTATTTATTCTGACCATCAAGCTGTGGTGGATTATGCCTGGTTTGATGGGCGTCCCAGGGATGCCTCTGCAATTCTATGGAAAGATATTGCACAGGGGAAGATGCCCGATACCCCGCCCAAAACATCCGGCGTGCTTGGAGCCTCAATCTATGTACCACTGACAATAGAGAATGGAGAGGAACAAACGGTAACGGTCAGTTTCTGCTGGTATGTTATGCCGGATACTACCATTATGGCAGGAAAGCCCGGCATTGAAAAAGCTCACTCTGCTCCTGATATGGCCGGTCAACATATTTCCTATTACAAACCCTGGTACGTGGAGAGATTCAAGGATATTGACGCGGTGAGGGAATACTGGATAACCAATTATAACAATCTAAAGACTAAGAGCCAGCTTTTCCGTGATGCGTTTTATTCTTCCACCCTGCCTCCCGAAGTGTTGGAAGCAGTGGCTGCCAACCTCACCATTCTAAAGTCTCCAACGGTACTCCGGCAACACGACGGGAGGTTATGGGGCTGGGAAGGGTGCGATAGTGAGAGCGGATGCTGTTACGGATCGTGTACCCATGTATGGAACTATGCCCAGGCCATCCCGCATCTATTCCCTTCACTGGAGAGAACCCTGCGGGAAACGGAATTCCTGGTCAGTCAGAATGAAGAAGGCCATCAAACCTTCAGATCCAACCTGCCGATCTCTCCTGCCATGCATAACCAATATGCTGCCTCCGACGGACAACTGGGGGGGATCATGAAGGTATACCGCGACTGGAGGATCAGCGGGAATAACGAATGGCTGAAAAAACTCTATCCAGGCATCAGGAAAAGCATGGATTATTGCATCAACACATGGGATCCGAAACATAAGGGGGTTCTTGAAGAACCTCACCATAACACCTATGATATCGAGTTTTGGGGCCCCGATGGAATGTGCACCAGCTTCTATCTCGGAGCCCTGACAGCATTCATTGAAATCAGTAAGGAATTAAAGGTGCCTGTCAAATTCTATCTTGACCTTTTATCGAATGGCAAGAAGATAATGGAAGAAGAACTGTTCAATGGTGAATACTTCTTTCAGAAAATTCAATGGAAGGAGTTGGTAGCCAATGATCCGGTAAAAGTCGCAGCCGGAACCGACCAGGTTGACTATTCTGAAGAAGCCATGGAAATCCTGGAAAAAGAAGGGCCCAAATATCAATATGGTACAGGCTGTCTCTCCGACGGGATTCTGGGGATGTGGATCGCCAGCGTTTGCGGCCTCAAGGAAGCGGTGGACAACACCAGGGTGACAAGTCACTTATTATCCGTTTACAAGTATAACCTGAAGAAAGATCTCTCCAGGCATGTGAATACACAGAGGCCTACCTATGCCCTTGGTAAGGAAGGAGGCCTGATCTTATGCTCCTGGCCCGGAGGCGGGAACCTGACATTGCCATTCTTTTACAGCGATGAAGTATGGACAGGCGTGGAATACCACGTGGCCAGCCACCTGATGATGAAAGGATATGTGAAGGAAGGACTGGACATTGTCAGGACCTGCCGATCGAGGTATAATGGCATCGTACGCAATCCATTTAATGAATTAGAATGTGGATACTGGTATGCCCGGGCATTGGCCAGTTACGGCCTCCTGCAGGGCCTTACCGGTATCCGGTATGATGCCGTTGACAAGACCTTGTACATCGATTCAAGAATCGGGGATAGTTTTACTAGCTTCCTGTCAACCGAAACAGGATTTGGAAACGTTGGACTGAAGGACGGGCAACCGTTCGTAGATATTAAATACGGAAGCATTGTAATCAACAAGATCCTTGTGTCAGGGAAAGAAGTGAAGTAATGTGCTGTACCGGGACGGAATTTTCGCCTCTTTACCATGCGTTCCAATTGAACTATTATAAACAAATACATTATGAAAAACAATGTGAAAGGAATAACAAAGGGTTTTACTTTTTCGGGAAGCATGATGCTTGGTCTTGGCCTGTTACAGACCGCATGCATGAATTCGGGGGAAGTCAGTGAAAAACCCAATATCATTATTATCAATGCCGATGACCTTGGGTATGGCGATGTGGGTTGCTACAGTGCCACGCATGTGAAAACACCCAATATCGACAGGCTTGCCAGTCAGGGTCGTATGTTCACGGATGCCCATTCGGCCTCTGCCGTGTCGACCCCTTCACGTTACGCTCTCCTCACGGGCCAGTACCCTTTCAGAAAAGATATATTCTCCCCTGTCTTTGACAAGGCAGGTGCTCTGATCGACACTACCCAGCTGACCATTGCCAGCCTCCTGAAAAAATCGGGATACTCCACCGCCTGTATTGGCAAGTGGCACCTGGGCTTCGGGATTGATACACCCAATTGGAACGGTGCCCTTATACCGGGCCCCCTGGAATACGGGTTTGATTACTTCTTCGGTATCCCTACCGTCAGCAGTCATCCGCCATTTGTATATATAGAAAACCATCATGTTGTTGGACTCGATCCCGAGGATCCGATCGTGTATGGCCGGCCGGCAGAAACAAAAGCTTTCCAGGAAAAGTTCGGCACAGAAAAGATGGGCGGTGCGAAAAAAGCACATGCCCTCTATGATGATGAGCAGGTTGGAACAACCCTTACCGCCAGGGCAGTGAAATGGATCAGGGAACATAAGAATGAGCCTTTCTTCCTTTATTACGGAACAACAAATATTCACCACCCCTTTACCCCCGATCCGCGTTTTAATGGAACCAGCCAGGCAGGACGCTACGGCGATTTCATCCATGAACTCGACTGGATCGTCGGAGAGGTGATGAAAACCCTCGATGAGGAAAACCTTTCCGGTAACACCCTTGTCATCTTTACCAGTGATAACGGGGGTATGCTGAACCAGGGAGGACAGGACGCATGGAAAATGGGCCATCATATGAACGGTACGCTTCTGGGATTCAAGTTCGATGCCTGGGAAGGCGGACATCGTATCCCCTTCATCGCCCGCTGGCCAGGAAAAATCCCCCCGGGATCCACATCCGGTCAACTGATATCCAACGTGGATATGCTCGGCACATTCGCCGCGCTCACCGGCTACCAGCTCAGGGAAGGAGAAGGGCCTGACAGCTATAACGTCTTGCCGGCCTTCATCGGCCAACCGAAAAAACAAATGAGGGATGACCTGATCATGGCTCCGTTAAGTAGAAAACACCTGGCCTTGCGAAAGGGACAATGGGTGTTTATCACAGGCCAGGGTGGCGGCGGTTTCTCAGCCAAAGTACCCGGGGCCCATGCTTTCGGCGGACCGGCAGCATTCCCCTTTACCGGTGAGAAAAACAGCGATATCGAGAACGGGGAAATAAAACCCGGTGCTCCGGCTGAACAATTGTATAATCTGCAAACCGATCGTTCACAAAGCCGGAACGTCATTCGTGATTATCCTGAAACAGCCGACATGATGAGAGAACTGCTGAACCATTATAAAACCGCCGGACAGACACGCCCGGGTAAATAATACCTGCCCTTCACCGATGTAACATAAATACGTCATGGATTTCAAGAGAAGTCTCCTGCCGGCCCTCGTCCTCACCGGTGCCCTCGCCGAACCCGGCATCATACTGTCACAGCATCCGGCCCTGAATGTGCTCCTTTTTACCGCCGATGACCTGGATAAATATTCCCTCGGATGCTATGGATCAACGGTGCCTGATATCTCACCCAACATCGACAGGTTTGCAGCGGAGGGTATTCGGTTCTCCCATGCCTATATTAACGCTTCTATCTGTGTGCCCAGCCGGGGAATATTGTGTACGGGACTGTACGGCCACAACAGCGGTGTGACGGGATTCGTAAAAATGCCCGAAGAGAAAAACCAGGTACCCCTGGTCATGGAGATTCTCAGAGATCACGGATACAATGTCGGTGTGCTGGGAAAAGTGGAACACTCAACACCCAAAAGCGGCTTTACATGGGACTATTCGGCCGATGCCCCTCAGCTGGGTCAGGGGAAATGTCCCACATTATACTACCGGCATGCAGTACAGTTTTTTAAGAAATGCACGGACTCGGGCAAACCGTTTTATTTCATGGTGAATTCCCACGATCCCCATCGCCCGTATTTCAACCCTGATGAGCCACTGAGAGCAGGTATGGAACCACCATCACGCACCTATGCTGAAACGGAAATCGAAGTGCCACCCTTCCTTCCCGATCTGCCCGCCATCAGAAAAGAACTCAGCTGGTATTTTAACTCGGTAAAACGCCTGGATGATACCTTCGGAAAGGTGATGCAGGCTCTGGAGGAAAGCGGGTACAAGGAAAATACCCTAGTGATCTTCATCTCTGATAACGGCATAGCTGTTCCTTTTGCCAAAGCCAATACTTACAGGGCGAGCAACCATACCCCCTGGATCGTCCGATGGCCGGGAATGGTCCATCCGGGCTCGGTAGACCACCAGCATCTGATCTCCGAGGTGGAATACCTGCCTACCATACTCGATGCCCTCGATATAAATCCTCCCCGGAACATGGACGGGAGATCGCACCTTGACCTGTACCTTTCAGAAAACCATCCTTCAGATAAATGGGTATTTACTCAGATTGACAACCTTCTGAGAGGAGGCCCTGTCCCAATGAGAAGCATCCAGAACCATGAGTACGTTTATATCTTCAATGCCTGGTCTGACGGCGAAAGGATGTATTACAACCAGAATGAAGGGATGACCATGGATGCCATGGAAAAAGAGGCTGCCCGCAATACAGATATTGCCGGAAGGGTAAAAATGTTCCGTTTCAGGGAGCCGGAAGAGTTCTATGATCTGCGATCCGATCCCGGATGTATAAATAACTGCATGGGCAATCCGGCATACAATCGTCAGATTGGCAGGATGCAGCATCAAATGAGAAAGTATATGAAGAGGTCGCACGATCCCCTGCTTCCTGTTTTTATCAACCGTAATGATGATGAACGGATGCTCCGGGAATTTTACAGGGCGTATCCGGGCGCTGTCGTATTTGATGAAAACAAGGCCGGATATACCAAAAGCCGTTAAAATGACAGCGTAAAAAATGTGTTTCCGGAAAAAAGGAGTATAACGATGTTTATTCGCAACCAAAATATTTATCCATGCGTATAATAAATAAGGGTGTTTTTTCTCAATGTTGTACGTTAACAACCGCCGTGTTGACCGGTGGTGCCGTACTGCCTGCCTGTTCTCCCGCTCCACCTGACGGCACAGGGAAACCCAATTTTATCATTATTCTCACCGATGACCAGGGATACGGTGATCTGGGATGCTACGGCTCACCCGACATCCGTACCCCTGCTATCGACCGTATGGCACGTGAAGGGATCAGGTTTACCGGTTTCTATGCGGCGCCGTTTTCGGCTCCTTCCAGAGCGCAACTTATGACGGGCTGTTATCCTGCCCGTGTGAGCCATGCAAGAAACCCGGGTCCGTCATCTCCTTTCGGATTGCATCCTTCCGAAATCACGATCGCTGAGTTGCTCAGGCAACAGGGCTATGCCACCATGTGTATAGGGAAATGGCACCTGGGCGATGCGCCTGACTTCCTGCCCACAAGCCAGGGATTCGACCGCTATCTCGGGATCCCGTTCTCGAACGATATGTGGCGATATCATCCCAGAATGCAACCGCAAGAGAGCGAGGACAGCCTGATGAGAGCCATCCGTCAACGGGCCGACTATACAGGCTTTGCCGGACAGGGCTCATACTATCCTCCCGGTGGTGGCTTTCCCAACGACCTGCCACTCATGTTAAACGATAGTGTCATTGAACTGAATCCCGATCAGGAACAACTTACTGTCCGCTATACCAGTGCCGCCCTCGCTTTCATCGAGGAAAACAAAAACCGGCCTTTTTTTCTCTACCTGGCTCATAACAAGCCCCATGTTCCCCTCTTCACTGCGGAAGAATTTAAAGGGAAATCTTTCCGCGGCCTGTACGGAGATGTTATGATGGAAATTGACAGGAGCGTGGGCACCATCATCGACCACCTCATTCACCTTGGACTTGATAAGCAAACCATGGTTGTTTTCGTCAGCGATAATGGTCCCTGGCTGCAGTACGGGATCGACGGCGGTTCGGCCGGGCCCCTGCGCGATGGCAAAGGCTCTGTTTATGAAGGCGGGATGAGAGTTCCTGCCATCTTCTGGTGGCCGGGAAAGATCCCTGCAGACCGGGTCACCGGTGCCGTGGCAGGCAACCTCGATCTGTTACCAACACTGGCAGGCCTGGCCGGTGCTTCGCTCCCTCCCGGCAGGATCATTGACGGGTGTGACATATGGCCCATGCTCTCAGGGATGAATCCCGAAAGCCCTCATGAATATTTTCACTATATGGCAGGAAGCCCTGAAGGACAGGTTAACTACCGGGGCATCCGCGATAACCGGTGGAAATTACTCGTCACCATCGACAATGACGGTAATATGCATGGGAGTGAATTGTATGACCTGGGCTCTGATGCTGGCGAACGGTTCAACCGACTCGACTGGCACCCTGACGTGGTGCAACGGCTGACACGGGAAGCGCAAACGTTTTATAACGACCTGATCATAAATATCCGGCCGGCCGGGAAAAGGAATGAACAGCACCGTTGAAAACCCGATGGAAAAGTATGAAAACAAATAAACATGTGAAGCTTCCTGGCCATCAGCCAGCCGTGCTTGATCGCCGCACATTTATCCGGCGTTCATCGGCCGTTGTCATGGGAGGAATCATTGCTTCCACACTGCCCGTGAGGGGACTGAATAAAAAGAAGAAACGGCCCCGTAACGTCCTGGTGTTGATGTCCGATCAGCATGGACCCGATGATATTGGTGTTTTTGGCAACATTAACGCATTAACACCCACCCTCGACAGCCTTACCTCCTCCGGTTACAGCCTCCGGCAGTCCTATTGCCAGAGCCCGGTATGTGTGGCCAGCAGGAACTCCGTGCTCAACGGATGCTACCCCCATTCGAACGGCGTCATTTCCAATGCCTTTTCAGGGAATACAACATTACTTTCATTCCCTCAGGTGCTCCGGCAGAACGGATACATCACGGCCTGCTTCGGTAAATTACATACTCCCGGGAGGGAAATGCTTGACTGGGACGTTTGTATCGAGGATAAAGTGAGACCGGTGGCCGATCTGGCACATGATGGTATCGTGCTATCAGGTATCGCCAACCTGACACGGGATCCGACCATTGGAGCGCCCGACCCATACCCGAAAACCACCACCTTGGAATGGCTGGCGAAAGAAAATACCATACACTTCATGCGGCAACACAGAGACAGGCCATGGTTGATACAGTGTTCCATGAATAAGCCCCACCCACCCTTTCAACCACCGCGTGAATACTGGGACCGAATCGACCGGTCAAAGCTGGAGATCCCAGCATTCCCAGAGAACGACCTGGATGACGCAGATCCCCGGTATGTAAGGCTGATGAAAAACAGGGGGACGTGGAACATGCCCGTCGAACAGATCCTCAACGGGATGCAGGGTTACTACGGCAATATCGCCTTCGTTGACGATATGTTCAGGGAAGTATTAAACGAACTGGAACACCTGAACCTGCAGGAGAATACCCTGATCATATATCTTGCCGACCACGGTGAGATGCTTCACAGACATGGGTTGTGGACAAAATTCGTGTTCTTCGATGCCTCCGTCAGGGTACCGTTAATCCTTAGCATGCCGGGGATTATTGACACGGGTAAAGAATCCCATGCGCTTGTTGAGCTTGTTGACCTGTTCCCCACTATTATGGAACTCACCGGCTGTGAAACACCGGCGACCGTTCAGGGAAAATCGCTGGTGCCGCTCCTTCAGGGAAAAACGAAGCATCATCGCAATACCGTCCATAGCGAATTCCCCCTGCCGGGGAAAAACACACCCGGAGGAGCATATCATGCCACCATGATGCTGTTCGACGGACGGTATAAACTGATCGACAACGGCCCCGAAGTGTCGCCCGAACTATACGACCATGCGAACGACCCGGATGAGTTCCGGAATATTGCCGCTGATCCGGAACAACAACAGAGGGTTAGTGCCATGCTTGCTGAGGTCAGAAGCTGGCATAACCATGACGCGGTACCGGTACAACCGCGGGTAAGGGATGTACGACAGGAAGGATAATAAGGATGGATCGTAATAATATAAAACCGGATGATGAATATTTTATAAAAAGATTTTTTCTCACCAATAACTACATCATGAAAAAGCAAATAAGTTACTGTGGTAACGGATTCCTGGCCACCGGAATCCTGGCCACCGGTTTAGTGGCAGCTTGCACATGCACTGTCAAAACAGGCAATACGGATAAGCCTAATTTCATTATCATCTTTACTGATGACCATGGTTATAATGATCTTGGCTGTTTTGGTTCAGAAACGATCGAAACACCTAGGATTGACAAGATGGCCTCTGAGGGCATAAAAATGACCAGTTTCTATGCCCAGCCGGTATGTGGTCCTTCCAGAGGTGCCTTACTTACGGGCAGGTATCCGCTGAGAATCGGAGGTGGATGGTTGACACGATCAGATGAAATTACTATTGCAGAAATGATGAAAGATGAAGGGTATGCAACCGCATGTATCGGCAAATGGGATATTTCCCAGCGGAAGTACCAGGAAGGACTTGTTCCTAATGACCAGGGTTTTGATTATTACTTCGGAACACTTGGAGCCAATGACAGGGGCAAGGTTATAATTTACCGTAACAGGGATTCCCTCTACCTGACCGAAGATATGTCATCGCTGACAAAAATGTACACCGACGAAGCGCTTGAATTCATTAAAAAGAAGAAAAACGAGCCGTTCTTTCTTTAACTGGCTCATACGATGACGCATGTAGTCATGGATGCCTCACCACAGTTCAAGGGAAAATCCAGGGGGGAATTGTACGGGGATGTTGTGGAAGAAATTGACTGGAATGTTGGCCGGATCATTGATTTGCTTACCGAACTCAGACTGGATAAAAACACGTATGTTCTTTTCTTCAGCGACAACGGTCCCTGGTCCAATAAGGAGGAGTTCTACCGTAAGACACATGGAAGCAAAGCAACAGGCAATGCTTATTCGCTAAGAAGTGCCAAAGGTTCGCCATATGAAGGGGGATTCAGGGTACCATGTGTTTTTTGGGCTCCCGGTAACATACCGGCCGGGAAGGTATGTGATGGACTGATGGCTACACTGGATATCTTTCCAACCATAGCCAGACGGGCCGGAGGAGTGGTCCCGGGTGACAGGGTGATGGATGGATATGACCAAAGCGACTTGATCCTTGGAAAGACCGAAGTGAGTGCCAGGGATGTATTTTATTATCATGTGAAAGGTGAATTGCAGGCGGTAAGAAAAGGCAAATGGAAACTGGTGCTCCCAGGAACGACCATGAGATACGTTTATGTGTTGGATCCTGAAAGGACAGTCCCTGAGTTGTATGATCTGGAAAATGATATTTCAGAACAGCACAATCTCGCGGATAAATATCCGGATATTCTTAAGGAAATGATGGACCTGGCCAAAAATGGTCCTAATGATCCTGCAAATACAGGGCCCTAAGAATAAATGACAGGTAGCCTTCAGGTTGTCGAGTCGGGCAGACTGTTTTATGACAGACATGTCGTTCCTGCAGACTTTACCCGGTTTCTGTCAGT
>JAXDBV010000342.1:0-10662 GCA_034678415.1 Bacteroidales bacterium
GGCTCCTTCCTGAGTCAATACATTGCCCCATCCGCATCGTTCCGGTTCAGTGACAGATTCTCCCTTCAGGGTGGCCTGGTGATCAGCTATAACATGATGAACCGCACGGGCTCTTTCACCGGAACCGGAAATTTCCCCGGAATGAACGGCGCCTCTACCAGTTATGTTCTGTATGCCGGCGGATCATACAGGCTCAGCCCCAACATTCTCCTTTCCGGTACCGTGTACAAAACATTTTCCGATCCCGGTTTTATGGACCGGATGCAAATGACGAATTACCCGAATTTCAGCGGTATGTCGATGAGCCTGGATTATAAAATAACACCATCATTGAGCTTCGGAGCATCATTCCGTTATGATAATCAGCCGTTGTATCCGTATCCGGGACAGGGTGTTTTCTATGAACCGTACTATCCCCGGTACTGGTAAATTTCATGAACCTGGCTGTTATATCCTTCGCGCCGGTAATTATTATAGCCTGTTATATTTATTTCCGTGACAAGTATGAGAAAGAACCGCTACGTTTGTTAATGAAAGCATTGGCGGCAGGAGCACTGGCAGTCATACCTGTTGTTTTGTTCGAAAGCCTGTTCACATTCATTGGTCCAGGTGAACCTTCGGTGATACAGGCAGGGTACACCGCCTTCATCGTGGCAGGTATTACGGAGGAAACATTCAAGTTCCTGGTTTTCATACTCTTCATCTGGCGTAACCAACATTTCAACGAGAAGTTTGACGGGATTGTATACGCCGTATTCATATCCCTGGGATTTGCGGCGGTTGAAAACCTGTTGTATGTCACACAGCTGGGATTCGATGTGGGAGTATCAAGGGCTCTGACGGCGGTACCGGCTCATGCACTGTTCGGGATCGTGATGGGTTATCACCTGGGTATCGCAAAAATGATCCCCGAACGGCGGGCAAAACATATGTTGCTGGGTTTGCTCGTACCCATCCTGCTCCACGGAATCTACGATTTCATCATCATGTCTGGCCATCCGCTGGCGCTGGCGATATTTCTCCCGTATCTTGTTTTCCTGTGGTTCAATGGGTTCAGGAAGATGAAGGTGATCTCCGAATCATCACGTTTCAAGTCAAAACAGATCCATGAAGGTTCATGATGAAACGCACATGCTCACCCTTCTTTAAAAAACGGTTACTACAGGAAACAGTTCAAAGCTCAGCGTGCAGTGACCCCGTGTTCATGATAAGGGAGAACGGATGCTGAAACGAAAATGCAGGCCATGGGTAGTGAGGTGGAAAATATGAACGGGTAATAATGACGGAATACAAGGCACGGCAAACTATGTGTTTCACGGGAAAGCCGTCGCGATGGGAGAATAAAAATTTACTGATACCAGAATTCTCATGCGTTCATTCTTCCAGGTACCTCGGATCCTGGTGCATGGGGAGTTTCACCATCTTGATCGTTTCAACGCTGGGGAATCCGAATTCCTCAGCCACTCTTCCAAGGATCAGGTAGATACCGCGTCCCGTGAACGGGTATTTCTTCTGTACGGGCGGGAAGTTTACCGTGTCGAAGAAGTCTCCTTTCACATCGAGGAAGGTGCCGAAGTACATCACTTCGTTGCGCACCGTGCGAACATACTTTGTATTAACCAGGTTTCCCGCCATTCGCACTGTTTTGCCCACATGGTTGATAAGATTATGCGCCATCACCTCGCCGCGGAAACGTGCTTTCAGCAGGTCAAAGTCGGACATGGTAACCGGGAATCCCAGCAGTTCGATCTCGTCGTAAGCATCCTCGATCCTGTCCTGCACGAGTGCAGGAAGCTCGAAGTTCCTGGGCCGGGTATAGAAGAGGGTGGGGGTATGGCTTTTTACCGATCGGTTCATCAGCATATTGGCTTCCCACAGCAGCTCTTTCTTCGATTTACCGGTGAAGCGAAAGGCGTTGCTGCGCACCAGGATGAGCACCTGTTCCAGTCCGGGCTGCACACGATTAATGAAATCCTCGAGCGACAGGTATGGCCCGTACCGTTCCCTCATCCCGGGGATGGCCCTGGCAATGTGTGTCTCAAGGTTTTGTATATGTATGAATCCCAAATAGATGGTATCACCCTCGATAGAGGTGAGGTATTGGCTGTGGTTGACGCAGGGGAGCTCGATGACTGCTCCTGCTTTTCGGGCTTCATTCACGTATACCCATGAGGGGTAGAATCCCCCGAAATTATTGATCACGGCAACCATGAACTCCCGCGGGAAGTGTGCCTTGAGGAACAGGCTCTGGAAGCTTTCCACGGCGTAGGAAGCCGAGTGTGCTTTGGAGAAGGAGTACCCTGCGAACGACTCGATCTGTCGCCACACCTCGTGTGTGAGCTCCTCGGGGTACCCTCGCTCACGGCAGTTGGTGAAGAAACGGTTCACGATCTTCTCAAACTCCTTCTTCGACCGGTATTTGCCGCTCATGGCACGGCGCAGCACATCGGCATCGGCCAGGTCGAGCCCGGCAAAATGATGGCATATCTTCAGCACATCTTCCTGGTACACCATCACCCCGAAGGTCTCCGACAGCTGCTCCTTCATAATGGGATGGAGGTACTCGAAATCGTCAGGGTGGTGAAAACGGTGGATGTATTCCTTCATCATTCCCGACCGGGCCACTCCCGGCCGTATGATAGAGCTGGCCGCCACCAGGCCGGTATAGTTGTCACATCGCAGCTTCTTCAGCAATCCTCTCATGGCGGGGCTCTCGATATAGAAACATCCGATGGTATGACCCGACCGGAGCTGCTTCTTCACCTGTGGGTCATCCTTGAACTCCTGTACGGCATGCACGTCGATCCTTGTCTTACAGTTCCTATACACGATATCGGCACAGTCATGTATATGTCCAATGCCTCGCTGGCTGAGGATGTCAAGCTTTTCGAAGCCTATATCCTCGGCCACATACATATCCCACTGGGTAGTGGGGAAGCCCTTGGGAGGAAGATCGAGGGCGGTATAGCAGGTGATGGGCTCTTCGGAGATCAGCACTCCCCCGGCGTGGATGCTTCTTACATTGGGGAAATCCATCATCTTCACTCCCATGCGGAATATTTTGCCGGTGATCTCGTTATGGTTGAGTGTTGAGCCCGGCTCATCCACCAGTGCATCGATCTCGGCTTTGGGTAACCCGTAAACCTTACCCAGCTCACGCAGAACGGATTTGCCCCGGAACGTGGAGGTGGCGCCGAGCAGCGCCGTATGGAGCCTTCCATGCCTGCGGAAGATGTATTCAAGCACCTCGTCGCGTTCTTTCCACGAGTAGTCAATATCAAAATCGGGGGGGCTGGTACGTTTGGGATTGATGAACCGCTCAAAGTACAGGTTCAGCTCAATGGGATCAACATCGGTGATACGCAGGCAATAGGCGACGATACTGTTGGCGCCGCTGCCGCGCCCCACATGGTAGAAGCCGCGCATGAGGGAGTACCGTATGATATCCCATGTGATGAGAAAGTAGGAGGAGAAGCCCAGCCGGTCAATGATCTCCAGCTCATGCTCCACCCTTCTTGCCGCCTCCGTATTATCCTTCCCGTACCGGTACACCAGCCCGTCACGCGTGAGCTTCTCCAGCAGGAGCTTATCATCGTAAGGGTTCCCCGTGAACGTTCTCTTGTTCTTGCAGGTTTTATAGTTGAATTCGA
The DNA here is from genome assembly GCA_034678415.1 of Bacteroidales bacterium. Classification (GTDB taxonomy): domain Bacteria; phylum Bacteroidota; class Bacteroidia; order Bacteroidales; family VadinHA17; genus JAXDBV01. The sequence continues at coordinate 3,651 of JAXDBV010000342.1, forward strand.
ACGAACATTCACCGATAAGATTTTCCGTGTTATTGATGATTTCGGGGAAATAATCAAACGCCTGCCTGATTTGCGAGGGGCTCATCATTATCTCGCCGGGTACGGCATGCTGGCCGGCGGTGAGTTTACTGATAAGGGTGTTGTGATGTATGGCCCTCAGGTTGAGGTGTAGCTCGTATTCTTCCTGGTCGCGGAAGGTCACCGGCTGCATGATAACGCACTTCTCCCGTTCCCGTTTCCCCGCGCTGACCAGAAGGCGTGGTATATCCCTGGTGCTCACTCCGACATATTCGTTTTCGCGGAGCACGGGTATGTGGTTTGCCCCGAAAGGATAGATAATATAAGCATGGCTGAAGGGTGACGGGGCAGGGGGCAGGTCGAGCTCCTGCAGGGTATGGGTGCTGAGCCACTCGTTCAGCTCGCGGAACCCCTGGTTGTTCCGTGCTATCCCCGTGTACAGCAGCCTGTCTCCATCGCGGAACTCCATGCCGGCCAACGGCTGTATGCCATGTTCGCGACATTCCTTCACAAAATCAAATATGCCCATGGTGTTATTGATATCGGTCAGCGCAAGGGCCTGTACCCCCTTACCGGCGGCCTCTTTCACCAGTTCCTCTGTCGTCATGGTGCCGTAACGAAGACTGTAATATGAGTGGTTGTTCAAATGCATTGGTATGTAAATTGTTTCGTCGTTACCCCGCCGAGGGTCCGGCGTCAGGCGTGTGGTACTCTGAGCGTCATATTAAACCATAACATTAGCGGATCTGTGGCAAGGGTATCCTTCCGTGCAGGTACGGCAGCGGGCAGCCGGAACCATCAATACCCTGCACCCGTCTCCCTCCATCTCTTGCGCTCTCACATCTCATATCTCCTGACCCTGAATCCTGTACTCTTAATGCCACCATCCGCTGGCCACTCTTTTCTGCAGATGGCTGATGTGTGACTGCAACAATGCCTCATTTGCCGGTACAGCGGATGTTTCTGCCGTTTTTCTGCCGGCGGGCGATCCGTGTTCCATTCCTGCGGCCCTGATTACGGCATCAGTGCCGTACCGTTGCCTTAGCCTGTCCATGGTGAGGTAGAGGCTTACCATGCCGGGTGTGTCTTCGAACATGTTGAGCTGCTGCACTCCCTGTACGAGGTGGCTGAGCCGTACCCCCACCAGCCTGATCCTCATCCTGCGCTGGTACAGCCTGTTGAACAGCTCGCGCGTACCGGCCAGCAGTATATGGTCAAAGCTGGTATAAGGGATCCTTTTCTGCAGGGTGTGTGTGTCGAAATTGGAGTAACGTATCTTCACGGTGATACAGGAGGTGAGCCTCTGGCTGCTGCGCAGTTCGAAGGCCAGCTTCTCCACCATGCGAGACAGCAACCGGTTGATCATGTCAATGTCGATGGTGTCTTTCTCAAACGTTCTCTCCGTGCTTACCGATTTCCTCTCCGAGTAAGGCACCACCGGTGCATGGTCAATGCCATTGGCCCTCTTCCATAGCTCCACCCCGTTTTTACCCATCAGCTTTTCCATCATCTCCACCGGTATCCGGCTCAGGCTGTCAATGGTAAGGATACCCATGGAACGGAGGAGGTGGAAGGTGCTGTTGCCGACCATGGGTATCCTGTTGATGGGCAGGGGGGCCAGGAAACGACGCACCTGCTCTTTTCCCACCTCTTTTTCGCCGTTGGGCTTGGCTTCCCCCGTGGCAATCTTTGACACCGTTTTGTTGACCGACAGGCCGAACGATACAGGCAGGCCGGTATGTCTGATGATCTGCTGCCGCAGTTCATGCGTCCATGCCAGGCAGCCGAAGAAACGGTCCATACCCGTGATATCCAGGTAATGTTCATCGATGGACGCTTTCTCATACACGGGGGCCTGCGCGGCAATAATCTCCGTCACCATGTCGGAGTACCTGCTGTACAGTTCCATGTCACCACGGATAAAGACCGCCTCATTACACAGGTGACGGGCTGTTTTCATGGGCATAGCCGACCGCACACCATACTTGCGCGCTTCATAGCTGCAACTGGCCACCACCCCCCGGTCGGACAAGCCGCCAACAATCACGGGCTTGCCCGCCAGAGCCCTGTTGTGTAACCGCTCAACCGATACAAAAAAAGTGTCGAGATCAAAATGCGCAATCGTCCGCTCTCTCCATCCCGCTTCCATAAAAAAGATCAGAAATTTTTGTTTTTCAGATAAATGTTTTATATTTGATTAAAAATTAATCAAATTTGTGATTATAATATAATCATTATAATTGAAAACAAGAAATTTTTTTTAGCCCGGGCATTGAATTGTTTCATTGTCTGTATCGGGTGATGCAGCTGAAGAGAGTTCATATGGAATATATAAGTCATGATAGATAAAATGTCAGGGGAATCAACAGCGGGGCTGTTTTCTGCAGACGCGATCCCTTGGGAAAACCACGGTGTGACACCCTGACAAATTAATAATGTAACATTTGCACCATGTATTTCAGTTCCAACATCAAATTATTGCGCAAGCGCAGGAATAAGACCCAGGACGACATTGCTTTTGCCCTGAAGATGAAACGTTCAACCTACAGTGGTTACGAGAATGATGTAGCCGAGCCGGGTATTGAAGTGTTGCTTGCCATCTCCGGTTATTACCATATTGCCGTTGACACCCTGCTGAAGGTTGATCTGTCGCTGCTTACCGACCAGCAGTTGTACCAGCTGGAACACGGCAGCGATGTGTTCATCAGGGGTGGGAACCTCAGGGTGCTGGCCACCACCGTGAACCAGGCGAACGAGGAGAATATCGAGCTAGTACCCGAGAAAGCCAAGGCAGGGTACCGTACCGGCTATGCTGACCCTGAGTTTATCCGCGAACTGCCCCGCTTCCAACTTCCCTTTCTTTCTCCGGGGAAAAAATACCGCACTTTCCAGCTTAAGGGCGATTCCATGCTCCCTATTCCCGACGGAGCCTGGGTTACCGGTGAATATGTTACCGACTGGAATACGCTTGTGAGTGGACAGGCATACATCATCTTTACCCTTGACGACGGTATCATGTTCAAAATCGTTGAAAACCTTATAGGGAAAGAGCATAAACTCACCCTCTATTCACTGAATCCCATGTACGAACCGTATGATGTAAAGGTGAATGATATCAGGGAGATATGGCGGTTTGTTCATTATATCAGTCATGAAATACCCGATCCGATATTGCCGGAAGAAAAATTATTGTCCACCGTGGCTAAACTTAAAAGCGAGGTGGAACGTATAAAATCAAGGATAAAAGAATAATTATTGCCGGGTTGCATTATATGAATAATAAATATAATTTTGACCTCAGTTCCGAAGTATTCAATAACAGGCTAACGATGAGGAAAACCAGTTTCATTCTACTCATCCTCATTCTGCTGGCATGGATCGGTCCTTCTTCCTGCATGCTCTATGATGATTTCAACATGTCAGGTGATTACAAGCTCCGCTCCGGCACCTATTATGACGGTGACACTTACGATCTGGAGAATTTCGAAGGGACGATGAAACTGGGTCGTTCCGATTATTCGGTCACCTATTCCTTTTCGTTTACCGACAAGCATAATAATGTGATAACTCTTACCCGTGAAGAGAAAGGCAATTACCGTCATACATCCGAATCGGAGAGAACGGTGTATGGAACCAATGAAAAGTTCTGGTCTGGCCTGATGTTCTTCTATCCCGATACCAGCGAAACCTATGGATACAGGATGAAATACGAGTACCTTATCAGGTCAAAGAAACTCATCCTTGACAGTTCATTTGAATACAGTATTAAAGGTTATTATACCGAACTTGAGTGGAGTGAGGTCAGATAGGAGCGAACCGTCATACCTTTTTCACCCCGCCAAGGAGTGCCCGTGTCATGATCGGACATGTTAAAAATAAATAATATAGCATCGTTTTTACTGGGCGATCCTGATGCGACCGGCCTCGAGGATCGCTTTATCAACATGATGGGTATCCTGGCTGCTTCCCTGAGCCTTGTAGCCACCCTGCTCAACATCATCCTCAACATCGGCATTATCGTCACCCTTCTGACATTTGTCGCTGCCATCTACTTTTTCTTACTTTTCTGGCTTTCCAGGTTCAGGAACAAAACGCTGTTAAGCCGCTGGCTGATCAGTATCGGTGTATTTATACTGCTGGATGTGGTATGGTTCTTTAATTCAGGATCCAGCGGTCCGATACTTTTTCTCTTCCTTATCGTTTATTCCCTGTCCATATTTGTGTGGAGCGGAAAATACCGTAACTATTTCCTGATCGCCTTCTATATCAACCTTGTTATCCTGTTTTGTATTGAGTTCATCTTCCTGAAAGAGATCAATACATACAGCAATGAGAAGATCAGGGTTATTGATATATATTCCAGCCTGGTTATCTATGCCCTTTTGACCACTGTCCTCCTGATAACGGCCGAAAAAATATATATACACGAACGTGAGAAAGCCGAGAAATCGGATAAGCTGAAATCAGCCTTCCTGGCCAATATGTCGCATGAGATCCGTACTCCCATGAATTCCATCCTGGGATTCAGTCAGTTGCTCGATACCGATATCACCAGGGAAGAACGAAAGGAATACATCAAGATCATCAACGACAGCGGAATATACCTGTTGCAGCTTATTGAAGACATCATTGATATTTCAAAGATTGAAGCCAACCAGATTGAGATCCATCCCGTTGAGTTTGTCTTAAAGGATTTGTTCGATGATTTGAAGACCATCTTTTCGCAATCATTGCTGAAACAGGGGAAAGACAAGATCAAACTGGAATACTATGTTCCTTTTCCCGATCTCAGGCTGGTGACTGACCGGATCAGGCTGAAACAGATCCTGACAAACCTTCTTTCCAACGCGGTGAAATTCACCGAAAAGGGGAGTATTGAATTCGGATGTATCCACGAGGGTGAACACCTCCAGTTCTTCGTCAGGGATACCGGTATCGGGATAGATAAGGAATTTCACGAGGTGATCTTCAACCGTTTCATGAAGCTGGAAGCCCAGAGTCCTGAAAAGATTTACCGCGGCACGGGTATAGGGTTGTCTCTGTCAAAAGACCTTATTCACCTTCTGGAAGGTAAGATTTGGATTGAGTCGGAACCGGGGAAGGGTTCCGCGTTTTATTTCTCCATTCCTTTCGTTGAAAAAAAGGCCTATACCGAAATAATGACTAAACCTGAGGGTAAGGTGAAACAGGTCAGGTGGCCGGGAAAAACCATATTGGTGGCGGAAGATGAAGACACCAATTACCTTTTCCTCTATGAGCTCCTGAAAAAGACGGGGGTAACGGTTATACGTGCTATTGACGGGGAGGAGACCGTCCGGCTGTTCAAGGATCACCCGGAGATAGACCTGGTGCTTATCGACCTCAAGATGCCGGTGATGGATGGTTTTGAAGCGACCCGCCTCATGAAGCTGCTGAACAAGGATGTACCTGTCATAGCTCAGACCGCCTATGCCATGGAAGGGGATGAGGAAAAATGCCGCAAAGCCGGCTGTGACGACTACCTGGCCAAACCAATCATGAAAGAGTCATTCATGGCCATGCTGGATAAGTACTTGAGCCAGTAAACCGTTTGAACCTAAAACTTTTACTTGCGCTTCCAGGTACTTTCACCTGCAGGAATTCTTTATTTATATATGGCCATGCAAGTTTCAACGGATCCATTCTTCATCCATATGTGAAGCGGGCCGGTGGCTGACCGGTATGAAAAATCCACACACCTGTCACATTGGTTTTCCAGGGGTTTATTACATAATTAATTCATTAATTCCATCTCATTAATAACGGATTTAATTCATTAATTTTCAAACGATGCCTGTCTTCTGTAAGTAGCTGTCGTTGATTATCCGGCAACCGGTCTTCTAATTCCTGTTCCTTGTTTTCAGCCACCTTGGTATGGCTTCCAGGATGATGAGCACCACGCTTATCAGAATCAGAAGGGTGAGGATGGTGTTAATGCTTCCCTGTACAACGGTACCCTGTATGCGCATCTGCGGAATGTAAATCCTTACCAGGTTCATGATACCGCCCGTGATGGTGGTCACCCCGACAAAGCTCATGGGTATAATGGTTACCCATGCGTACCGCGCTTTACCTCTGTTGATAAGATAGCTGGTACCGATGGCCAGGGCAAGGGTTGCCAGCAGCTGGTTAGCCACCCCGAACATAGGCCAGATGGTTGACACGGTGCCGGTAAAGATGAAATATCCCCAGGCGAGGACCACCAGCAGGCTCGTGAACAGGTTGCCCGGCAGCCAGGTGGTGCTCTCAAAAGGTTTATAAATCTTGCCGAATGATTCCTGGAGGACGAACCGGGCAATACGCGTGCCTGCATCGATGGTGGTGAGGATGAACAGGGCTTCGAACATGATGGCAAAATGGTACCAGTATGACATGAGCCCGGTGAGTCCCGGAATGGAGGAAAAGATCTGTGCCATGCCAACGGCCAGTGACACAGCTCCTCCCGGGCGACCCGCAATGTTCTCACCCACCTCTTCTGCCAGTACGGTTAGGTTGCTTTCGGTAAATCCCATCGCCTGCAGGGTGGGAAGGATCTCCCTGAACTTCTCAGGGCTGACATTGATTTGGAAATAGTCAAGGGGGAAGAGGCTGGTGGCAGCGATCAGCGCCAGGATGCTCACCATGGCTTCCGAGAGCATGGATCCCACGGCAATCGGTTTAATATGCGATTCCTTCATCAGCATCTTGGGTGTTGTGCCCGAGCTCACCAGGGCATGGAACCCCGATATAGCTCCGCAGGCTATGGTGATGAAGAGGTAGGGGAACAGGCTGCCGGGAATAACCGGCCCGTTGCCGTGGATAAAGGTTGTCAGTCCGGGCATCTTGATCTCCGGCATCACCAGCACCACACCCACAGCCAGCATGGCCACCACACCCAGCTTCATGATCGAGCTCAGGTAATCACGTGGTGAGAGAAGGAGCCATACGGGAAGGACGGATGCCAGGAAACCGTATATGCAAAGAAATACAGTAAGTG
>JAXDBV010000343.1:0-3257 GCA_034678415.1 Bacteroidales bacterium
AAACTTCAGGCACACGATACCAGGGTTGGAACATACCCGGTTTTCGCGCTGACGGCTGGGCGAATGCCGTTGAGGTGGCATCCTACGGGACCGGCTACTGGGATTATTGCAGCTATGCCACCAGGCCATCCCGTTCGGTGATGATGAGAAAAGAAATTGAGGTCGGCCGTAAAATGAAGGAGGCAAGAGCTTATGTCACCGGCCTGGGTAGCTATGTACTGTACATTAATGGTGAACGGGTGGGTGAGGATATTCTTTCTCCCGGGTGGACTCACTACCCTAAACGCATACAGTATCAGGTATATGATGTGAGCCTGATGCTCAGAGAAGGCACCAATACGCTGGGAGCAATCCTTGGCAACGGTTGGTGGAACAGTGGCCTGGGCTGGGGCGTGGGTTGTTCCTACACCCCGGGATCCCTCAAATTCATGATGCAACTGGTGGTTCATTATAACGACGGCATGGAGGAAGTGTTTGTCACCGACGAAAGCTGGAAGGTCCATGATTCACCCATTATTGAAAATACCCTTTATCATGGTGAGACCTATGATGCACGTCTTGAACAGCCCGGATGGAATACCAGCGGTTTTGCCGACACTGCATGGGAGCATGTCAGATCCTTCCCGCCCCCTCAGGCTGTACTGTCGGCCGAGTCTGCCCCGTTAATACAGGTTACCGGGGAACTGGCACCCGTGAGCATGTCACAACCCCGACCCGGTGTATACGTGTTCGATATGGGACAAAACATGGTTGGATGGGTGGAGATTATGGCCAGCGGTCAACGTGGCGATTCTGTCAGGCTCCGGTTTGCGGAGGTGCTCAATGAGGATGGTTCCATATATACCGAAAACCTTCGCACGGCCAGGGCCACCGACTGCTATATCTTCCGTGGCGATTCCCTGGAAGTGTGGGAACCGATGTTTACGTATCACGGGTTCAGATATGTAGAAATGACACATTATAAGGGTACCCCGTCGCCCGAGATGATCCTCGGTGTCGTGTTTCATAGTGCCGTTCCTCTTACTGGCACCTTTACCTGCTCCAATGAATTGTTGAATAAGATTCAACAGAACCTGTCCTGGAGCTTGCGGGGAAACCTGCACTCGGTTCCCACCGATTGTCCGCAGCGTGATGAACGTCTGGGATGGATGGGCGATGCCCAGGCTATAGCAGCCACGGCATCCTATAACCTTGAAATGATCTCTTTCTTTAAAAAATGGTTGCGCGATATCCGTGACTCACAGAACGAGAGCGGATTTGTGTACGATGTCAACCCGGCCATCGTTGTTACAGGGCCCGGTAAACCGGCCTGGGCCGATGCCATGGTAACCATCCCCTGGGATATGTATACCTTCTTTGGCGATACCGGTATCATCAGGGATAACTTTGATGCCATGCTCGCATGGGTGAGATATATGCAAAAGATGAGCAAGGATTCACTGTATGAGTTTGGCAGCGGTGACTGGGGTGGCTATGGCGACTGGGTTGCAGCCGTGCCTTCACCCACCAAACCAACAGGCGCCCTGTATTATTATCACAGTACAAACCTGTTGAGCCGGATGGCCGACATTATCGGTGAAGAAGCTGTGGCATCCGAGCTGCGTGCCATGCTGCCCGGTATAGCCAATGCATACAACAGGAAATACTATGATCCCCACAACGGATGGTATGAAGGGAAAACACAGGCAATGAATCTCCTGCCTCTGGCTTTTAATATGGTGCCCGGTGCGGAAAAAGAACGTGTGGTGAAAAATATCGCTGGTGATGTGATTAACCAGGATTACCACCTCACTACCGGTTTCCTTGGCACCAAATATCTCTGTCCTCTGCTGAGCAGATACGGGTACCATGATCTGGCCTATAAGGTGGCCACACAAACAACATGTCCTTCCTGGGGATATATGATTGAGAAAGATGCCACAACCATATGGGAGCTCTGGAACAGTGATACCGTAGGCCCGGATATGAACTCCAGAAATCATTTCGCACTCGGTACGGTCGGAGAGTGGTTCTACGCCAGCCTGGCAGGCATTAGGCCTGTCCCGGAACATCCTGGCTTTAAACAGTCGATCATCGAACCGTGTCCTGCCGGCGACCTAACATGGGTCGATGCATCATGCCAGACTCCCTACGGAATGCTCAACAGTCACTGGGAACTGAATGACAGTAGCTTCACCCTGATCCTTTCCATACCTGCCAATACCTCTGCCAGCGTCAGGATACCGCTCCTGGGAAAGACAAACCCCGTGCTCAGCGAAGGTGAAACAGTCATCCTTGATAAAGGACAGCCGGCAACCGGTGTGGAAGGGGTAACATTCAGGGGGATCGACACGGACAGAATCATCCTTGACGTCGGATCGGGTGACTACCACTTTATTCTGAAGTAATACCAGGAATAAAAAATACACGGTACCGGACAGCCGGCCTGAAAAGATATTATTGACATTTATTTTGTTCATATGAAAAAAATCGTTCCCCTCTTGTCTATTATCGTGTTTTCATTCTCCTGTTATCATCCGGCGAAGAAGTTCTCCGGGCAGGAGCACCTGACTTCCTTCCATCAGATAAGCAAGTTGTTTGCTGATCCGCCCGCCCGGTTCCGACCCGTTCCTTTCTGGGTGTGGAACGGGGAAATGACACGTAAAGATGCGGCGGAACAGCTGTGCGACCTGAAATCAAAAGGATTCGGGGGAGTGATGGTCCATCCCCGCTACGGGATGATCACAGAATATCTCTCGGATGAATGGTTCAGCCTGGTAAAATATTCCGCCGTCATAGCCGACAGCCTCAGTATGAGTCTTTGGCTCTATGACGAGAACTCCTATCCCAGCGGGTTCGCAGGAGGCCATGTGCCTGACAGGATGCCCGAGTCATGGAATGAAGGACACGCCCTGAAAATAAACCGTGTGGCATCACTGAACATGAAAGAAAATAGAAACTGCAAGCATATTTTTGCCAGGAAGGACGGGAAGTTCCATGAAATTACCGGTGACCTCCCTTCATTTATAGGTAAACGGGGCGATTATTACCTGTTCGAACCGGTATATTATCCTCGGTCTTCCTGGTATGCCGGTTTTTCATACGTGGATCTTCTCAGGAAAGGTGTGACTGAAAAATTCATCGAGGTAACCATGGATGGATATAAATCATCGGCCGGCCATTTTTTCGGATCGGTCATCCCCGGTATATTTACCGACGAACCGCATATCTCACCGCAGGGAGAACAGGCATATGTGCGGTGGACCCCCGATCTGTAT
>JAXDBV010000344.1:0-5663 GCA_034678415.1 Bacteroidales bacterium
GTGTACCAGAACACTGAAATACCCGGGATTTTCTGTTATTACGTTATTGCCACCGAGGCGCCCGACAATCCTTATGGAATTACCGGTATCAGCCGGTCGAACGTCTCATGCATTGACATCGAGCCCAGGGTGTTCATACCCAATGCCATCGTCCTGAACAGCAGCATCCCACAAAACCGTCTTTTCCGCCCCGTCTTCACCTTCGCTCCCGCTGAATACCATATGGTGATCTATAACCGGTGGAACAACCTCGTCTTTGAAACAGAAGACTACCTTGAAAGCTGGGACGGCAATATCAACGGGAAGACTGAAGCCACGCAGGACACCTTTGTCTATTTTATCCGTTTCAAGTCGGCCGGCGGAAAGGAATATACAATGAACGGAAACATCACGGTCATCTACCGGTAGGTTTCAGTTATCAAACAGCTCAATCAATAACAGAATAATCATTACCTTTGTAATGAAGCCTTAAAATGGTTAATTAGCTGATTGTATGACTGTTGTAACTGAAAACGACAGAAAGATCCTGGAAGGTAAGATCGATGACATTATCAGGAACTGTGGACGCTGCAACGAGGAGAGCGACATAAAACAGATACGCAAAGCTTTCCACATTGCCAATGAAGCGCATAAGAATGTAACCCGCAAATCGGGAGAACCATATATCTATCATCCTGTATCAGTGGCACGTATTGTTGCAGAAGAGATGGGGTTAGGTCCCACCTCCATTATCTGTGCTCTTCTTCATGATGTTGTTGAAGATACCGATTACTCGCTGGATGATATCAGAAACCATTTCGGGGTGAAAGTGTCGGCCATCATTGACGGCCTTACCAAGATCGCCGATGTATTTGACAGCGACTCATCCCTCCAGGCTGAAAACTTCAGGAAAATGCTTCTCACCCTTTCGGATGATGTGAGGGTGATCCTCATCAAGCTGGCCGACCGCCTGCATAATATGCGCACCCTCGATTCCCTTCCGCCCAACAAGCAGGTCAAGCTGGCCGGTGAGACCATCTACCTTTATGCCCCGCTGGCACACCGGCTGGGTTTTTATGCCATCAAAACCGAGCTGGAAGACCTGAGCCTTAAATACCGCCATCCGCTGGTCTATGAGGAACTGTTAAGGAAAATACAGGATAATGAGAAGAAAAGGATTCAGGAGATCAACCGGTTCTCCCTGCCCATCATTGAAAAGCTGACCGCCAACAAGTTTGAGTTCGAAATCAGCGGCAGGCCCAAATCCATTTATTCCATCTGGCACAAGATGCAGGCTAAAAACGTGCCCTTTGAAGAAGTGTACGACCTGATGGCAATCCGTATTGTTTTCACTCCCAAAACAAAAATACCTGAGAAGACCCAGTGCTGGCATATCTATTCCCTCATCACTGACATTTACAAGCCCAAGCCTGACCGGATACGCGACTGGGTGAGCACTCCCAAGGCCAACGGATATGAGGCGCTGCACGTGACGGTGATGGGGCCCAATGGACGTTGGGTAGAGGTGCAGATACGATCGAAACGGATGGACGAGATCGCAGAACACGGGTTTGCCGCCCATTGGAAATACAAACAGATCAAAGGCAGCGGTGGCGAGGAAAACGAGCTTGACAAATGGATCAGGCGCATACGCGAGATGCTCCAGGATCCCTCATCCAACGCCCTCGAGTTCCTCGACGATTTCAAGTTGAACCTCTTCTCTTCCGAAATCATCGTCTTCACACCTAAAGGCCAGCTAAAGACCCTGCCAAAAAACGCTACTGTCCTCGATTTTGCCTACGATATCCATACCGAGATAGGGAACAAGGCGATCGGTGCCAAGGTGAACCACAAGCTGGTCCCGCTGGATTACCGCCTGTCGAGCGGCGATCAGGTGGAGATACTTACCTCCGACAAGCAGAAATCGCAGCTCAAATGGCTTGACTACGTTGTCACCGCCAAAGCAAAGGCAGCTATCAAAAGTTCACAGAGGATAAATGATAAAAATCCTACCGAGGAGGGATTGAAAATGCTGGAGGATGAGCTGGCGCAGCTTGACCTGCGACCCAACTCAAGAATCCTGGAAAAACTGATGAGCGCCTACGAAGTCACTACCAAGGACGAACTGTACAATAAGATCGGGCGCGGGCTGATCAAGCTCGACAACTTGGAAAAGCTGCTGCGCCAGAAACGCCGGTCCAAATTATCGCGTTACTGGAAGCTCACGTTCGGCAAATCAAAGGAACCAAGGCATGAGGAAGAAGAGCTGCAACAAGCCGACGACGGATTTGATTATAGATCCACCTATATTGTCCAGGGCGATCCCGACGTGAGTGATCAGCCCTATACCATCGCCCGGTGCTGCAGCCCCATCCCCGGTGATGAAGTGATAGGGTACAGAAACCCGGACAAAACCATCGTTATCCACAAATCAACCTGCCCTACGGCGATACGTCTGCTGGCCAGCCATGGCAACCGGATCGTCCCGGCTAAATGGGAAACACAGAAACTGCTCTCATACCTCGCCCGCATTGAACTGAAGGGACTCGACAAAATAGGCCTTATCAACGATATCACCACCGTGATCTCTAAAGAACTGAACGTCAATATGCGTACCGTGAAATTTGATGTGCACGGGGAGGTGTTCGAAGGAATCATTGATGTGTACGTCCATAACAAACAGGACCTGAACAACCTAATCATGAACCTCATCAAGGTGAAAGGCGTGGACTCGGTAAAAAGGATCGAGATCACCGAGGACTGATCCATCCCTCCGGATTTATTCCTTTCTTCCTTTGGCAATTTAAAAAAAGTGTTAATTTTGATCACTATTTATAATTAGACTAAATTATGAGCAAGGAGGAAACACGGGAAACGGTAAAACAGATATTTACCACATACCTTGAGAAAAAAGGTCACCGGAAAACACCGGAACGGTTTGCCATTCTTGACGAGATATATTCAAGGGATGGTCATTTTGACATCGAATCCCTTTACATATTTATGAAGAATAAAAACTACCGGGTAAGCCGTGCCACGCTGTACAATACTATTGAGCTGCTGCTCGACTGCAACCTGGTGATCAAGCACCAGTTTGGCAAGAATATTGCCCAGTTTGAGAAAGCCTACCACTGTATCCAGCATGACCATCTGATCGACACCGAGAGTGGGAGGGTGATCGAATTCTGCGACCCCCGGATAGCAGATATCATAAAGACCGCCAGTGAACTTTACCATTTCATCCCTTCCCACCACTCACTGTATATCTATGGAAAACTCAAGGAAACGAAAAAGGTAAAACCCTGAGCACAGCCATCGGCGCAAAAAATTAATGATTCATTCCCCGTATTCTTAACGCTCCTTTTCTGATTTGCACGCTTTTTCAATCCATTTTTCAGGTGTACAAGTAACCATTTCTGCAAATAACATACACGCAATTTTACCTTCCCAAAGATCTATCATAGGGCAGGTTGCGACAGCAGGCTCTGTGCTTCTCTCACCCGACGCAGCACCGGTGTGTTATTTCATACAGCCGTATCCTATGCCTGACCATATTCCCCGTACGGGTAACCAAGACTGAACGGTGTTGATTACTCGTTAAAAAAATGCACACTCCCCTGCTGAATTTATTCGTAACTTCTGCCTGAATTTTAAGCGATATTTTATCACACGACACATGAAAGTTGATGTACTGTTAGGCCTGCAGTGGGGCGATGAGGGAAAAGGCAAGATCGTCGATTTCCTGACACCCAAGTATGATGTGATTGCCCGCTTCCAGGGCGGTCCCAACGCGGGGCATACCCTTGAAATAAAAAATATACAACACATCCTTCATAACATACCTTCCGGCATCTTTCACCGTGAAAAAATGAATGTGATAGGCAATGGTGTGGTGATTGATCCTATCATCTTCCGCAAAGAGATCGAATCGATAGCCAGGCTGGGCATCGACCTCAGCCATAATCTCCTGATATCAAAGAAAGCCCATCTCATTCTTCCCACACACAGGATCCTTGATGCGGCGTCGGAAAGCTCAAAAGGCATTACCAAAATCGGTTCAACGCTGAAAGGTATCGGGCCTACTTACATGGACAAGACCGGACGCAACGGCATTCGGGTGGGTGATATCCTCCGGTCTGATTTCAGGGATAGATACAACTTTCTCGTAAAGAAACATCTGGATCTCCTGAAGATCTACCGGTTCAATTACCGGCTGGAAGAGTATGAGCAGGGTTTTTTTAACGGTATCGAAACGATCCGGCAATTCAGGCTTGTTGACAGTGAGCACATGCTAAACCGCTATCTGCGGGAAGGGAAGAGTGTGCTTGCCGAGGGAGCCCAGGGCACCCTGCTCGACATTGATTTCGGGTCATATCCCTACGTCACCTCGTCGAATACCATCTGTGCCGGGGCCTGTACAGGGCTGGGCATCGCCCCGCGCAACATCGGTGAGGTGCTCGGCATCTTCAAGTCGTATTGTACCAGGGTGGGCAGCGGCCCCTTCCCTACCGAGCAGGACAATGACACCGGGGAACGGCTGCGCACCCTCGGAGCTGAGTTCGGGGCTACCACAGGCAGACCACGGCGCTGCGGATGGCTCGACCTGGTGGCACTGCGCTATGCCATCATGCTGAACGGAGTGACACAGCTCATCATGACCAAGGCTGACGTGCTCAACAGCTTCGATACCATCCGTATCTGCACCGCCTACCGCCTGGGAGAAGAGACTATTAACGAATTCCCTTACCTCATCGACAAAGACCTTGAACCGGTATATACCAATTTTGAAGGATGGAACCAGAACCTGTCTGGTAAACGGCATTTTCATGAACTGCCACCCCAGCTTGTCGGTTTTATACAGTTCATTGAGAAACACACGGGGATACCTGTCACCATGATCTCCATCGGACCGGAGAGAGACCAGACCATCTTCCGCTGAACCACACCTCCCTGTGTGTACGTTCCTTGACTTTCTCCCATATTTTTCATACATTTATTGTATGCCCTAATACCACAACCATGAACATCGATCTTTCAAAGTATGCACTCGAGAGATACAGGGAACAGGAGAGGCGGGTCACTTCTCCCGGCCCTGTAATAACCATCTCCAGACAATACGGATGTCCTTCCAAGATCATCGCCCAAATGCTGGTTGATGTTATTAACAGCCACCTGAAAGAAAAAGGAAACAGGAAAGAATGGTCATTTGTGAACAAGGAACTGCTGGAACAGGCTGCCAATGAGCTGAAGATTGATTCTTCCCGGATCAAATATGTATTCAACTATGAGGAGAAATCCTTCTTCGATGAGATCCTCTCCGCACAATCGAGCAAGTACTATATCAGTGACAAGCGCATCAGGAAGACCATCGGTGAGGTGATCCGGTCGATCGCCATCGAGGGAAATGTGATTATTGTTGGCAGGGCTGGCGTTGCCCTGACCCGTAACATCAGGCGCTCCCTCCATGTAAAACTCATGGCACCCATGGAATGGCGGGTGGAAAGCATTTGCAAGATGCAAAAAATCAGTCCCGACAAGGCCGTTAAACTGGCGAACGAAACCGATAAAAACAGGCAACAGTTCGTGGATTACTACTGGGGAAAGAAGGCGGATAATACTATCTTTGATATCCTGATCAACTGTGGCACCCTGAGCCGCGAGGAGGTGGTACAAACCATCTTCGA
>JAXDBV010000345.1:0-3132 GCA_034678415.1 Bacteroidales bacterium
TATTGTTCCCTGAGTTCCCTTTCCGCCTGCAGCCAGTCTTCTTCGGCAGGACGATAATCGCCGCGGGCGATTCTTTCAAGGTAAATTTCCTCGGCTCTTTTCCTTATATCATCCTCCGTTATCTGACCTTTTTTTGCTTTAGGGGCTGCTTTTCTGCCTGAAGTACTCCTGGGTGCTTTTTTTGTTGCCATATTGATTGATTTAAAACTACTTACATCCCGCTATAAAGAGTAAGAACTAAATTTTAAAAAAAAATGTTTTTCCACTTTGGAAAACTGTTGACGACAATTTTTAAATATACGAAAAAATCCTGTCATTTACAGTAATTCTTTCTTACTTTATTAAATGTTTACACTGATACATTTATAGAACAATTATTGAACAACCCATAATATGAATGGTTCATTTATCATTCGGAAAGGTCGGCATATGAAGAATAGCCTATTTGCGCCTTTCATTGTGCTGGCAGTTTTCACAAGCTGTGTTAAGCAAGAAAAATGGATCCCGTTATTCAACGGGCGGGATCTGAGTGGCTGGACGGTCAAGTTCTCGGGCTATCCGGCGGGAGAAAACTTCAACAATACCTTCCTTGTTGAAGCGGGGATAATGAAAATATCGTATGCCGAATACGACACCTTCCGGGGGGAATACGGGCATATCTTCTATCACGAGCCGTTCTCTCACTACCGGCTCAGGCTTGAATATCGTTTTGTGGGCAGCCAGGCACCGGGTGGCCCGGCCTGGGGTTTCAAGAACAGCGGGATAATGTTTCATTCCCAGTCGCCGGAGAGTATGCTTCCTGACCAGAACTTCCCTGTTTCCATCGAGGTACAGTTTCTGGGGGGTACCGGTGAGGGCAGCCGGCCCACGGCCAATGTTTGCACTCCCGGCACCCATATAATGATGAACGGACAAATCATCACCGAGCATTGTATCCCATCCCGGTCGGCTACATTCCACGGCGATGAATGGGTAACAGCCGAGCTTATTGTTCAAGGAGACAGCATCATACATCATATGGTTAATGGAGATACGGTTCTGACCTACACAAAGCCCCAGACAGGCGGTGAGATGCCGGAGGGATTCCCGCTGGCCGAGGGCACCCCCCTGAAGAGCGGATATATCGCACTACAGGCAGAAAGCCATCCGGTTGAGTTCAGGAAGGTGGAATTGCTCAGGATCGATAAGGAAAAGTAACCGCCTGTTATTGTTATTTTTTTCAGCAAATATCATAGCTTCATCAATCAGAATAGACCGCAGCCTTTCCCGAATTACATTTTTTCCTATATTGGGCCAGAAATCCGTGCAGCACATCCCGGGATATGGAATTAATACATGGACAAGGCCTGATATATTTCTTGATGCCGGTTACCGGTTTCCCTTTAGGGTAGCCATTGATCCTGCCGAATCTTGGTTTCTCGCACGATTTCATAATACAAAAACAGCATTCAATGGAAAAACAATCATCCATTCGTGAGGGCTATCTGTTCAGTCCCCGATACACCAATTATGTCTTCGTGCTCCTGTTCCTGCTATACATGTTTGATTACATTGACAGGATCGTGGTCACATCGATGTTCACCTCCATTGAAAGAGACCTTGGGATCACACATATGCAAAGCGGCATGCTGGTTTCTGCTGTTTATTGGGCTATTGTTCTCCTCACATTTCCTGTTTCCATCCTGGTGGACCGGTGGAGCAGGACGAAGACCATCGGGTTGATGGCCATTCTCTGGAGCCTGGCCACGGCCCTTTGTGCCCTGACGGGTAATTTTATCCAGCTCTTCATGGCCCGCCTGCTGATCGGTATCGGTGAGGCAGGATATGCCCCGGGTGGCAGCGCCATGATTGCAGGTATTTATCCCGTCGATAAGAGGGCAAAAATGATGGGAATATGGAATGCATCCATTCCCCTGGGCTCTGCCATTGGAGTGTTACTGGGCGGGATTATTGCGGCAAAGCTGGGATGGAAGCATGCCTTCGGGCTGGTAGCCCTTCCCGGATTCATAGTTGCTGTCTTGTTCCTCTTTGTCAAGGATTACAAGACGGTTGATCTCTCATTCACGGATACGGGCAGCCAGAAGATGAAGATGAAAAGGAGGGATATGGTACATGAGTTCATTACCCGGCCTTCTGTCCTTTTCACCTACTTTGGTATGGCAGCCGTTGTTTTCGTAACCACATCGATGCTCACCTGGCTTCCTACCTATTTCGAGAAGGTCAGGGAAACGACACAGGAGGCGGCAGGGCAGATGGCCAGCTCCGTCATGTTACTGGCGCTCGTCGGTGCACCCCTCGGCGGCTACCTGACCGATCTGTGGAGAAGAAAAAACATGAAAGCACGATTATTATTCCCCGCAGTCTCAACCCTTCTTTCAGCCGCCATACTCTTCAGCGCTTTGTACCTCTTCAAAGGAACGTTACAGTACATTGTATTCCTCCTCTTCGGCATATGTATTATGTTTTTTATTTCGGGGGCTGGCGCCGTAACACAAGACGTTATTCATCCAGGGATGAGGGCTATATCCTATGCCATTGCCGTGGTGATACAAAACCTTCTGGGTGCATCAACGGCCCCCATTGTTATCGGTAAAATCTATGACCTGACCAATATACAGACAGCCCTGTCCATTCTCCCTTTTATCCTGCTGATAGGCACAGTGTTGTTCTACCTGGGATCAAGGTCTTATATCAATGACATGCATAAAGTTGCAGTTATAAAGCTGGAAGCTGCAACATAGTTCCATTCATCATCACGATGCTTCATCCGGCGGGTTCAATAACTCCCCGGCATGGCATCGTGGATAGGGGCTCTGATGGTGCTGATCCCGGCAGGAGGCTTCAGCAGAAACGACAGACTGGCAGGGGATAAGAAAATGCTCTGTCTTCAGATGTGGCGACTAACATACCCGGCCTTCCACGCCTGAAGATCTCAGCCCGGGTTATATGATCTTTATTATTTAACGAGCGTGTATATTTCACTCCCTGCCAGGAGGAAGCATCCGAGTCCAAAATCCTCGAAATTGGGAATCCTGTCATAGGATACCGGCTGGCTGTCTTTAGGTTCCTTTCCCGTACCCTGGACATAACCGAGGAATCCGTTGGGATGGACGGCTTCACCGGCCATGGCGT
>JAXDBV010000346.1:0-6060 GCA_034678415.1 Bacteroidales bacterium
GAACAAGGTGAGAAGGAATACAAGGAAAAGCCTCCAGGGATTGTATTGCCTTAGCAGCTTGAAAGATCTGGCTATGAAAAGAAATTGATCCATCACCGGTTAAAGGTTGAAATTAATAAGATAAAAGACAAACGATAAAAGGAAAAAAGAAAGGATGGGAAAGAACTTGGAGCTTTCTGCCATGTCAGCCACACAGGCACCCCGTCATGGTAAGAGATGGCAATGATATCACCGGTTCTCCGGAAGACATTTTTCCTGACCTCAGCTTTATCTGTCCTCATGAAGCCGTCGGGACAGGTGACCTGATCTGCTTACCATTATAACTGTGTCTTGGTCAATATATGAAGGGATCGTGAAGGAGGAAGGATAAAAAATAATCATCAGGATAAACGATGCCCGCTGCACCTCTTAAAGAGCTGAATATAAAGAAAGGGCGTGATGCACCATCCATCCTCATGCAGTTCATAATTCTTTTTTGTCCTTGTTGTCTTCCGTTCCGGAATACGTAAGCCGCTCAATGCGGTACCTGTCCCCCTTCACGGTTTACTGATATACTTACTCTCCTGCCGTCCGGCCGGAGGTGAAGCAAGGAGGATCTAACCTGTCACACGGTATTTCGTTTTCCCGTGCCCGGATGCTTCTCTGCAGGGCTACAGGAATACCACTTTTCTGATAACGGTTCTTTCCCCATCTTCCACCCTCACCAGGCAGGCCCCTTTGACGGAAGACGGTATGCTTACCGTATTGAGATCGCCACCAGTGAGCCGTGTTTCCAGTATTTTCTGTCCCTTGATGTCATATACCACACATACAGCCCTGTCGCTTACCATCCCGTGTATTATGACCTTTTCGAAGGCGGACCAGATGCGAATATCCTTTCCGTTATTCTCCGGTTCTGTGATTCCCACCGGCATGTTCTGAGCTGTATGGAGGAAGAAACGGCCCGTGCCATAGTTGTTTTCTGCCAGGGTGGTTGTATACGTACCGGCGCTGAGATCGGTGAAGACACCTGTCTCACGATCCTCCAGCCAGAACCTGTTGTTGCCCAATGGTTCGATGATGGCTGAAAAGGTCACCTCCCCGCCATCCTGCGAGTCGATCCCCACGGGAACAGTGTTCATCTCACAGCCGGCTGCCGGCAAGGCCTGGCGGGTAAAGCTAACGCCGTTATCTTTCACCAGTAAAGTGTAGATCTCCACTTCCGAACCGCTGTTCATCAGGCCTACATCATAGCCCGGATCCAGCCCGGTGGTCATGTCATCATTGAATACAACGGTTGTCATGCTCTCCTTCTCACCATGGCTCACCTTGAGCCGCAGTCCCGGCCAGCGGGAGCCTGCTTTGCCGGATTTGAGTAGTACGGCATCGGTGCTGTGGCTCTGCATGCTCCTGGAGAAGGTGAATTCAGAATAATCGTTCATGGCAAGAACAAAAAATCCCTGGCCGGCCTGTACATAATCCTGGCCCGGCAGTTCATCTCCCCATCCTGTATACTGGCTGATATAGTAAAATGTACCACGGGTACCTTCTGTGGCATCGTAGAGGTACACAGCAACGTAGTTGGGATCAAACTGGCTTTCCGCGGGCGTGACACTATAATTAGCGTCTATAAATGCTGATACCTGCAAGGCGGAAGTATACGGATTCCCGAGCATGTTCCATCCGCCGCCGCCATAGTCAACCAGGCTCCTTGCCACACCTGAATGCCCCGATCCATCAATAAAGGTACGTGCATCATAATTCTCTTCCGATCCGTCAATCACATCATTGTAGGGTGAGGTGGCTTCAATAACGATGTCATCCGTAACCACCGAACCGGTAAAGGTGATCAGTCCGTCGCTCGCGGTGGTCTGGTCAAGGTTATACCCCTGTCCGCTCTCCAGGGCAGTAATGCTGACCACCGACCAGGTGCCGGTCACCTCGTTCCATTGCCAAACATCGGTGATCTTACCGCTGTTTGTTTCCGTATTGGATGCCACGGGTGAGGCAAAATAGTGATAGTCACCGTCGCTGGCTTCGGCACGCATTTGCCGGTGATACGTGACAACACCCGTGCTTGTGCCTTCCACGATCAGCGATCCGCTGCTTGCCAGCCCGGATGATATTTCCAGTGTCCCTGCATTCGACAGGTTACCGTAAACGGTCAGAGCCTGACCGCTGTTGATGCTAAGAGAGGCCCCCGTTTCGATGGACAGATCTTTACATTCTGCCACCGGAGCCCCGGATATGGCAGGCTGGTATGTAGTGCTGCTGATGATCACGTCAATGTCAGCATCAGGAACTGTTCCGCAGCTCCAGTTTGAAGGGTTGTTCCAGTCGGTCTCTGCTCCTGCCGTACCTCCTGTCCAGCTGTTAGGGGTAACTGTCACCTGTATATAATAGGCGCCGCTGGAGCATGATGCGCCGGCATTCATTACCCTGAGGTTGGCATTGTATTTTCCGGGTAGTGCTGCAACCGGTACAGCAAGAATTATTGGGCTTGAAGGCAGGGCAGTGAAGGGCACATCTGTGAATCCCTGGCTTTCCGCTTCGGCATCAAAGTCAATGGTATACTGATCCGGATTCCCTTCCGTAGCCGTATATTCCAGTTCAGCCGTTAATGCTTCCTGGCACACCGAAGGATTGCTACCCAGTGTGATAGCGGGTATAACCTGGGTATAGACGAGGATGACCTGGCCATCGCCGCCTGTCCCGCCGGCCCTGGTGGTGGTAACCGTTGACCGTGCCCCTCCGCCACCGCCGCCGGGAGCTGAACCCGGGAGTCCATTGCCGTTGGTGGTTCTATAGTTACCACCCAGACCGCCCTCGTATTCACCGGTTCCGGCGTCTCCCCTCACGGCATTTCCTCCGTCACCTCCGTCACCTCCGCTACCGGCGCCACCTCCTCCTCCGGCTCCATTTCCTGCCGCTGTTCCTCCGGTGCCACCATCATACGTACCCGTTCCACCGGCACCACCACTCCCGTATCCTCCTGATCCCCTCAAACCTCCGTATCCCCCGGCGGCGGTCACTGTCCCTCCCGTACCGGTAACTGTCGTCTCACCGCCGGGATTACCGTCTGCATTGGCAGCGGATGTGCCACCCGCACCAATGGTTATCGTATATTCCTCACCCGAACTCACGGTCAGTTCAGCGGTATGGTATGCTCCACCGCCTCCACCACCACCGGCTCCACTTCTTGCTCCACCACCACCTCCTCCTCCTCCCCAGGCATGAACAGTTACACTTGTGACACATGAGGGCACTGTCCATGAGGTACTGGATGAATAGGTGATCTCCTGGGGTATGACATTGGTAGGAACAACTTCTCCGGTAGCCAGGATAACAGCAGGGAAATAAGTTCCGTAGGTATCGGTGAAACTGATCTGGTTAACCTGGGTTTCTGTAAGGCCGGCTGATGAATTACCAAAGAATACTTTTCCTCCCGTTCCGCCAGTCCCGTTCCATGCTCCCTGCCATCCGGTGATCAGAAGCTCATCATCGCCCCATGACACCCCGTTGCTGGCAGCAAACGCCAGGGTATGATCTCCCGTGCCCAGAGCAAGGGTGGCAGCACCATTCACATCGAGGGTGCCTGCTGTAATGGAATAGCCGGACGGTGATCCCGTACTGAATGTCCCACCATTCAATACAATGGATGAGCCACTGCTGAAACAGCCAGTCGACCCGCATTGCAGCCCACCTGCCGTTATCGTGGTAGCACCGGTATATGTGTTTGATCCTGAAAACACCAGGGTGCCGTTACCGGTCTTGGTAAAGGTACGGTCCCCACTGACATCACCACCGATTGTCAGGTCAGCGGATGATGAAGTATTATCAGCGACATTGAATGTAGCGTTCAGTACCAGGGTGATATTGACTGAGATAACAGGGCCGTACGAACCTGCACCGGCATCATATACATAATTCATCCGGTTTACCTGGAGGGTGCCTGATCCTCTGATCTCTGAAGCCGCTGCTGTACCGGTATACATGATCACCGGCCTGTCGGAGGCTGTCGCAGTCACTAACAAGGTCCGGCCATCAGGTATCTCCAGTATCCTGCCGGGATTAATGGTCAGTCCATTGTTATATACCACCGCGTCCCGGTCAACCACAACACCTTCTTCACTTGAATTATCAATGATAAGTACATTAAAGTACATATTGTAATTAGGGCCATCATGGATACCACTAATGGTCTGCTTCGTGGTTCCATTCATGGTGATACGGCAGAAATCGCCGCCATTAATCATATTAAATAACAACGGATTCGTTCCTGTCCCGTTAATTGTGATATCTCCTTTTATATAAAGGTCATGCGTCCGGTTGGTTGTTGCGTTCGCAGGATAGAACTGCCCGGTGGATGATTCGGTGAAATTCCCGTTGATCACCATGTTATTGATAACCATGCCTGCTCCGTCTGTTCCCACGATCAGGGTACCGTCAACGTTCAGATCATTGCAGGTGGCATTGGCATCATTGATATACACCGTTGCCCCGGCAACGATGGTTACATTGTCAGCGGCACCCGGCACAACACCCCCGACCCATGTGGTTGTGACATTCCAGTTTCCACCGGAGGCTGTGGATGAAATATCGGCCCCCGGCAGTGCCTGTGCGAGAAGCAGCAAAAACGCCGGGGTAAGGATCACCTCACCCCAGCGTGTTACCGTTGATCTCCTTCGCCTTGTCTGCCTCACGGCATCTGGCATTGTCTTAGCCATGAACCTTGTAATGAAGGAGTATATCCGTTTCATATGTTTGTATAAATGATTACCACATCTATCTTTCTCTTTATAAGATACTTATTTTCAAATATATGAAAATTTACCACTTGCAAGAAGGAAGCGGCCGCGATTTATCCCCCTTTTATTCACATTTTACGGATTTCTTCATATCCGGGTTATTTGGTATCGAAGAAATATTCATCCTCCGTATAGTGCCGGGAACCAGGGAATACAAATAAGGCAGGAAAGCCATCAGACACACCTTTCAGTACATAAGGATACCATGCATTCAGTAAGGCATCACTCTCCAGTGCTTTCCCGCAGGGCATCAAACGATGGTTTCTGTCCGCGGCAGTATGCCGGAAGTACAAGGGAGGCAGGGAAGAACGGGCATGTTGGCAAATGAGAGGATGACATATTGAACCATCCAATATGTTTCTCTTAAAATTTGTAGAAATATGACATCCCACCATACACCCTGTCGATGAATGCTTCATGGTTAAGGCTTCATGGAATGATCCCGGACAGCGGTAAATCGGTAACATTGTCTCCTTAGCTTTGTGCCGTCTCACTTGATGTGCTGCGGGCCGGGCCGGCGGATGCTGCCTGTCATTCCTCCACTGCTATCACCAGGCCATAGCGGATCATCTCCTCCAGATGTTGAGTCACTTCCTCCCGGCATTGCCCGGCATCCACTTCATATTCATCCATCAGCACGCCGCAGATGGTATCCATCGGCAAAGCCTTTTCCAGCATATCCCAGATACGTGTGGCCACAGGATTGAGGGAAAAATATTTCCCCTTGTCGAGGTCCATCATCACCATCTCATCATGCAGACGGCCTGAAATCGTTTTGCTGTTTCTTATATATTTGGTCATTAGTTAATGATTTACACTTATCCTGCACCGGTCATGAGATTCTCAAAATCGCTCACCGACCTGAAATGCTTTATCAGCAGTGTCTCAAAAATATTACATTTTGCCTGTAAAAGTGCTGCTTCATGGCACGCCGGGTCTTTCTCACCGTCCGGCTCCTGCATCTTATTGACCTCCAACAGTAGTTGCCTGAAGTGTATCTTTTCCTGCCTGCCTGTCAGGCGCCGGTAATCCTCCACCAACCTGTCACGCATATAAACCGCATGCTTCACGATCTGCCGGGCTTCCTGTATGGTGATCTCCTTCACCTCATAATTCTTAAGGAGCTGGCAGCGGTAAGTTGAACAGACCCTCGCCTTGTGTCCCTGGTATATCGTACATAACCCGGAGAAATAGGGACAAGGAAGGTAGAAATACTCCTGGTCGTCCCTTGTGAAACAGTTCTCTCTCATCCTTTCCGGCAGGTGTTCCCTCT
>JAXDBV010000347.1:0-3464 GCA_034678415.1 Bacteroidales bacterium
TGGTGAAGACGGCTGACAAGCTGATGACCAAATCAAACAGTGAGGAGACCAAGCTGGAAAAGATGGTGTTACAGGCTGATGCAGCAAAAAGCCCGTCGGAGCAGAAACGGGTGAAAGGGAAGATTGAAAAACAAAAAACTACCGTGTTTGATCTGCGGTTGAAGGCGATGGACTATTACCAGCTGGTAAATGATGACAAATATGCCCTGTTCGGTAAAACGCTGGATGCATCATTAAACAGCCGGCCAGCCAGTGAAGTTGATGGTGTTCAATCATACATCAGAATGGCGGCTGAACGCTATGACAGGGCGGCGGTGCTCAGGCAGCAGGCTACCGGGCTGTCCGGTGCGGAAAAGAAGTACAGGAAAATGGCCGAGTCGCATGCCTACGGGCTTGTGGCGCTGGAGAACCAGAAGAGGGCTTTTGAGGTGCTGGCAGGGCTCAGGGAGCCCGTAACCCTTGCCGACGCGGAGATACCATACCTGCAGGAGATACCTGTGAACCGGCCTGCGGAGACAACAACGATCACACCGGTAAACAGAATGGCAGGCGTTACCGGTCCACAGTCCGTTGGTGAACAGAGGAAGGAGTCAATGTCTAAACGGGAAGTGGCTGCCGCAGACCATACATCGCCCGTAACAGTTCAAAAACCGGCAGGGGAGGATCAAACGTCTGCAGCAGAAGTTTCTGAGGTGACCTTATCGACGATTCCGGCCACGGAAGGGATGAAGCCCTCGGGTTTGTCACCCCTGTATTATATCCAGTTGATCGTATTATCCAGGCCTCCCGATGAGAATATTTTTCAATCGTTGGGAAATGTGACGTCCGAATATATTCCGGAAACAAAATTGACACGTTATTATAAAGGCGAATACCCCAGTTTTGATGCGGCTCAGAGGGCCCTGTCAACCATCCGGTCAAAAGGATTTTCCCAGGCATTCATTGTTGCGACATATGAAGGGAAGAAGATTTCGGTGAACAGGGCGAGGGTGCTGGAAAAGGGGCCTGAGACCGAGGTTCCCGCACCCCGGCCTTCGCTGAAGTACTCCACTGCTGTAAAGGAAGGTATGCCGGTTTACAAGGTCCAGGTGGGAGCTTTCAGGGGAGATGTCCCGCCCGTGATCATACAGAAGTTTGTGAGTGCAGCCCCGGATGCCCCGCTGGAGAAATTTCTAAATTCTGAGGGGATAACCGTCTATACCTTGGGAAATTTTTATACTTTTGAAGAAGCGGCCGGCTTGAGAAAACACATGCTTGAGAAAGGTATCAGTGATGCTTTTGTGGTAGCTTTTCATGAAGGGAGCAGGATACCAGTTGAGGAAGCCAGAAAGATTTCCTCCGGCCATAGTGAATGATATGGTAAAAGCGGGGAATCAGCAGAATCCAGAGTTCGACGGGAAGGATAAGTACCTTGGCAGCGAGGAGTACCATCTTTTCCTTCACAATGATGATGTGCATTCGTTTGAATTTGTCATACGGGCGCTCGTCGAGGTTTGCGACCATACTCCCGTACAGGCCGAACAATGTGCAACCATCACGCATCACCATGGGAGGTGCATGGTGAGGAAGGGTGACAGGGAAAGCATCGGTGCCATGCGGGATCATCTTGCTGAACGGGGACTGACAACAAGCATTGAGCGAATAAATACATAAAAACGCGTTGCCTATGTCGATATTGGTTATCGTTATGCTCATAATCCTGGGGATTATGCTGTTCATTGTGGAGTTCCTTGTGATTCCGGGGATAACGATTGCCGGGATTGGCGGTGCGATCCTGCTGGTGGGTGGTGTCATTCTCGGTTATCACTACCATGGCCCGGTGGTTGGGAACTATATCCTCCTGGGCACGGCGCTGGCGTCTATCCTGAGCCTGTACCTGGCTCTCAAGTCAAGGACATGGCGGAAGGCAGCCCTGGAAACACAGATCAGCAGCAAAATCGATATCATCTCTCCCGGGGAAGATAAAGTGAAAACGGGTGATACGGGGATCACCATCACCCGCCTCAATCCAATGGGGAAAATTGAAGTGAATGGCGAGTTCTATGAGGGGAAAGCCATTGACAGCTATTTAGATCCCGGAACAGAAATTATTGTTATAAAAGTGGAAAAGAACAAGTTAATCGTAAAACCAAAAAATACATGACATGGAAGGATTAGGACTATACATCATCATTATTGTCGGGGCATTAATTTTCTTATGGCTCTTTCTATACCTTGTGCCGGTAGGCTTATGGTTTCAGGCCCTGGTATCCGGTGTGAGGATCTCTCTGCTTCAGCTGATCTTTATGCGTTGGCGCAAGGTGCCTCCGTCAACCATTGTGCGAGCAATGATTGAAGCACACAAAGCAGGGTTGAGCACGATCAAAAGGGATGAACTGGAAGCGCATTTTCTTGCCGGCGGGCATGTTGAGAAGGTGGTTCATGCTCTCGTATCGGCCGATAAAGCTAATATTGATCTGACATTCCAGATGGCCACGGCTATTGACCTGGCCGGCCGTGATGTGTTCGAAGCGGTGCAGATGTCGGTCAATCCCAAGGTGATTAACACTCCTCCCGTCACTGCCGTGGCCAAAGACGGCATTCAGCTCATCGCCAAGGCAAGGGTTACCGTACGCGCCAATATCAAACAGCTGGTTGGTGGAGCCGGCGAAGAGACGGTGCTGGCAAGGGTAGGCGAGGGCATCGTCTCCTCCATCGGTTCATCCGAATCGCATAAGACAGTGCTTGAAAACCCGGATTTCATCTCGAAGAAAGTGCTGGAGAAAGGTCTGGATGCAGGTACCGCTTTCGAGATCTTATCGATCGATATCGCTGATATCGATATCGGGAAAAACATCGGAGCCGGGCTACAGATGGACCAGGCCAACGCCGACAAGAATATTGCCCAGGCCAAGGCGGAGGAGAGGAGAGCGATGGCAGTTGCCCTTGAACAGGAGATGAAAGCCAAGGCACAGGAGGCGCGGGCGAAGGTGATCGAAGCCGAAGCACAGGTACCCCTGGCTATCTCCGAAGCATTCCGCTCGGGTAACCTGGGAATAATGGATTACTACAGGCTTAAAAATATACAGGCCGACACCGATATGAGGGATTCGATATCGAAAGGTGGTGGTGCCGGTGATGTGAATAAGAAGAAATAAAGCCGTCTGCAGTTCCTCCCCTCCGGTAAGGGAAATATTCTGTATTGCCCGTATTTTTCACGGGAACGATCGTTCGGTATCACGCATTAGGGCTGGGCTGGGGACTCTCCCTTGAGGCCGGGGACTATTTAACCGGCTTCGTCTTGCTCACCACGGTGTTTGCTGCTGCGATGATGCTGGCCACATCGGCCAGGTTCGACGGGATGATCAGGCTGTTGTTCGTGGATGCCAGCTTGCCAAACTCCGTCAGATACTGTTCTGCGATGCGCAGGTTGACGGCACTGATCCCGCCCTCCTCGTTGATGGCTTTGGCTATCTCACGGATAC
>JAXDBV010000348.1:0-3386 GCA_034678415.1 Bacteroidales bacterium
TGACCATGCCTCGAATAGCGCTGGTGGAAACCTATTTCCACGATATGGATGCGGGATGGACCCGTTATCTTCTTGATATCTACCATATCCCCTATACCGTCCTGAGACCTCATGAGTTGGAGAATACAGATATTGATAATAAGTACGATGTGGTGATCTTCCCTTCCGTCGCCAAGGATCTGCTGATGAGCGGAAAACCGGGCCTGGAGAGCGGCTCCTCCATGAGCAGCTATCATCCCGACTACCGGAAAGGCATGGGAAAAAACGGGCTTGACAGACTCCTGCGGTTCATTAACCAGGGAGGAAAGGTAATCTCCTGGGGTGAGTCGGCCAACCTGTTCACAGGGATGCTGGAACTTGCAGGCGGTGATCAAAAGGAAGAGTTCATGCTGCCCTTTACCAATGAAAGTGACCAGGCACGGAAGGATGGGCTCTTCATACCAGGCGCCCTCGTTCGGGTTAACCTCAGGCAGAATCACCCTCTTACATGGGGTATGCCCGTCGAAACCGGTGTTTTTTACCGGGGTCGCCCTTTGTTTACCACCAGCTTGCCCCGCTTCGATATGGACAGGAGAATTATTGCCTCCTTCCCTGAAAAAAATATTCTCATAAGCGGATTCTGCGAAAAGGAGGAAATCATTTCAAATAAACCGGCGATGATATTGATAAAAAAAGGAAAAGGACAGATCGTGCTCTATGCTTTCAGCCCCCAGTTCAGGGCATCAACCCCGGCAACATATAAACTGCTCTTCAACGCGTTGCTGCTGCCTGCCACGCAAACCTTTGACTAACCTCGTTATCTGTCGCATATCCATGAAGAATAGTTTATCCACTCCCCGGCTTGCCATGCTGGTTGCGCTCAGGATCATCATCGGATGGCACCTCTTCTACGAAGGTTTTGTCAAGATCACTAACCCCGACTGGTCATCCTATTCCTATCTTATTGATTCGAAAGGAATATTTTCGGACTGGTTCATTACTCTGGCCAACAATCCCGACGCACTGTCCGTGGTCGATTTCCTGAACGCGTGGGGCCTCACTGCCATCGGGTTGGGTCTCATGCTGGGATTCCTCACACAGGTGGCAACCATCGCCGGCATCGTGCTGCTGGCTTTCTATTACCTTTCTCACCCTCCCTTCACAGGGCTGTCATATGTGATGCCGAGCGAGGGAAGTTACCTGGTGGAGAACAAAACACTCATCGAGATGACCGCCCTCCTGGTGCTGGTCTTATTTCCTACCGGAAGAAGGGTAGGGCTCGACAGAATGATCTTTAAACAGGCCGATTCATAAGCCGGCCGATGTTTAACCGTGTACCTGTGGTATACGTTTAAAAATATGAGTATTATGTCAGATACATCCGTCCCTGATTCCAGGAAAAAAGGCAGGTTCTCAAGGAGAGAGGTGTTAAAGAGCCTGGCAACGATCCCCGTGATCGGTGCACTGGCCTATGCCGTTTACCGGAAAAAACGGTATGACCGCCGGCTCAGCTCAGGTCTTATGGACGAGCTGGGAATGAGCTATGAACCGGTGAAATATGTTCCGGCCGAGACCGACGGCAGAACACTCCGCCTGGGTATCGTGGGCTATGGTATCCGGGGACATCAACTGCTTCGCGGTGCCGGCTTTGCTCATCCCGAATGGATCGATGAGGTGCGCCGCGCAATGGATCTCAATCCTGCCGATAAACGCTACCTCGAGTTCATGGACCAGGACGACCTGAATGTCAGGGTGACGGCTGTCTGTGATATCTTTGATACCTATGCCGAACGAGCCATGCAGGCCGGTGCCAACATACGCCGTGAGGGTGCCGGGGGGCGCATGGGTGAACGGCCGGTACGGTACCGTACATACAAGGATCTCGTGGCTTCACCGGAGGTGGATGCAGTGATCATTGCCACGCCCGACCACTGGCACGGCCCCATGACCATCGAGGCCGCCCGTCACGGCAAACACGTGTATTGTGAAAAACCAATGACATGGACCGTGCCCGAGACTTACGAGGTGGTCAGGGCAGTGAAGGAGAACGGCATCGTGTTCCAGCTCGGTCATCAGGGTCGCCAGACAGAGTCATATATCAAAGCGAGGGAGGCTATTGAGAAAAACCTGCTCGGTCCGGTAACCCTTATCGAGGTGACCACTAACCGCAATGATCCCAACGGAGCATGGATCTATCCAATCCATCCTACGGCCAGTGAACAAACCATCGACTGGCAACAGTTTATCGGTCCCGCTCCCTGGCACGATTTCAGCCTTGAACGCTTCTTCCGCTGGCGCTGCTGGTGGGACTATAGCACCGGCCTGTCAGGCGACCTGCTCACCCATGAATACGAGGCCATGAACCAGATCCTCGACCTGGGCATACCCCACGCCGCCGTCTCCTCCGGCGGTATCTATTTCTTCAAGGATGGCCGTACCGTACCCGATGTTCTGCATACCGTGTTTGAGTACCCTGACCGTAACCTCACCCTGATGTACAGCGCCACCCTCGCCAGTAACAGGCCCCGGGGCAAGGTGATCATGGGACATGATGCATCGATGCAGATGGATGAGACCATCATCATCAAAGCCGACCCGGGCTCCACCCGTTACAGGGAAAAGATACTGGCTGGCATTATCGATCCCGAACAGCCGCTCTATACCTATACACCTGGAAAAAAGAAGATCGATGCCATCACTTCTCCTACCGAACAATATTTTGCCGGACGGGGGCTTCTCTATACCTACCGGGGCGGGAGACGGGTGGATACCACCCACCTCCATGTCAGGGAATGGATCGAATGTATCAGGAAAGGCCGCCGGCCCAGCTGTAACATCGACCAGGGCTTCGAGGAGGCTATAACCGCACATATGGGAACCATCTCATACCACGAAAAAAGAAAAGTGTTCTGGGATCCGGAGAATCAGAAAATAGTCTGACAGCGGATGGCCGGAAACCCGGGCACTGGAACAGGAAACCCATGAGTTGCATCGGGGATAATATCATTCGTCTTCGTGTGGCTGTAGCGGCGAACCGCTGGCCGCTAACCGTCACCCTCGTGTTTTTTACCCTGTATGGTCTGCAGACCTTTACCAACCACTGCCTCTTCAGGAGCTATGCCCTCGATTACGGTTTTTATAACCAGGCTTTCTGGGATTTTGCCCATCTCAGGGCGAACGCCAACACCGTCTTTGAACCGCCCCTGGATCATTTCCTCCAGGTACACCCCGCCTTCACCCTGTTCATCATATCTCCCCTGTACTGGCTTTTCAGCTGGGCGACAGGAACGTACAGCCTGCTGCTCATCCAGAATATCTTCCTGGCGGTGGGAGGAATATACACCTTCCGGTTCATCAGGGAAAAAACGGGGGATGACCTGGTCTCCCTGCTGGCTATGGTTCATTAT
>JAXDBV010000349.1:0-18362 GCA_034678415.1 Bacteroidales bacterium
TACTGGGCCGCCTGGCCAGGGAAAGAGGTATTACCGTTCCATTGTTTCATAATCTCCCCGGCTGGATCTACGGACATGGGTATGAATTCCCGGTCAATATCACCATGTATGAAGACCTGTTTGATGGCCGGAGCGATTTTCTTTTCGGCGTTGATCATATCCCGGAATTCGTGTCTCACCGTAATATGCATGATGACCGTATCATAAATGATATTACATACACCATGCAGGGGGGTAAACCGCTGTTTGCCGCTGAGTTTCAGTGCGGCTCACGTGAATATCATGTGGTGACCAATCCTCGTGAGATGGAACTGTTCTACAAGGCAAGTATTGCCAATGGCCTTACCGGGTGGAATTATTATATGTTCTCGCAGGGACGTAACCCGAAACGCAAAGGATATTCCGGAGATACTTTTTACTGGTTCACTCCCCTGACGGCCGAAGGTGAACGAACGAGCAGATACCCGTTGATCCGGAGAATGAGCCGCATAGTGAAAACCGCCGAGAATCTTATTGTTGATGCACAACGCAAATCCGATATATGCGTTCTTTTCTATCCTCCTTACTATACCACTGAACTGGAAAGACTGGAGGAAGGAGCATGTAATCTGCAGTTCCTTGCGTCAGACATTCGCCGTCCTGCCTATTTCGACGGGTTGATGAAAGCCCTCCAGGTACTTAATATTGACTACGATATGATGGATCTGAGCAGGAGTACCGCCCAGACACTTCTGAAATATAAACAGGTATGGGCTTTTGCCACTGACGAGATGAATCCCGGCGATCAGCAGACCATTGTTGATCTGGCCAGAGCCGGCTGCGACGTCGTCCTTTTCCCATACCTTCCCGACCGCGATATGTCACAACAACCTTGTACCATCATCCGGGATGCACTGTCCGTTTCACCGGCAGGAAAAGAAATCATTGATTCACCATTGATGGATGTATTCGACCTGGAAGATGTGAAATGCGCCAATCCGCTGATCACATATTCAGAATCATCCCTTGCGGGGGCTGATATTATCGCCCGTACCATTAACGGCACCCCTTGCGGTTTCATAAAACCGCTTGAAAAAGGATCCATCATCCATTTGGGAACCTGGATCGGGTTTGAAACCGCAGGGCATAAAACAGTATATGAAAAGATCCTTATGCGTTCAGACACCCGCCTCAGACAGGCATCGACCCGTAATGAATTTCTCACGGTAAGGGAGAGGTTTACTGACAAAAAAGCCGGGATTCTTTTCATCGGAAATTATTATAACGAGGAACAGAAAGGCAGTGTCAGCTATACCCATCCCGAAACCGGTGAAACATTGACTATCCCGTATACACAGGATGAAATGCTGTGGCCGGCACTGTACGGTGTTCTTACGCCCCTGTGCCTGGAAATAGCCGACGAATTGAAAATCCTGCACAGCACCTCCGACATTCTTGGTATTGAAATGATGAATGATCAGCTGGCAATAACCATCCATGGTGACCGTGACCTGACGGGCGAACTGGTCCTTGAAGGCACCGGTACAGCCAACATCAGATCGGCTGCCATTCAAGGAAAACCGGTAGCAATGATCCGCCATGGCGAACGGGTTGCATTCATTTATAAGCATGAACACAGGAAGGAAAGTATTCTTCAAATAAAAATAATCTGAATGAAAGTCAGGAACTCCCTCGGGTTAACATTTGATTTTCATGAGAATGGCTCCATAAAGAGTATTGAAACCAGTCAGCTAAGGATTAGCCTAAGAGCCACCACGATCTTCTCCAGGCCTGGCACCAATATCTATTTACGGAAAAGAGGCGTATCATCCGGATATACCCCGCTTTTGGGCCCCAACAGGCATCAACGGTTCAGAATTGAAGATAATACCTATTTGTCAACAGGATTGTGGGCAGGTTTAGAATATACTTGTTTGTTACGGTTATCCGGAAAAAGCCTTAGCTGGCAATGGACCATCGATATTAATAATATTTCGGGCGGTACTGTTGAGCTTGATTTAATATATGTGCAGGATGTCGGCCTGAAATCATTAACAGCCGGAACCATTAATGAATATTATGTAAGTCAGTACATTGAACGAAGGATTCTTGAAGACAAGGACTACGGATCAGTAATATGTTGCCGTCAGAACATGAAAGAATCATTGGGAAATCCCTGGTTAATGATGGCATGCAGGAATGGAGCGGAAACTGCAAGCACGGATGGTATGCAGTTTTACGGGAAGACATACCGTGAAACCGGGATCCCTGAGGGACTGATTGCCGCCTGTCTGCCAGGGGAATGTGCCGGTGAATATTCCGTGACGGCTCTGCAGGAGAAACCCTTCCGGCTTAGCGAAAAGGATAAGCACCGGTGTGTTTTTATCGCATCCTGCCTCCCTGACCACCCCCAGCCTACTACAGAAGACGACCTGAAACGCTTGCCCCTTGTCATGAACGAATTCGCTGAGGAAGATCCGTCCCTTGATATCCAAAAGTGTGCTGCCCCTGTTTTAAACCTGTTCAATACGACACCTTCCCTGCCGGTCGATGATCTGAACAATCGGGAGAATGACAGTTTATTCGATAAAGAAAGAAGATTCCACGAAAAGAAAGACGGGATGCTATTGTCTTTCTTCTGCGGACAAAATAACCATGTGGTGCTGAAGGCCAAAGAGACCCTGGTCGACCGCCCCCATGCGCATATACTGCAGGCTAAAGCAGGATTTACACCCGATGAGAACATTGTCTCAACTACCTGCTTTGCCTACGGGGTTTTCAATTCACACCTTGCCCAGGGGAATACTAATTTCAATGTATTGCTCTCAGTTTGTACTGGGCCATGGAATCTTATGCCTGAAACCGGACAGAGGATTTTTATCGAGACCGATGGTCAGCTTTTTCTTCTTGGTATCCCTTCTGCTTTCGAAATGGGTCTGAACCATTGCCGCTGGATATACAAATCGGGAAACAACCTCTTCCAGGTCAGGACCTGGACTTCTCACAATGCTCCTCAGGTTAATCTGGATTTCAAAGTGATACGTGGTAAGAAGGTACGGCTGCTGATCACGCACCATTTCGATGAATTAAACGGATGGACAGTTACGCCGGGCAGCATAACCGGAACGTATCAGGTAAAACCCTCAGAGAAAAGTATGATTTCCCACCTTTTCCCACAGGCACAGTTCAGTATAGTGATCCGGGGAAATCATTCCTTTTTTAAAGCATGCGGGAACGACGTGTTGTTTGAGAACGGCATAGCTCAGGCCCCTCCCCTGTTTGTCGTTGACGTTCAGGAAACATCTGCCTTTTATATGAGTATCGTGGGAGAAGTATGTGGCACTGTCAACCCTTTGAAAATAGATGAACCGGACAACCAGTTTTCATTGGATAGCCAGGCTGCCTGGTCGCTATGGAAACGCCTGTGTATGAACCTCGATCTGAAGGGAACTCAGGAAGACATTGCCGTAATACGGGAGATCCTGCCATGGTATGGAATGAATGCCCTTACCCACTACCTCACCCCTTATGGTCCAGAGCAATTCAGCGGAGCCGCGTGGGGAACACGCGATATCGTCCAAGGACCATTCGACCTGCTCCTATATACGGAAAAGTACGATGAGGCTAAACAGGTACTGTGTATCCTCTTCTCGAACCAGAATCCCGATGGAGGATGGCCGCAATGGTGGATGTTTGACAGCTATTCCCATATCAGGGCTGACGGCTCTCACGGAGATATTTATTACTGGTGTATCATTGCCCTCAGCAATTATTTGAATACCACAGGTGACCTGAATATTCTCGAAGAAATCTTACCCTATTATCATGAAAAAGGAGTCCTCTACGCAGAAAAAACACCACTGAGCGAACATATTGAAAGACTCATTCAAATGATCATCCGGTATTTCATCCCGGGTACTGCCCTGGTGCCCTTTGACGGAGGTGATTGGAATGATTCCCTGCAACCCGTGAACAAAGACCTCGCACAACGTTTGATATCGAGCTGGACAGTGGAAATGAATTACCAGGCTTTCAACCTTTACCGGGAAATATATGAATTGACAGGCAACACTAAAAAAGCAGCCTTTTTGAAGGGTATATGCGAAAAAATCAAGGCAGACTTTAACAAATTCCTTGTCCGTGATGGTGTTGTTGCCGGCTATGGTCTGGTGGAAGAGGATGGCAGCATCAGTGTAATCCTTCATCCTTCAGACACAAGAACAGGTATAAAGTATAGTATCCTCCCAATGAATCGTGGCATCATTAGTGAAATCTTTTCAAAAGAACAGGCGCTTTATCACCAGGATCTTGTGGAGCAGCATCTGAAAGGCCCTGATGGTGCACGTTTGATGGATCGGCCTCTTGTATACAAAGGCGGTATACAGACCATGTTTCAGAGAGCCGAAAGCAGCACATATTTCGGCCGGGAGATAGGCCTGATGTATATGCACGAGCACTTACGGTACACGGAGTCACTGGCTATCATAGGCAAGGCCGATGCATTTCTGAAAGCCCTTCGACAGGCAATACCCGTTGCCTACAACCATGTAGTGACGTGTGGCGATAACCGGCAGTCAAATTGCTATTACAGCAGCTCCGATGTAATATTTATGAACCGGTACGAAGCTGATACTCACTACAATGAAATCATGACGGGCAAGATCACCCTGAAAGGCGGATGGCGCGTATATTCCAGCGGACCAGGAATTTTTATTGGTCTCATCGTTACCCGGCTGCTTGGCTTCCGAATCCGGGGAGGAAACATCATCATTGACCCGGTTATGCCACCCTCCATGGATGGATTCACAGCCTCACTGGATCTTATGAACCACCCGGTTACAATTCATTATTTCATTAAAGGTGCCGGGGTCAGTCCCGGGGCAGTCTATATTAATGGAAAAGCCGTTGCTTTCACCTGCGAAGAAAACCAGTATCGCAGGGGAGGTGCAGTGATACCTGTCCATCGGTTCCTGACCATGCTGAACCAAACGGATAATGAAATCAGAATTCAATTGTAATTGTTAATTTCGATCTGGTGCAAAAGCGATGATGGATTATCTGCTTTGGTTCCCAACTGTCTTATTTCCTGTTTGAAACCAAATGATACTGTATAATATGAGATTGGGATATGTTACTGCGATTGTGATTATCGCTCTCGTTCTGTTGATGGCATGCACCGAAAAAACAGAACAGAAAGCTGACAAGGAAATGTCTGCCTTCATTGAATCATTGATGAAGAAGATGACCGTTCAGGAAAAGATTGGTCAGCTGAACCTGACCTCATCAGGGGATTTTTTCACTGGTCCGGCTACTGCTTCGGAAACAGGGAAAAATATCAGGGATGGAAAGGTTGGAGGATTGATAAACATCCGCACGGTGGAGAGGATTCGTGAAATGCAAAGGATCGCTGTCGAGGAGAGCCGGCTCGGGATACCCCTTCTCTTCGGACTGGATGTCATACATGGTTACCGTACCGTGTTCCCTGTCCCGCTGGCGCTGGCCAGTACATTTGATACCGCTCTGATACGGAAGGTGGCACGCATCTCTGCCATGGAAGCCACCGCTGACGGAATATGCTGGACTTTCTCCCCCATGGTCGATATTACCCGTGACCCGCGATGGGGTCGTATTGCCGAAGGTGCCGGGGAGGATCCGTACCTTGGCTCCCGCGTGGCGGAAGCTTTTGTACGCGGATACCAGGGAGACGACCTGTCGAAACATAACACCCTTATGGCTTGTGTTAAACATTTTGCATTGTACGGCGCCGCCGAAGCCGGCCGTGATTATAACACCACCGATATGAGCCTTGTACGCATGTACAACGAATACCTGCCACCATACCATGCTGCCGTAAAGGCCGGAGTAACAAGCCTGATGTCTTCCTTTAACGAAATAAACGGAATCCCTGCAACGGGCAACCGGTGGCTTCTGAATGACCTGTTGCGACATGAATGGGGCTTTAGCGGATTCGTGGTATCCGACTGGACCGCCATCAATGAGATGACCGAACATGGGATGGGAGATCTGCAGACCTGCGCAGCCATGGCACTGAACGCCGGCGTCGATATGGACATGATGGGCAGTGCATTTCTCACCACACTGGAGAAATCCATTTCCGAAGGCAAAATAACACAGGCAGCAGTGGATCAGGCCTGCCGGCGTATACTGGAAGCCAAGTATATGCTAGGCCTGTTTGATGATCCCTACAGGTATTGCGATACACTCCGCGCCGCAAAAGAAATATTCACCGAAGAGAATAACGGGTTCGCCCGGGAAGTAGCTGCCCAGACCTTTGTATTGTTGAAAAATGAAAACCGGTTACTGCCCCTAAAGAAAAAGGGAAGAATTGCACTGGTGGGCCCGCTGGCCGATAGCAAGGAAAATATGAACGGCATGTGGACAGTGGCAGGAGATCATCAACAGTCTGTCACTGTACTACAGGGTTTCAGGAATGCCGTGGACAGTCAGGCAGAGATTGTCTATGCCAGGGGCAGCAATATTGTCGATGATCCCAACCTCGATCTTTGGAGCAGTGTCACCGGAAAACCAACCATTGATCCCAATCATTCACCGGCTGAAATGATAAGAGAAGCCGTTTCCGTGGTATCAGGGTGCGACGTGGTGATAGCAGTGATGGGTGAATCGGCTGAAATGACAGGCGAGAGTGCGAGCAGAACCGATATCTCCCTTCCGCCAAACCAGAAAGAGCTGTTAAAAGCATTGCTGAAAACTGGCAAGCCGGTTGTTCTGGTGCTCTTCACCGGAAGGCCATTGACTCTGGTCTGGGAACATGAAAATATTCCCGCCATTCTGAACGTGTGGTTCGGCGGAACACAAGCCGGTAACGCCATTGCAGACGTGATCTTTGGAAAGGTTAATCCTTCGGGAAAGTTACCCTCCACATTTCCGCAGAATGTTGGCCAGATACCCATTTACTACAACCATAAAAATACAGGACGCCCCCTTCTCGAAGGAAAGTGGTTCCAGAAATACCGCTCCAACTACTACGATGTATCCAACGACCCATTATATCCCTTCGGTTACGGATTAAGCTACACACAATTCACATACGGAGACCTTGTTCCTGACAAAATGCAACTGAGCGATAATGATACACTTACGGTTAGCATCGATCTGACGAATTTCGGCCAATATGATGGTGCTGAGGTGGTTCAGCTCTATATCCGCGACATGGTTGGCAGTATCACCAGGCCTGTGAAAGAGCTGAAAGGGTTTCGGAAGGTGTTCCTCAATGCCGGAGAGACAAAGACCATTTCTTTCACCATTACCACGGAAGATTTGAAATTCTATAATAATGACCTCCGTTATGACTGGGAACCCGGCGAGTTTGTAATCATGGCGGGAGGTAATTCAAGAGATGTGAAGTCTGTGAAGATTGTGTGGACCCGGTAATTCATTTCGAATTTATTGACACCGCCACGAAATGAATGACAAAATCAGCTAACTTGCCATCCATTTCGGTGAGATGAAGAAAGTCCTGATCATAAGCTACTACTGGCCGCCAAGCGGGGGTGCAGGTGTTCAGCGGTGGGTCAAGCTGTCGAAATACCTACAAAGGAAGGGCCTTGATCCGGTGGTACTTACGGTTGACGAAAAATACGCCAGCTACCCCAATATAGACGAAACACTGCTGAAGGAAGTACCCCCATCTCTGCGGGTCATCAAGACGAAGTCATTTGAGCCGTTAAACCTCTATGCCCGTATCGTTGGAAAACAAAACCTGTCAACAGCCGGTTTTGCCAACATCAAAAGAGAGAATCTGGTGTTCAGGATCGCAGCTTTTCTCAGAAGTCATCTGTTCTACCCCGATCCCCGGAGAGGTTGGAACCGTTACGCATTCCGACAAGCCAGTAATATTATCGTCAGCGAAAAAATCGATACGGTGCTAACCAGCAGCCCTCCCCACTCAACACAATTACTCGGGTACAGGCTGAAAAGAAAATACGGCATCAAATGGCTGTCCGATATGAGGGATCCCTGGACAGATATTTACTATTACAAGAAGCTGGGTCATTCAGCCTTCTCAGCTGCCGTTGACAGGTACCTTGAAAAGAAAGTGCTTGTACATACCGATAAGATCATTACGGTGAGCAAAGGATTGAAGAAATTGTTCCTCTCCAAGAGTGCAACCCTTCTTCCCTCCAACATCCTTGTTCTCCCCAATGGTTTTGATCCCGAAGATTTGCCTCCCTCATCTTCCCCGCCACCGGCAACTCCGTTCAGGATTAGCTACACCGGCAGCATGTCCGACCAATATGAACCCTATCCTTTCCTGGATGCCATGCGCAGATTTGTTGACGAGCATCCGCAGGAGAAAATCGAATTGAAGATAGTGGGGCTCCCTTCCGAAAATATCACCATGTATATCCATGATTCGGGTATGGACAAGTATACCCTGATCTGTCCTTATAAGCCCCACCATGAAGCTGTAAAAGTCATGCTCGATTCCCATGTGCTCCTGCTGGTAATCCCTGTCGGCACTGCCTCAGGAATGATCCTGACCGGTAAACTGTTCGAATACCTCGGCTGCAGAAGAAAAATAATCAACCTCGGTCCCACGGACGGCGATGCCGCTGAGATCATTAACGAATGCCAGGCAGGAAAAACATTCGACCGTACATCCGGACAGGAATTGTATGAATATTTGCAGGAATTATTCAGGAATTTCAAGCTTGGCAAGAGAGAAGTATTTAATGAAGCTGCCATCCTGAAGTATTCCCGGGAATACCAGGCC
This sequence comes from Bacteroidales bacterium, assembly GCA_034678415.1. Classification (GTDB taxonomy): domain Bacteria; phylum Bacteroidota; class Bacteroidia; order Bacteroidales; family VadinHA17; genus JAXDBV01. Next base: position 8,735 of record JAXDBV010000349.1, read on the forward strand.
GGGAAAATCATGGAGTGGATACAAACCTGAGACAGCCAGGAAAACATCAATCCTTATCCCTTTCATTTATATACCTATGAAATCAACGTTTAAAAACATCCTGTGCCTTCTTATCCTTTCCTCCCCTTTCTTCCCGTCATTCACACAATCATTGCTGGTGATGGGCGGTTCCGGGTATATTGACCTGCTCAATGCTGGAATCAAGTTTGAGTACAGGCAGATGCAGGCAGGATTGACCGTGGGTACCGCATGGATCGACAGAAAGGTTTCCTATACTTCCTCCATTGACCTTTTCTATCATTTCGCCGGAAAAACGAAAGGTATTGAGATCAGACCATGGTACTTCCGGAATGGATTGCATTTGTTTTCCAATGAGGATGGCGCCTCAATAAACAAGATATGGTTTCTCAAAACCAGGGTGGGTAAAGACATTAACCTCACCGATGCTTTTGGTCTTTTCATCGAGGCAGGGACAATGTTCCGTGTATCGCAATCATATACCGACAAGGATCCTGCTGACGAAACGGAAGCTAAGGTCACCTTCCCTGCCTGTCAGCCCGGCTTCGGAGGAGGAATATTTTACCGCTTCTGAATTACAGATACTCTCAAATATTACATTATTCACCAGAAACGGATGAAAGCCTGGCCGGCGGTGATCTTTTTAATCTTCCACGTCTAAATACATCCGTAAACAGTGTATCCTTAAATGCAAGTGTCTATCCCAATTTGAATATGCCAAAGGGGTCTATGATTTTTTTGAGGAATTTCTTTACATCGATTTCACTGGCACGACTTGTAAGGGTCATTACAGCCATCTCCGATTCATTGATGATCTGGTAGGCAAACGCCCCTATATAATTATCATGTTGAATCCCTTCCTGATGGGTCATGATCAGGATCAGGTCGGCCTTTTTCTCCCGTGCATATGTCAATACCTTCTTATAGGGAGATTCACCGGATCGATCGTACAAACGTGAAGTGCATTTGATCCCGTTTTCTTCGACCGTCTCTCTTAACTTTTTCATTTTCTGATAGATACGACTTTCCTTAGCTTCAATACCCCCGATCACCACCGATACAAGGTGTATTGTTGCATTATGCTGCATCCCAAGGGCAATAGCTGCAAATACCTGTTTCGATGCTTCCTTGCTCAGATCAACGGGAACCACGATATGATCGAAGAGGTGATCCGTCTCCTGCTTAACAGTGATCACCGGGCACCGGGATTCACGCACCACCCGGTTTATGGTACTCCCCATGATCTTGGTACCCCTCTCCCCAAAATGGTTGTCACCGACAACAATAAGATAGGCGTGCATCAGCCGGGCTTGCTGGAGGATCACTTCATAAGGCTTGCCCCGTTCAACACTGGAGTAAAAGGTCAGTCCGAATTCCTTTTGATACTTCTCAGCCAATCCGGTCATCCTGTTCTTGGCCTCCTGAGTAATCTTGACCAGCTCGTCCCCCGAACGGAACAGCTCTGAGACAATGTCCATCCTGGTGATCACAAACAGGAGGTGAATCTCCGCCTTCACAGCCTTCCCCAGTTCACAGGCAAAAAGCAATGCATGCATGGACGGTTCCTGAAAATCAACAGGTACAAGTACGGCTTTCCTTTTTGTTTTCATAAATTTTTATATATCACCAACCACCGGATTGGCATCGCAAATTACATCAAATTTGAGCATCATCCGTTGAAATAAAGGAAAAAAACAGCAGATTCTGCACTAAATGTTGTTCAGGCATTCCATTGGCCCAATAGTTGACGGGAAAGAGAAGGAGTCGGGACAACTTCAATATTTTCAGCCTATTATGAAGCCGGTTAGGCTCAAAACCGTTCATACAATTACGGCTAAAGGGCATGGAAAAGAGTAAAACCTGCTTTCATCTGGCTTGGCCGTTTCATAAGAGTGAAGTCAGACCTGTGCCGCCTGACAATGAAGGAACAAAAGTCAACCAATTGCAACGGGTATGTTCATCCTTCGGACAACTGAAGGTACAAACCGTATGAACGAACAAGCGGGCTATCCGATAAAAAGGTAAAAGCTGTGAATGTCAGGAATGGGCGGGCATCAGTGCCCGGGATGTTGAACGTGAAAGCGGACTACTCGAACAAACCCTCATCGCGGATCAACAGGAGGATGGCTGAGTGGGAAACAATCACATATTTTTCCTTGTTAAACTCAATCTCCCATGCATTTTTCTGCAGGTAAATAGCCAGATCTCCCTCATGTGGCTGTAAAGGAACATATTTCACGTCGTCGCGCTTTTCTTTCCATGGCTCATCTTCACCCGTGATGGCCGGTATGGGATAACCCGGCCCCACTTTCAGCACATAGCCGCTGTGTATCTTTTCGTTCTCCTGCACACCCGGGGGCAGGTACAGACCCGATTTTGTCTGAAGCTGTGCCGTACGCGGCTTAATAAGGACCCTGTCACCCACCACGATGAACTTTTTTATATCTGAATTTTCAGGGATTAATGACATATCGAACCGACTGAACAGATTTTGTTAATGGTATAAAGGTAAACAAATTGTCAGACTGAAGGTCTATCCACGGCCGGAAAATCACTGCTGATTCATTATATTTACCGTGATGGATATTTATTTTATTCTTGTCAGGCCGGCGGTGCCGGGAAATATAGGTGCCAGTGCACGGGCACTTAATACCATGGGCTTCAGAAACCTGTGGCTGGTACGTCCTTCCGATCACCTTTCCATGGAGGCCAGGACCTTCGCCCATGGATCGGTTCATCTGCTGGAAGATGCCCGGATTTTCAACAGTCTCAAAGAAGCACTTGCAGGAATTGACTTTGTCATCGGCACCTCTGCCAGGAAAAAAACCGCACATTTTGATTACCATCCTGCAGCGGATATCATTGAAATCATCAGGAACAAGCGGAACAGTGTCAGAACCATTGCTGTCGTCTTTGGACCGGAGGATAAGGGACTTTCTGGAGAAGAGATGAAACAATGTGACATCATTGCCTATATCCCCATGGCAGCAAGCTATCCATCGCTCAACCTGTCGCATGTCGTCATGCTGTTCTCCTATCTGCTGAACCCCCTGGCAGGATCCTCCCCGAAGAAGAAAGCCCCTTCCCTTACTAATCCTGCCTCATATAATGCACTTCGTGAAAAGGTAACCCGTCTGCTCATTTCCACAGGCCTGGGACCCGATACCATCATCTTTACCCGTATTATGGAACGCCTCGCCCTCCTTGACAATGATGATCTTAACCTGGTGCATTCCTTCTGCAATGCATGCCTGAATACTGGGGGAAACAGCGGGAAGAACATTAATAAGGACACCGGCAAATCCCCTCTGTCTCTTTCAGATTGTTGAAAGGATTATTTCCTAAATATCGACCCCTTCCTGCTTACTTTTCTTTCGGGAAGGAGATTTCTTTTCGGTGGGAGGAGCTTGAGGGCTCGGTTCCATCCTCTGGTAATACTTAAACATCTCCTCCATCCTGCGTTGCATCTCTTCCATTCTCTTCATGAACTGTTCCTGGTTAAAGCCCGGGAAATCAGACCACTCTTTGAAAGGAAAGGGAGCCATGTATAATGAATCATTTAAAAACCCTGGGTCAAAAAAGTCGAATCCCCGGAAATCGGGAAAGAATCCGAAACTCATTGAATCAGGGAAGGAATAGAAACCAAACGGACGCAAGGTAAGTGAGTCGGGAAAATAAAAATGAAACCCTTCAAACCGGTTGTTCAGTCTTTCCAACAGCGAGTCCAACCCCATACGCCCTGACCACGACCACTGGTAAGTGGAATCATAGCGGATAATATTGCCATGCTCATCGGTCTCCTTTTCAACCCTGATATTGATCGCAGGATTGTTCGTGTCCTTTTCTTCCTGGGCATGAACGAAGGCAGGAGAAATCACAAGGCAGAGAAGGGCCACCCAACAACCCTTCCGGCCGCAGAGTCTGTTAAACGTGTTCATAATACTGAATTTTAGCCTTGTTGATGTGTTCCAAAAACGCCTTTCAAAATTACACATATGGCCATGGTTAAACCAAGAGAAAATCACCGATTTAACAACTTTTAACGTCCGTGGCAAGGGTATCGCGGCCAGCAGAACCTTCGCCGGAGGAATCCGGTTTCACCGTTTTTTGAACGAATATTCTTATTAAATTTGAATTGTTCAACAAAGCTATCTGGAAGCAGGAGGTATTACATCGAGGCAGTACTTCAGGGGACTAAACATCCTGTTCTGGTCCCTGTTCGCGGGAAGCATTATCCTGTTGTCCACCATTGTTATTGTTCACCAGGAAGATGCATTGATAGATCCCCGCGGAAATAATATCGTGCTGATAGTATTCCCCCTTGCTGCCTTCAGTGCTGTGCTTGGCAGCATACTATATTTCCGGATAAAGATGAACAGCCTTGCAGGGAAAAAGAAGCTCTCTGTAAAACTGATTGAATACCGCACCGCCCTGATTGTCCGCTGGAGCATCATCGAAGCCACCTGCTACCTTCTGATCGTTGCCTACCTCCTCAGCCGGTTAACCCTGATGCTGGCCATCATCGCTTTTCTTCAGATATATTTCCTGCTTCAGAAAGCCGGGCCCCTGCATGCCATTGCCAATATGCAGCTGGGCCCCGAAGACCAGAAAAAAATCAGTAATCCCGATCAGATAGTGATAAACCATTACGATATCTGAGAAAACAGGATTGAAATAATAGTTAAATTATATTAAATTATAATTTAATTATATTAATTGTATTATTAATATATTAAATATATATATAAACATTACTAATAACTAATTTAATTTTATTAAACAGTGGCAGAACCTGTATCTTTCCTTTTATTCAACCGGATGGTTTCTCCTGCATCTATTCTGCAGGGCGACATCAACAGAAGGCAGAGGGAAGGGTAAAAAGGGGACTACTTTATCAGTCCCCTGTTCCACAGGAGGGCATTTATATCCGGTTCCTTTCCTCTGAAGGCCATCCACATGTTATACGCATCGCGTGAGCCACCGCGTGACAGGATTTCCCTCTCGAATGCTTCTGCCACTTCCTTATTAAATATATCACCCGTTTCCTTGAAAGCCTGGAAAGCATCGGCATCCAGCACTTCACACCAGATATAACTGTAATATCCGGCCGAATAGCCGCCGCTGAAGACATGGGAAAAATAGGTAGAACGGTATCTTGGAATAATTTCAGGAATCAGGCTATATTTTTCCATGGCACTTTTTTCAAATGCTTTCACGTCAATGGCAACTGTATCTTTCACGGTATGGTATTCCATATCCAGCAGGGAAGCGGCCAGGTATTCGGTGGTGATAAAGCCGGTATTGAATTTGCTGGCTTTATCCAATTTTTCAACTATCTCCTGCGGTATCACTTCGCCGGTAAGGTAATGTTTTGCGTAGGCTTTGAGCATTTCCGGTTCGAGTACCCAGTGTTCCATGATCTGTGAGGGCAGCTCAACAAAATCCCTGGGCACACCTGTACCGGCCACACTGGGATAGGTTGAGTTGGACAGGAGCTGGTGGAGGGCATGACCAAACTCGTGGAAGAGTGTCAGGGCTTCATCGGGGGTCAGCAAGGAGGGATTCCCTTTTGTGGGAGGTGTAAAATTAGTAACCATACTAACGATAGGATATACCATATTCCCATTCATATCACGATGCTGCCCCCTGAAAGCTGTGCACCACGCCCCACCTCTTTTTGAAGCACGGGGGAAGTTATCTATCATCAGCACTCCCACGTGATTACCATTCCTGTTCACTTCATAGGTCATCACTTCGGGATGGTACTTCGGGATATCGTTCCTTTCGGTAAATTCCAGCCCGTAAAGTTTATTCGCTAAATAAAATATTCCCTGCCTGACGTTATTTATTTCGAAATACGGACGGATGGATTCATCATCCAGAGCATACTTTTCCTTTTTTATTTTATCCGTATAATACCACCAGTCCCATGGCTGCAGGCGGAACGTTTTTCCCTCCCTGTTTATCAGTTTTTGCTGTTCAGCTGCCTCCATCCTTGCTACAGGGATGGCAGCGTCCCATATCTGTTGTAAAAATCCGAACACCCTGTCAGGTGTTTTCAGCATGTTTTTCTCAAGAACATACGCTGCATGGCTTTCATATCCCAGCAGTTTTGCTTTCTCATACCTTAACCTGACGATACGTGAAACAATGGCATTGTTATCCTGCTCATTACCGTTGTTTCCTCTCATGTTATAGGCGGTGAATATCTGCTGCCTCAATTCCCTGTTCTCAGCATTGGTGAGAAAAGGGAAGATACTTGGAGCATGAAGGGTGAACACCCACTTTCCTTCCATTCCTGCTTTCCTGGCCGCTTCAGCTGCCTGTTCCCTCAGGCCGGCAGGCAGCCCGGCCAGGTCATTTTCGTTCTCCACCACCAGTCTGTAGGCATTGGTCTCCTTCAGCAGATTGTCTCCGAACCTGACCGAGAGGACAGATAGCTCCTCGTTGATCTGCCGTAATTTATCCTTGTCTTCCGGCGAGAGGGCAGCACCACCCCGGACAAAACCCAGATAGGTATCCTCAAGCACTTTCATCTCTTCCTCACCGAGGGTTAGCTGGTCTCTCTTCTCATACAATTTCCTGATCCTTTCGAACAATTTCTCATTCATATTGATATCATCCCTGTGCTTGGCATTGAGGGGTGCCAGTTCCCTGTTGATAGCCTGCAAGGTGTCGCTGGTGTTGGCCGAGATGAGAGGACCAAAGGTGCGTCCCACCTTCAAGAGTAACTCACCACTGTATTCCAGTGCCTTGATGGTGTTTTCGAAAGTAGGTTCATCGGTATTGTTTACGATCCGGTCGATCGCCATCTTTTGTTCTTCCATTCCTTTCAGGAATGCCGGCATAAAGTGCCCTGGTTGTATCCTGTCGAATGGAGGAACACCGAAGGGGGTGTCAAATGCACGGAAAAACGGGTTATCGCTCACTTCCTGCCTGCAGGCAGTGAGGGTAACAACAAAAACAATGACTATGAACACGATCCTTTTCATTGGTTTTTATTTTAAACTAAACAATCTTTTCAGATGTTAATTTCGGTCCTGTTCCTTCGATCGAACCTGCAGATTGTGTCGTATCCTACTGCCTTAAGCAATTTCAGGGCTTCGGGAAAATGTTGTCCTACCTGGCCGGGATTGTGAGCGTCCGATCCGAGGGTAACCGGTATATTTTCTGCCCGGCACAATTCCAGGAACTTCCGGGTAGGATAAAATTCACGGCAGGGCTTGTTCATTCCGCTGCAGTTCAGTTCAACTGCCACTCCCGATTCGCTGATAGCCCTGATCAGTTCCCCGTAATAACCGGCGGATCCTCCTTCAGGCCTATGGCCGAACTTCTTCACCAGGTCAACATGACCCAGGATATCGAACAATCCGGAACGGGCCGCCTTGCTGACAATCGAGAAATAATACTCATACAAATTCCCGATATTCCATTCGCTGTATCCATCGGCTGAATTATCCATATTCCAGTGGCCCAGAAAATGCACTGAGCCGATCACATAGTCCACCGGCAGGGAATCAATCAGTTGTGAGATTTCCGCTTCCTGATCCGGAAAATAATCGACTTCAATGCCAAACTTAACTCTACAGTTAGGTGATCCGGATTTCGTATGCTGTACAAGTTCCGACATTTTCGGTATGTTCTCAGGTGATACGGCCCAGGATACGGGCCGCAGGCACAGATGATCTGAAAATCCTATCTCCGATAATCCGGACTGAACAGCTTGCCGTATATATTCTTCATGCTGTCCGCTGCCATCTGAAAAAATGGTATGTATATGGTAATCAATCATTAATTTTCTTTAACCTGTTGAGAGAACAACAATATCAAATGCGGGGTTGTGATCCTGCTTTTGATATTTGGATGGAGTGAGATGCGTTATGGTTATCCTTCCTCGATGATTTTTCTGACCTTCTGCATTTCGGTTCTGGCATCCACCATCTTTACCCAGCTCACCTTTTCCCCGCTCTCCAGTGATTCATAATAGTATCCCGTCTCATTATGGATCAACCGGCAACGGCCCAGATCATACCTCAGGCTTTCCACAATATCACCTTCCCTTAACACATTGCCATCGATATCAGCCAGCTTGGGTGTCTTCCGGGATTCTTTCCCGTTATGCACGCGGTTGAATAATCTGAACATGGCTCTATTGTTTAGGTACCTAATTTAATTATTTTATTAACTCCTTCAACAAAAACCTTCATTGATTCGTTTAATAATTAATAAATGCATTCTGATTCATTCGATTGTTGATAATTTTGTGAATACATCATCCGGATTGAGGTCTTAACAGAAAGGATATCATGCGTGTTGCAGTGTTCAGCACTGAGTCGTACGATGAGGAGTACCTTTTCGCGGCAAACCGGGGAAAGGGGCATGAGATGGTTTTTTACAAACCGGCGCTCAACAGGAGTACAGCCGGGCTGGCATATGGTTTTGAAGCCGTTTGTGTATTCGTCCATGACCAGATTGACCGGTCGACTCTTGAACAGCTTAAGGAGGGTGGTGTGAAACTGGTAGCCTTGCGCTGTGCAGGATTCAACAATGTTGACCTTGTGGCAGCACACGAGCTGGGCATCCCCATCGTGAGAGTACCTGCGTATTCACCGCACGCCGTGGCTGAGCATGCCGTCGCACTGATCTTGACACTGAACAGGAAGACCCACAAAGCTTACAACAGGGTACGTGAAGGCAATTTCTCCCTCGAGAGACTAACAGGATACGACCTGCACCGGAAGAAGGTTGGCGTGGTTGGCACAGGCAAGATCGGATCGGCATTCGCAGAGATCATGCTGGGATTCGGATGCCGGGTGACTGCCTTTGATAAATACCCGCAGGAATACCTGAAAGAAAAGGGGGTACGGTATGTATCTCTTGAACAATTGTTCAGTGAGTCGGATATTATTTCACTCCATTGTCCCCTTACCCCGGAAACACATAAGATCATCAACAGGGACACGATCGGCATGATGAAAAAGGGTGTCATGATCATCAACACGAGCCGTGGCAAGCTGATCAGCTCATCGGCAATGCTCAGGGGCTTGCGCGATAGGAAGATAGGATATTTGGGTATTGATGTCTATTCCCAGGAAGAAAACCTGTTTTACAAGGATCTGTCGGAGATCATCATCGACGATGAGGTCATCGGGCAGTTGATGACCTTCCCTAATGTCCTGATCACTGCCCATCAGGCTTTTTTTACCCGTGAAGCACTGGAAGAGATAGCCGTGACCACGATCCGCAACCTGGATGATTTCCAGCAGAGAGGTGTGCTTGAAAACGAGGTAAAAACGGATGTTATGAGATAATTCCGACGAATATGAATATACCCATCTACCAGGTTGATGCGTTTACCGACCGCGTATTCGGCGGTAATCCGGCCGCTGTATGCCCTCTTGACAGCTGGCCCGATGATGCGCTGTTGGCCAACATCGCGGCAGAAAATAACCTGTCTGAAACCGCCTTCTTCGTGAACAGGGGAGATCATTTCGAGATACGGTGGTTTACTCCTGCCGTTGTTGTTGTCCAGTGCGGGCCTGCCACCCTGGCAGCCACACAAGTTATATTCCATGTTCTGGCATAACCCCGGCCCGAGATCAGGTTACAT
>JAXDBV010000350.1:0-10828 GCA_034678415.1 Bacteroidales bacterium
CGGTCTTGTCCTGGAAATATCCCTTCAGCGCCACTTCCATGGTTCCGGCCAGGAAACGGTTCGGCGTACGCGCCAGCCTGATAGCCTTCCACGCTCCCTGGTCAATCCATCGCGTGGGAACCTGCGATATCCTGGTTACCCCAACCTTTAATCCCGATGATACGGCAAAATAAACAATGTGATCCTGCAGGCAATGCTCCTTCGACCATTCCATATCGCGAGATATACCTTCATGAGCCCTGCACAACTCTGGATGAAGAACGCATTCATCCGTCTCCGGTAAACGGATGAAACAGGAATAACAATACCCCTGCGCAAAGGAAGTCTTCGTCACCCTGCCGCAATGGATGCAACGGATCTCATGCCTGTATGTCAGCTCAAGACGCTTCCCGAGCCACCGGTTCACCCACACCTTCACATCCCCCATACGTAAATAATACTGTACCGCTTTATCATGCTCTGACAACTCATCCCCCAGCAATGTATCCATCTTCTTCAGTATGCCGTTATGGATTGTCATGTCCTTTTTCTCCAAAATTAAGGAATTTTCAAATTATTTATCATTATTCAAAATACTGATTATCTGAATTTTATTATTTTATTTAAATTATTTTAGTACTATGTATTGCATAATATTATATTATTTATATAACTTTGCATAGTAATTTACATTGTATAAGATAGTATTTTACATTAATGAGAACCTTAAGAAATACCTGCTTCTTATTGACTATAACATTTCTTTCAGCCTTTGGTTGGGTGGCAGAGGGTCAGAAATCAATGTGTCCGAAAGAAAAGGAAAGGTATTTTCCCGGGATGAACATGTTCTCGCCATTCTGTTCCGGTACCCGGCACCCGTTGAATAACAGCACTCATCATAAGAGCACTTTGCAGCGTTCCGGGAAATCGCAAAAGACAGTTGCTGTAGCGTCATCCTTCCGCGAAACGGCAATCGATAACGACAGTACCTCCCGATCATGGGAGAATATTGTCAAGAAGGAGTGTGACAATAATGCCATGTATGAAAGGCGGGATCTCCAATTCCTGAAGTTAAGAGTATCCGCTATTCTTTACGAACTAACCGGATCAAAGCAGCGGTATTCCTTTCTGTCCGCTGACACTTTCTCATTGGATATGCAATTAAATAAACCATAAAACCGTCCATCGATGAAAAAAACATTTACTGTTAATCTGGGAGGCAGGGTCTTCCCTATTGATGAAGACGCCTTTGATGAGCTTAAACGCTACCTGTCAGGTATTGAAAGGTACTTTGCCGATGCTGCAGAAAGAAAAGAGATTATTGATGATATAGAAAGGCGTATCTCTGAACTTTTTAGTGAAAGGACCGGCAGCCGTAAGGAGGTGATCACCGTTTCCGATGTGAGGGAGATTATTACCATCCTGGGGAATCCGGAAGATATCGGCTCGTCCTCCGGTGAGGATGAGCAGCGTGAGTTCTACACTTCAAACCGGTCCCGGCCGAGAGGATATAAAAGAATCTATCGCGACCCTGACAACCGTGTCCTGGGTGGTGTTTGCGGAGGGCTGGGGGCCTATCTCAATACCGATCCTCTCGTCTTCAGGATTCTCTTTATCGTCTTCCTGTTGCTGGGCGGAGCGGGCCTGCTGGTCTATGCCATCATGTGGATCGTGATACCGCTGGCAAAAACACGGGCACAGAAGATGGAAATGAGGGGTGAGCCCGTCACCTTTGACACCATCGGCCGCAATGTGAAGGAGGAATTTGAACAGGTGAAGAAAAACATGAATTTCGGCAAGAAATCAACGCAGGACAATAACCCATAAATCCGTATCGTCATGAATCTGGAAAACGCAAAAGCACAGATGAGAAAAGGAATACTTGAATATTGTATCCTGTCGGTATTATCAAGGAGCAGCTGTTATGCGACCGATATCCTGAACGAGCTGAAGAAGGCCAGGCTGATCGTTGTTGAAGGAACGTTGTATCCCCTGCTCACCCGGCAGAAGAATGCAGGGTTGCTAAGTTACCGGTGGGAAGAATCGCCCCAGGGCCCACCCCGCAAATACTATGAACTGACCGAAAAAGGCATGCAGTTCCTGAAAGAGCTGGACCAGTCGTGGAACGAACTGGTGGAAGCCGTCCGCCTGTTAAGCAGAAAATCCTGACCGCCCAACACCTACGTATATGAAAAAGACGCTAAAAATCAATATCAGCGGTGTCGTCTTCACCATTGATGACGATGCCTATGCCAGGCTTCAGCATTACCTCACGGAAATCAACAGCCATTTTGCGCGGCAGGAAGGAGGAAAGGAAATCATTACCGATATTGAGTCGCGCATCGCCGAATTGTTCCAGGCCGGCATATCCGATAAAAAGGAAGTAATCAACCTTGATGACGTGAACGAGGTGATCCATATCATGGGCGATCCCCGGGATCTGCTGGAAGACGAAGAGCAAAGAAGCCGCAGGCAGGAGGGTTATGTATATGAGTCGCATCGCAGGTTGTACCGTGACCCTGAGAACGCGGTCATCGGGGGAGTGTGCGGCGGCCTGGGTGCGTACTTTAACCTTGATCCGGTATGGATCAGGCTGATGTTCGTCCTGGCGCTCATCCTTCAAGGCTTCGGTCTTCTCGTCTATGCCATCCTTTGGATTGTGGTACCGGCAGCCCGCAGCACTTCGCAGAAACTTGAGATGAGAGGTGAAAAAGTCACCGTGCAGAGCATTGAAAAATCGGTGCGTGAGGAGTTCGACAAGGTAAAGGAAAACCTGAAGAATGTGCCCGACTCAAGGGCTTACCGGCAGGCACGCTCCGCCGCAGGCGAGGTCATTCATGTCATCGGACAGGTGCTGGTAGCCATCATCAAGGTTGTCCTTGTGATCATCGGTGTGGGGCTGGTAATCGCCGGCATAGCCCTGCTCATTGCCATGGTCACCACCCTGGTGTATAACTTCAGCTGGGCCCCGTTCAGGCTCGAAGGCTGGGGACCTCTTCCTCTGCCCGATATTGCAGGATTCTTTGCCGACCCGCGTAACCTGCCCGTCATGCTGATATGCCTCTTCTTCACCCTGGCCATACCCATCTTCGCCCTTATCTACGGAGGGATAAAACTGATGTTCAGAATTAAAACCAACGACCGTGTGGTGGGCGTCACTGCCCTCGTGCTCTGGATCATCACTACCGTCACGCTGGTAAGCCTTATCGTGGTGGAAAGCAAGCACTTCAGGGAACAGGTCACAACCACCGAGACGGTGAAAATGGAACCCTTCGTCCACGATACCTTATTTATCAAGTTCAGGGACAATGAGGCTGTCGACGAGTATGAGGAAAAACAGTGGTTCTTCGACGAAGATCTTCCGTTCATTTACAATGAACCGGAAAACACACTTTACGGGAAGATAAGCCTGGACATCAAGGATTCGGAACAGGACTATCCCGAGCTGAGGATGGAAAAATCGGCCAGGGGTAACGATGACGATGATGCGATAAGAAACGCCGGAGAGATTCAGTATCAATGGAAGATGGACAGATGCACCCTGCTGCTCGATCCGTATTTCTCCCTTCCCGAGGCCCGTTACTGGCGCTCTCACGACCTTGATTTACGGCTTGCCGTGCCCACCGGGAAAATAGTTTATCTGTGCAAGGGATCCGAGGAATACCTGGATGAGGTGGACAATACCGAGGGAGTATGGAATTACGATCTGACAGACCGGTACTGGAAGATGACCGATCACGGCCTGGCACCCGCCAGGAAATAGGCTTAAATAGTATGGTTTCTTTCCCCTGTATCAGGGAGGAGGAGCCATATGCCAGGCCGGCCGGGGAACCATTAAATACTGTATTGGGCGGTCCGGCTTCCCCGGCCGGCTTTCCTTTTTATACAACACCCATCTGAAAATGCCGTATCCGAATAAGCGTGCAGACCCTGTTGAAGAAGTCTTTTTTTTTTTAATTTTGCCCAGCCCCCAAAACGGCTCCTGTCCCGTGGTGTAACTGGCAACACGTCGGATTTTGGTTCCGAAGAGTCCAGGTTCGAGCCCTGGCGGGACAACTATAACTCAAGCACATATAACTGTATATCAATTATATGTGCTTATTATATGAATATCTCCTGTATCTATACTGTTACTTGATTAGTCTTTCATACTTTGTACGCTAACACCATCATAGGCAGAATAGGCAATTATACGATCCAGATTTAAAATGGTGTTTCAAACATAAAGTATTCAGGCATTATCCGTAGCGTCCGTTGAAATCAATCAGAAATATATATATTGAATACATCCACAACTTATCTTGTCAGGATAATGATAATTACTGGCAGGTACAAAGAATTCAGGCTCATTCCTTCCACCAACAGCGGGATCATACCGGTTTACAGTATCAACGTATTTTGCGATGGTCAAAAAAAGAGGGATTTTACGCTAAACGCCAGGTCTGATACGTATAAAAGAAAATATTTCGTATCTGGTCGGGCAGGATATTAAGTGTGTATTATCTTTAGTATCAAGGAATTATAATCATTAGAAAATACACCTTGATTTAACCTGTACGTGGTTGGTTATTTTGTTTTAGAAGATTATTACGTGTCATGTGTTTTCAGGAGAGTCTCAACATCGCTGAGATTGAATCTGCTCAGTTTTGTTATTTTTGTATTCCTCCTGTAATACGAAGGCAAAATCCGCAGAGCATCTTCCTTCCTGTCAACATCCACAATGAACCAGGCTTTATGTTCTCCATCGAGACAACCCCAGTCCGCATTAGTTAGAAAATGGGACCCTGAACTCAGAAATATCTGAATTGTGCGCAGACATTCAACCCTTTCCGGGCTATGAGTAACTTCTACCAGGTATTTTGCCATGATATGTGGTTTTAAAGCAGGGTTAGATGTTATTTCCGAAATGCATTCCTCAATGAAATTATTCCCGAATGATGCGCATAACTATCGTGAAAATTATTTTATCCGATAACAAATAATTATCCTCAAATGTTCATGAATTTTGCATTTCCCGTAGGATATTGACCACCCCTTATGGAGTTATCTACATGAAGGTTCCCGATGGTTTCATATGGTCTCTGACCTTATTTAATATCTCTACACCCGTGGATTAAGAAATCAAAAGACAAAAACATTCAGGCGTATTTAAAGGTAAATTAGCCAATAAGGCTCTTCAGAAACAAGAGACTCAAAAAGAACTTCCCGAAGTGTATGGTATCCATCCAAACATAATTGCCCGGTGGAAGTAAGAATTTTTTGAAAGAGCTCCGCTATTCTTTGATAAGCCCCACCCTGCTGTTAATGTGGAACAGGATACAGAGAAATTATCCGCCCGAATAGAGTAGCTGGCAGCCAGGCCCGGATAATCGCATGAAAGATGCGATATGTATGGTAACCCTGTTGGCCGACATAATAACTTCATACCATATCACTTGAACATTTTATGCCCCCTGCTGCCTTTTTAATAATGCCGGTAAACTGTTCAATAACGGAACTATCTCATAGTAAAAAAGTATCCCCTTTCCTCCCTGCCCAATAATGGCCGGTCAATAAGGTCATTTATGTTTTTACTGTATTACTAATCTATATCCAGCGAATAGACATGCACGTAATCCAGCTCCACATGAGTGTTAGCCGGTACAGTTAATCCAACTCTCGCTGTTCTCAGCATGGCTTTTGTCATCCTGGCCACCTTCCCGTTGACAAAGATCAGGCACGTTCCGTCTATATTTCTTACAGTCAGCTTATTATATTCACCGATGGGGTAAACCTCCACTGTTTCAGGCAGGGGTGTATAGGTCCAGTCGATCGCCAGCTTTTTGCTGTCAAATCCTATCCTTACAGACCCTGAAAATGCCTTTACCGGTTCATCGGAAGAACTCTGGACTACCCTGAAGGAATATTCAATTTCGTGCTCACCCTCTATATCGGGGATGACAAGCCATCTGTCCCAGTTGGAAGTATAGTCATTTTGTATAACCAGGTGACCGTTCTCAATAACGGCATTCTGAAACTCGCTTTCATATAACGGCCAGCCGTTCGTGTTATCATCAAAATTCTCAACAATATGCGCGATCTTCATTTTATCCGTTAGCGCATCATATTCCCTGAAATGGTAATGTTCGTATTCAGGATCTACTGTACAGGCATTCAGAATGAGAAGCATGAATGCAGGCAATACATATTTTTTCATCTTTATTTATTTTCAGTTAAACCGGTAATAAAATCCAATTGTCCCATGAATACAGACTGGTGTAAAGGCCGGATTTTCAGTATCTTCGTATGATCCAAAGATCTCCAGAGGATAATGGCATGAACCTTCCAGTCTGAAACCCATCCGTTCGTTTATCTGGTATTGCACCCCTAATCCGCCGGTCACAGAAATCATATGCCTGGGATACTCCTTGGTTTCATCTATTAGATCGGTTTCTGTTAAATAATCCTTGTCGAAAAACTGCCTCAACTCATCTACATATGAGTTATAGACCAGGATGTTGTATTCTAATCCGGAAACGATATATGGCCTGATTTCTTTTTTAAGGATGTCATACTTTACACTTACGGGAACCGACAGTGTTGTCATCTTCAGTTTGTACAAGTTATATCTCATTTCCGTTTCGACTTTCGAATCGAAATTTGTTGAACTATAGAGGCCCAGCATGTATTGAAAACCTGAACGGACTGAGAAACGGCTGAAGAGCGTACCTGATTCAACATTGATTCCGGCAACAACCGGGAACCCCGAAAATCCATGATCTAGATCCTTACTAAAATCGGAAAGAGTCTTTCCCAGGCTATGGTAACCGCCCCCGGCGTTCAATACCAGCCTATAGTATCTCACCTTTATTGTTTTCCCCTTCTTTTTCCTCGCATAATTCTCCGGATCCACACACTCATTGTATGAATTCACTACTTTAGAAAGATACTTAGGTATAATGGCCTTTATCTCTTCTTCCTTCCCCAGCGCTTTGCTGCATTCATTCGTGAGAATTTTTAATATTCCCAGGGATTTCTTGAATACATTGACGCTCTTCTGGTCAAGATAATTCACCAGAGGAATCTCATAAAAGCCTTTCTCATCATTGCCGGCCACATAACATTTGCCTGAGTAGTTATCAAAAAATGAAAACAGGGACAGGGGGCCCTCTATCTCTTCCCTCAGGAACAGAAGACTGTCTTTGTTTGCCGCATTCCTGAAAAGCATGCTGCTGTAATGCGGGTAACCTTCCAGTACATATGCTGTTATTTCTCCGGGTTTATAGGTCGCCGTAACCTCCCCGTAGAATTCACATGCAACGGACATCCGGGCTTCCGGTCGAAGGACAATGAACCCTTTGAGCGTGTCACCTTTCAATGTAATGATACTCCCCGGGATACGTTTCTCCTGCGACGATGAAGGATACACAATAATAAGTAATAAAAACAGGATAAGCGCTATCCTGATGAACGGATACTTCTTCATTATTCCGATAATTTTCGTTTATTTATGTATAATATGTAAACATGAAGTTTAAATATACGAAATTTTTGTGTAATACAAGTTTTAACCGGATTGTATGATGATATTCGTAATTATTTGATTATCTGATACTATATTTCTCCGGAACTTCCGGTTTGTATTCTTACTTTTATTCAATATTCAGTCACCATTTAAAAAAAATAGAATTATTCTATTATCACAGGAGTCCTGTCCCTGGCAGAATAACCGGCAACAGGGTGGTCATTCTATGCTGCCCGTCCGCGGAGATGTTCAGCTCTCCGCGCACCGCAGTATACCATTATTGCTGTTGCATGAAGCCCGGGGAAATAACATGTGCCTAACCGTTGGGCATGCACGTCCCGGCCCGTGATATCTCATCCGGGGTGAAACGTTGTTCAACCGTGAAAAGAATCACAAAGGAATCTCCTGGCAGGATGAATAACCTTTCCCCTTTACAAGAATGGGTCTGGAAAACCAGCGACATACTGAAAACATCATGCCCTCCTGCTTACGGAATTACTGAATAATTTCATTAATTAATTCATTAATTTTCCCGGTAATTCCTTACCGCGAAGACAGGTTGGTATTGTCCGGAATTTTATCATTTTCGATTTTATAACAAAAATGCAGCTGTTTCTTCCTGACGTTGTTGGCACGAATTGCAAATTTTTTTGCATGTCGGTTTTCTGGATTTTGTTCCTACCTTCGTTTCAACACAAATCACAGCGGTGATGAAAAAAGCAATATGGATAATCTCATTCTTCCTGGTCGGAAGTGTTGTTTCCTCTCATCCCTGGAAACCCGGTCATTTTGTGATTATCGATACCGATGGGGGTGCGGACGACATGCGTACCATATGTATGATGCTTGCCTCGCCCGACATACGCGTTTTGGGTATTACCGTCTCACCGGGTGAACTGCCGGCGCCGGAGGTCTATGTCAGGACAAGTTCCTTGTTATACGGCCTGCATCATGAAGGGATACCGGTTGGCATCAACTATACACGGGTGATAAAACCTCGGGATAGCCGTTCCACGGCGGATGCAAGCTGGGGCGATGAGAAACCGGTGAATCCTCC
This sequence comes from Bacteroidales bacterium, assembly GCA_034678415.1. Lineage (GTDB taxonomy): Bacteria > Bacteroidota > Bacteroidia > Bacteroidales > VadinHA17 > JAXDBV01. The sequence continues at coordinate 8,541 of JAXDBV010000350.1, forward strand.
CTCCCTCACCGCATTGTCAATGATGACATACCTGATGCTTCATTCGGGTGAGAAGTTTACCCTGGTGAATCTTGGCACTCTCAATACTCTTGCCCTCTATGCCGACAGCCTTCCCGACCTCTTTAAAAAGACGCAGCGCATCCTGTGGGCAAATGATGATTGTCTTCCATCGAAAGGGATGAATTATACAAGGGACCCCGGATCATACAAAAAGTTGCAGAAGAAAGGCATTGCTTTTGAGACCGTGACAGGCGAATATCCTTCCTGGAATGACTTTAATCAGGCAATCCCCGGTAAACTGTCTTCTGTGAATACCGCCTATGCCGTTCCTTTCAGCAGAAGTCTTGATATGACATCCCAGTGCGGCACGGGCTGGTTCGGCGAGCTGACAGCCGTCTATCTACATCATCCCGATCTTTTTGAGACCGTTACGGTACGGGGATTAAAAAAGCACACTCTGTTAGCTGAGGCAGGAACGGAACGGCTGGCCGAAGCCTTCAGGAACATACTGGCCGGTGAGACGGTACCGATGAACCAGGTGCTGGCCAGCTTCAGCCTTGAAAAAACAGACTACTACGAAGATGTGCAACCCATGATGACAAAAACCCTGACGCTTCATGGCAAACAGGAATGGGTGGCCGGGGTGATGACCAATGAGATGCACCGTCACCTCGGTGTGTACTCTATTATCGGTGTTAAGATGGGGATACGGGCCATGGAGTATTTCGGTGCAGGAGTGGATGAGCTCAAGGTGGTTTCGTATGCGGGGATGGTGCCCCCCTTCAGCTGTCTGAACGATGGCCTGCAGGTAAGCACCGGCGCCACCCTGGGGCATGGATTGATACAGGTGCCTGAAACGAACCATCCGCGGCCCGAAGCTGAATTTACATACCTGGGAAAAACAATACACCTGTCGTTAAAGGCAGCCACAGCCCTGGAAATTGCCTCCGCGATACGCGAACTGGAAAGTATCCACGGCATCAACAGCAATATCTACTGGGAGCTGGTAAGGCGGCTGGCATTACAATACTGGCAGTCGCTCGACAGGCATGACGTATTTTCAATAAAGGTACAGGACTGAGGCTTCAGAACCACTGCAGTCGCCTGAATACCAGGACACCAATATAGGCCAGGATAAAAGACCCCAGCAATATCCCCGGGAATGCCCATACGTTCCCTTCGAGGAAGTTGGGCACATTCATACCGTAAATGCTGGCAACAAGGGTGGGTATCATGAGAATAATAGAGACAGAGGTCAGCCGTTTCATTACCACGTTCAGGTTATTGGAGATCACCGAGGCAAAGGCGTCCATCATTCCGCTCTGAATATCCGAATAGATCTGTGCCGTGTCGGCCGCCTGCTTGTTCTCAATGATGGCATCCTCGAGCAAATCTTCAATCACTTCATCCATCTTCATCAGCTTCGACCCTTTCAGCTTAGCCAGCAATATCTCGTTCGATTTGAGTGAAGTGGTAAAATATACCAGGCATTTCTCCATTTTCAAAAGACGGTGCAGCTCTTTGTTACGGATCGACTTCTCCAGATCCTTCTCAATCACATTGATCTGCTGGTTGATCTGCTTGAGGTATCTAAGGTATAGTTTGGCGGAGTTGAGGAACAGCCGAAGAATAAAATTAATAGTCTCATTCACCTGCTGGTAGTGCTCCCTGTAGAGGGAAGGTTGCTGAGAGGGAAGCACATCGTTTTCGGTACCGCACACCGAAATGGTGGAATTCTCGGTGATGAATATGCCCAGAGGAACCGTATGGAAAGGTATACCGTTATTGTGGCTTTGTACTGGAATACGCAGAATGATCAGGGACCACTGGTCGTCGATCTCCAGACGGGGACGCTCGTCCACGTCGAGGATATCCTGCAACACATCTTCAGGAATATGGTATTCATCATGAAGTACTGCAATTTCATGTGGATCGGGATTCACCACATTAATCCAGCATCGTTTCTCTGCCTGGGTCAGCTCAACGTAACCACCAAAGCTTCTGAAAATTTTCATCATGGGAATGCCTCCTCTGATTGATCCATCAAAGGGGCATAACAGCAACGGCCCCTTTATGGAAGGGTTAATTCAATTAATCTGCATTGACACGGGCCATCGTCCATATTCATTCAGAATTTATTATTACGCCGCAAAAGTAAAAAAAATATTTTCCCATTGTGCCTCATAATAAAAAAAACAATGAAATTGAATCCCTTCTCTTCCTGTCCCGGATAGAAAAAGATCCGGGATCTCCAGGAAGGAGAAAAAACACAACGCAATACTCCATCA
>JAXDBV010000351.1:0-5124 GCA_034678415.1 Bacteroidales bacterium
GGAGGAAATACTCCTGGTCGTCCTTTGTGAAACAGATATCCCTCATCCTTTCCGGCAGGTATTCCCTCTCGCCGGGATTCAGGCTGGCATGGCCGAAGAGTGTACCGTCGCAGCATAAGCCACAGACGAGGCATATCTCCTGTTCACCGATAAACCCTTTCATTGGTTCCTGCTTACTATTTGTTCTCTATTGAACAAGATCTTGTTTTGTTTTGCTACTGTATCCCGTTCTCTGTCCCGGTATGTCTTAATAAACTCATGGATCGCTTTGGTATAAATCAATGCCCTGAACAGCACCTTTGCATTCACCTCTTCCGGCCGTTTCCTGAAAGCATCTGTATCGCTCTTCAACCTGTCAAAATCAACAAAGCTCAACTCCCGGTTTTTCCTCCATTCCTCCACCTCATCGATGAAGTGAGTGGCTGTTTCCCTAAACAGCATATCCATATATTCATGGTACACCGGGTCACTCTTCTCCCACTGCCAGCGCACCTCATCGGGCAATATACCTTCGCCTATCTCTCTCAGCAGTGGTCTGAAACAGGATTTCCGGCACAGCAGTTCGGTCGGCACACCCAGCATATATTCAATAATACGTTTGTCCAGGAGGGGGTAACGATATTCAATGCCTTTGCGGCAGCCAAGAATGGCCCAGTTCTCGCATCTCTCCTGCAGATGGTAGAGGTGCAGCAGACGCAGGTGCATCTGGCGGCGCGAGGCATGAAAATAGAAATCTCTCACAGCTCTCCTGTTGCTTCGTCTGTACGGTCTCTTTATATAGAAAGCATCGTCCCTGAACGACTTTGCCACCAACGGGTCGAGGATACCGAAGGCGGGGAAGATGACATACCGGAAGAGGTCCCTGGCGAACCGGTACGGCCTGCTGACAGGATTCCTCCTGAAGAAAGCGCCCAGCCGTAATCCTCTCAGCAGGTCAAGCTCTATACCCCTGTCACCCGTGCTAATGAACTCATCCCCACCCCAGCCGCTGAACAGAAGGTTGGTGCGATGACCGGCCATCTGATCGGTGGCCCGGTCCTCGGAGAAATAACCCTGGTTGAAATAATAGTTAGAAACGACCTGTGAAAAACGGGCGCTGTCGAGGTCGGAGAAAACAGGTTTCATACGCTCACGCTCGCACAATTGCCTTACTATCTTCCTTTCATCGTATGCAGCTGTAACGGGGGTGTAACGGAGGGGGGACCAGGAGTAACCGCAGAAGCGCTCCTGTGTTGCATATTCCCTGCGTGCCAGGACGGAGATGAGTCCCGAATCGATACCACTGGTCACATGCGCACCGGCAGTGAAACGAGGATCGCATCGTATCTTCACGGCATCACAGACCAGCGCCAGCAGGTCGGACAGCATCCTTTCATACTTGAGCCCTCTGTCCAGCCCTATCCTCCCGGGTTCCCAATATTTTGTAACGGCAACACCCTTGCCCGAGAAATGAAGATAATGCCCGGGGAGGAGCTTCTTCACCTTTGAGCAGGCTGTCTGCCTCAGATCAGTGTACTTGAAATAAGCAAGAAGCACCTCTCGGTTCATTTCGTCACCGCCCGACAGGAGAGAACAGAACCCGGTGATATCACAAGAAAAATGGAGGGATTGCTCATCGACGGCGTATGCCAGGGGACGGATACCGAGATGATCGCGGAAGAGGTATAGCTCCCCCGTTGTCGGCCGTATGATGCACATGGCAAAATCACCGTTGACCATCTTCACAAAGCCGGGGCCTTCATTCCGGAATAATATCGCCGCCAGCTCGGGATCGGCAACGTTCATACTGCACTGGCAGCGCTTCGCCAGCTCCGGCCTGTTGTACATGACACCCCATAACAGGACAACAAGATCCCCCTCTGTATCCGTGTAAATGCAGTCGGACGATGTATATGGCAACGCCGGGTTAAGGAAATAACCTCCCTCAAAACCGTTGAATGATATTTCATGAAAGGCCAGGTTTCCCGAACCGGCATCTGCCCCGGTCACCCGGATGGATGGCTGATGCTTCTCGCTGACGGAGGGTGTGAATGAACCGGTGATCATGAATGAACCTTACTACCTGAAGCCAGGGCTGTTAAAGGAGTCGTAACGTTTAGCCCGCTCACCCTTAAAAAAACGGAGAATCCCATACACCGGGGATATCAGCTTTTTTTCGCCGGCGGTCCCGACTTACCCGCCTTCTCGGCACCCACCTGAATGCCTGAGTAGGTGTCTTTCTTGATGCTCAGGACATGTACCATCGGCGTTGTCCAGGTTTTTTTAATCATGCCTTGCCTCTTCATGATGACTATGGAGTGTTGTTTAATATTCCTGCCTGTTCCTTAAGTAATACTGTTGATGCTGTATGTATCAAGTAAGCACATAAAACCAGTAACCCATGAAACCACGATCCTTGCCCGTACCGTAACAGGTCACATCATTCATTCTGAACCTGTCGGTTTCAGGCAGCTGCACCAGCAAGGGTGACAGCGTCGGGTCAGCAATGGAACCTGTATTCCTGTTCTCCTGCCGCACCACGTTCTTCCTCTTTAAGACATACTGAAACATTCCTATGTAATCCTCTTCCATAGCAATAAATACTGTCAGATAATTTTCAGTTCATGGTACTCGCCGTTCCTGTCCACCACTTCAAATGCTCCTGCCTTAAGCCATGCATGGGCGATCAGTCTTTTTTCCCTGTCATGGTTCACACCGAAGGTGATCTGTGAAGTGATGCGGCGGCGGCGCAGCATCCACCTTCCCGCGATACTCTTGACCAGGCAACGGTTCTTCCAGAAGGCAATTCTGTCGGCCTGGCGCAGCGCCTGCCTGATGTCGCCAAGCACCTCCGGGTCAGCTTCCCCCGTTGCTTTCCCCCTGCCCGGTGACCGCAACAGGAGAGCCCTTACCGGCAGGATGGCCAGCAGGATCTTCGCACGGAACAGGAAGTATACCGCCTCCATGAATAGCCTCCTCTGCCGCGACGTCAGCGAAAAATATTTCCTGAGGTTCCCTGTCATATTCTTATCGTTCTATTACGTAATTTCATGCCTTTGCCCCCGGGATGTCATACCTGGCATACCCTGCTGCCATCCCCTGCATCTCTTCAACCACAAAGAACAGGCAGAACAGGGAAAAGTGTACCAACAGCGGTATGTTTGAAAACAGGTCATGAATATATATTCAATTTTTCTTATCCATATGCTTTTTCATCAACAGCATCAGTTCGTTGATCAAAACCTTGTTTGATCTGCGGAGCCTGAAGACACGGGTATGGGTTCCCAGATCGATCAGGTTGCTGAAGTATACCGGTTCATTCTCAGGCATGCCCTGCAGGTATTCCGGCCGGTATATTTCATTTCTCAGCGTGGCGAATCTTGATGAGCCCGACAGTTCCTCGAAAACAACATCGCCATTATCGGTCACTTCGATCACATACACGCGGTGGAGCCGGTACCTGTTCCCCTGTTTTTTATCCATGGGATAGTAGTACTTCTCCGTCACGGGATCGATGCGGTGGAGCCCCTTTTCGTCTTTCTCGAGCTGTCGCAGGGCATCGCTCCACAGCTTCATCCGGTCAGACAGCGCCCATATATACGGTTTGCCGTTGCGGTACAGCAGGGGTGTAATATCATCGGTAAGGAATTCCGCCCCGTTCAGGCAGAAAGAGGCCGTGAGCGACGATTTTCCCGCCCCGGTATCACCACAGAGCATCACCCCAATGCCATGGTAGCGGAAACAGCTGCCATGCATGGGTACGATCTTGCGCTGGTGAAGCACGGCCCCGTAGACCGATCCATTTAGGTACAGCTCAACGGCTGCCAGGTCACATCCCGGGTAACAGGAGACATAGATATGCCGCCCGTCTGAGACATAGAACCAGCCCACCCCTTCCACATCCATGGAAAACTCATTTTGGTTCAGCCGGTAATAGCCATCATCATATAAAGCCACGTCGACTTCTTTCTTCCCGTGAGAAATCTCAATATCAACATCGGTAATCGGGAACCTTGGTTTCATCGTTTTGCGCGATTAACGGCCAGCAACAGCATGCAATAGGCATAAAACAGGGGCGGGAACCCGGAAAAGCGCCGGTGATCGTAATATTCCGGCACAAACATGAAGTTGAGCACTGTTCGTACTTTATACCTTATACCCGGGAAAGCGATCAACCGGTAGAACAATGATTGCATGATCCCCCTGATCGTGTCATGTTCATCGTCACCCGTACTCCCGATCTTTCTTTCCGATAGGGTTACCATGTAACGGATTGGCAGCGAGGAGCACGGGATTGTAGTGTGCCCCGGGAAGTATATCGATTGTATCGCCCTGAAGAGGGCAATGAGCCGTGAGGCTTTCAGCTCACATGCCAGGGCTGTAAACCTGTCCCGGTCAATCTCCCTTGTTCTCAGAAAGAGGTCTGCATCCACCAGCCATTTCAGCCTGCGGAAGAAGTGCAGTCCGCCGTGGATCACAAGGTACAGCAGTTCCATCTCATCCGACAACACGGTGAACGATCGTCCGGCAAACGAGAAGGGCATGGTGTTGCAACGTATTATCTCTTCCAGCCGCCGGTTGCTCACCGGTGTCACATCCAGCAGCCGCCAGTGAAGCTCAATGATCCGGTGTGTGGAGATATGTTCATACGACAGCTGGTTCGTATGCTTCATCAACCGTTGTTGATGCTTCTTTTCCGCGGGCCAGGGTGGTGAGCAGGCCGCATAACCCAACCCCGATAAGATTTCATCAGCCATTCCTGCCTGGTGCCATTCAACCAGTATGTCAAGGTCCCTGTAATACCTTGTTGTTGCATCGCCGTACAGCCGGTATGACAGCACCGGCCCTTTCAGCGGGATGAAAACCATGCCTGCGGCGTTGAATGCATCCGCCACACGGATGAATTCATCCAACGTCTCAAGATCCGCCAGCTTGCCGTTCACATCTTCCGCCAGGACACGCTCCCCCAACAACAGGTTCACCTGCCGCGATGTCAACCGGTGACGCTGTAAAAGTACATCATACGCTATGTCACGAACACCCGACATCATAAATACCACTGAACATCTAAGTTATACCAATGAAAAGTAATATCTCCCAATAAATGTGACGATAAATCAACAGAGTTATTGACAACGGAATTTC
>JAXDBV010000352.1:0-8996 GCA_034678415.1 Bacteroidales bacterium
TTATACAGGGCAAGCTTTTCCCGTGCGGCGATGGATCTCAGCTTGCCAAGCTCTTTATCTCCGAACAGGGTTTGCCGCATCATGACATCTTCATCCACCATTCCCGCATCAACGATTCCGATACGCCCCACTCCCGCGGCCGACAGGTTTTGCAGTACCGGTACTCCCAGCCCTCCTGCACCAATGACCAGTGCGGAGGTTTTTTTCAGTTTTTCCTGTCCATCCAGACCGATCTCAGGAATGATCATCTGGCGGTTGAAGCGCCTCAACTCCTTCGGTATTAAGATGTTTGACTCCATAAGATATATTTTTAGCCTTTAAAGATATAAAAATCTGAAATTAACGGCCTGTAGAAAAAAAGCGCTGTCTTTGAAAAACAGCGCTTTGTCCGGAAAATATTATGCTAATAGGGCATCAATCAGTGAACGAAATTCCGATTGCGAAAGGATGCAGTTCGGGGCCCTTGTTTTTTTCAAACACCGGTGTGGGAAAATAGGTGGCATAGAAACCGAAATTTTTATATCCAATCCTGGCAGTGAATCCATACCTTAACGGACTCAGGTTAAAATTTCCGCGTTCTTTTTCTTTTTCCCTCGATCCCCTGTCATTGTATACCACTTTTGTATGGGATCCGATCTTCACACTGCCGACAACCCCTCCACTGAGATAAACGGGGTGCTTTCGGTTGCTCGTAGGTATCTGAAATTCCAGCAGAAGAGGAGCAGACAGATAGGTGGAAGTAAGTTTTGATTTCACAGGGTATATAGGCGGATCAAACTCGGTGGAATAGTCAAAAGGCACAATCACATTCGCGGAGTCCTTTACCAGTGTTATCGGATTATCAAACCGATAATCAAAAAATCCGAAACCGATTCCGGTGGTGATTCCTACACTCTTACCGATCAGGCCGAAATTGAATTCAGTCAGGTTCAGATTCACATTATATGATTTGCTCATTTGCAAATCCATGAAATCATCCTCTGGTTTAGGACCAATTTCAAAGGAATTGTTTAAAAAGTTGTTCATTCCCAGTTCCAGTCCCTCCCAATGTCCGTTGTACCTGTCTTTCCTGTGTTTTCTTTCCGGTTGTTCTTCCTCCTGTTCCATTTCTTCTTCTTGTTCATTCAGGTCGATAATATCCACCTTTCTCCCTTCCTCCCCTTCAACGATCTTCACTCCCCTCTTCCCCACTTTAATTATCATAGTATCTTGTTTGTCAATCACTTTGACAAAACCACCCTCACCGATTTTAATCTCAACAATGTTTCCCGATTCTATCTTGTCTGCCGGCTGTCCGGCCGGCTCATTTACCTGAACAGTATCCAGGCTCATTTCCTCTTCAGCTTTTTCCTCCTGGGGGAAAACGGGCATAACAAGAGCAGACAGTGCAATGAATAACAATATTTTTTTCATGGCATTTTTTTTAATGATGAATGATCTGATTTTTGAAGTATGACGGATGCTGAAACGGATAAGTTACAGGAATTGTTCTAGTTTTTCGGGCTATGTATAAACGAAACCACTTTTGAGCTGAAGGCGAGGTTGCTCAGATCACCCTCTTCATCATATTCCGTTGTCAGCGACATGTTCCATCCGGTTATCCTGTTCATGCCAATGATCCCGGCTTCCGCCAGGTCCCATACCGTTATCCTGTCATGATCGATCTTTCGCGGATCTTCCAGTAATACCTCTTTCTTGAATTGTTGTATGGCAAACTGCCTAACGGTCAGTATTTCATTTGATCTCCGGAATGAATTCACCGTCTTTTTCTGCCGGGGTATCACTATATGTTCAGACAAGAGCACGGGCAGGATGGCATCCCTTGAAGCCCTGTACTCCATAACCACCCTCTCTGCCGTTGCCACACCGGAAGTCATTGCTTCTTTACCTGACGGCGGTTCCATTCCTGCCTTATCAGGAGAAACGGTGATGTATGGCGACTGTTCATTGAGGGACTCCCTCTCCACGGGAGCTGCCCGGGAATCACCCTGACTCACTGTTTCCGGTAATTTTTCTTTGCCGGCCACAGATTCGCCGATACCGGTCAAGAGGGTATTGTCGTGGCTCTGCCGGCCTGATGGGTTCATGGCAAGATAAAAGACAAGTATCAGCGCTACCGACGCGGCAGCAAGAACATATGGTAATGTAACCCTCCACCTGTAATTCACAAATCCTTTTTTCAGTGTTCGCTTTCTCTCATAAATGACGGAATGATCAGGTTTCAGAAAAACCTTCCTGTAATATGCCAGGTCTTTTTCCCTTACAGGATGCCGGTGTATAAAAGTGAGAAAAGCCTCACGTTGTGCTTCTTCAAGATCATCCTCAACGAAAGCAACTGCCCATTCATCAAAATTCATCTCTCCCGGTAACCCGTTGTCGGCAAGCGTTTTTTTCAGATCTTCCTTTCCCCGGAATGATGCGGCTTCCGGTTGCAGACGGATATTTCTTAGTTCATCCACTTCCTTCCTCAGATCAGGATTCCGATCGAGGAATTCCTGCAAGGCAATAATCTGTAAGACATCCAGTTTACCATCAAGGTAATCAAGGATATATGCTTCGTAGTTATGCCGGTCAATATTCATGAGGCAGTTGATAATGATTTCATTCTACAATACCGTTTCCATTTTTCCGATGATGTTTTTCAGGAACATTCTCCCGCGATAGATGTATACCTTCACCTGTGATTCAGTCAGGCCGGTTATCTCACCAATCTCCCGGTAGGAATATCCTTCATAGTCTCGAAGCATGATCACCGACTTCTGCATTTCCGGTAACCGGTCAATTGCCTGTTGCAGTATTTCATTCAGGTCGTTGTACTGTTCGCCGGATGTGATCTCCTGGTACATATCGGTATCGAAAGTAGTGATTCGCTTTTCTTTCCTGATCCTGTCGATCATGGTATGATAAGCGGTGGAAAACAGGTACGATTTGACCTTTTCATAACTGATTGTGTCAACCTTTCTCCATGTTTTCTCAAAGGTATCCTGCACAATGTCCCTCGCCTTCTCCTTGTCCTTAATGTTACCAAGAACAAAGCGGTACACTGCATCAGCATACTCATCTACACTTAAGTTGTACTCGGCTACCGTCATATCAATTACGTAAGTGAGACGCAGTATTCTCTGAAAAGTTACAGACTCATGTCAGCGGCACGGAAATCACTCCTGATAACTTATCTTCAAGAAATAATTTCAAAATTAGGGTTTTTCGGCGCATATTCCCGACGATTTATGCTCCTGATATTCTTTTTATTGCAGCATGATATTCATTTTTTTTCGATTTTTCTTGACAAAACAAAAAAATTATCTTATCTTTGACCTAACGTTCAGTCATAAATAGTTCAGTAGAAGGTGACCTTATATGTCGCCTATTTTTATTGGTTTATTGATTGACTGAACATTTAACCATAATCCTGATACTATGTCCCCACGTACTTCAGCACAATTTGAAGAGATCAGAGACCAGAAGCGGAAGTTAATCCTGGACACAGCCCTGGATCTGTTTGCCTCCAAAGGGTATTACAACACCTCCATCAATGATATTGCCCGGAAAGCTGGCATATCAAAAGGATTGATGTACAACTACTTCGGGAGCAAGGAAGAACTGATTGAAACCATCATTTTCAACGGGGTTGATGAGATCATGGAAATACTTGACAAGGATGGTGACGGGAAGCTTTCTCATGACGAGCTTCTCTCTTTCCTGGATTCATCGTTTGAGATTTTCAAAAAGAAGATCAGCTTCTGGAGGGTATATTTTTCGATATTGATGAAGCCTCAGGTTTACTCGATGGCCAAAGGCAAGCTGGCCGGAATGAGCGATCCGGTGATGAATATGTTCGAGGACTATTTCAGGTCAGTAAGGTCGAATGATCCTATTACGGAAGCTAGGATCTTCTATTGTTTGCTAGACGGCATTGCCCTGAATTATGTTATTAATCCGGAAGGATTTCCTATCGCCAGGGTTAATGAAATGATTCATAAACTATTTATCAGGTAAATTCATTTGGTATGAAAAGGTTAAGCAGAGTAAGCATTTCGCTCCTGGTTTCTGCCGGGATGATGCAGGGAGTGATAGCCCAGACCGGGGATTTATCCGCAATGGATATTGTGAAGAAGTCGGATGAGCTGATGCGCGGTGTATCGAGTTATGCCGAGATAACCATGCGTGTGATCAGGCCCCGGTGGGAGCGGAACATATCCATGAAGTCGTGGAGCAAAGGCAATGATTATGCATTGATTTATATCACGGCTCCGGCCAATGAGAAAGGACAGGTTTTCCTGAAACGGGACAAGGAGATGTGGAACTGGGTTCCTTCCATTGAACGGATGATTAAAATCCCCCCATCCATGATGATGCAATCGTGGATGGGCTCTGACTTCACCAACGATGACCTGGTAAAGGAGTCTTCTATTATTAGTGATTATCATCATGCGCTTGCCGGCAGCGAAGTCGTTGGAGGGTATGACTGCAATAAAATCGAACTGATACCCAAAGAGGATGCTCCTGTCGTTTGGGGAAAGATCATTACCTTGATAAGCAGGAAGGGGTATATGCCACTGAAAAATGAATACTACGACGAGGAGGGGAACCTGGTGAACACTGAAACGCTCTCCGGCATAAGGGATATTGGCGACCGCACACTGCCCACGCGATTTGAACTGGTTCCGGCTGACAAGAACGGACACAAAACCATCATGCAGTTCGACCAGATCCGGTTTAACATTCCTGTTGAGGATGATTTCTTTTCCATCCAAAACATGAAAAAAGTGAGGTAACATGAAAAACCTTGTCATTGCATGGCGTAATCTCTGGAGGAATTCCAGACGGACAATGATTACCATTTCGTCTGTATTCTTTGGCGTTATCCTTTCCACGGTAATGTCTTCCATGCAGGAAGGATCATACAGTTCGATGGTGGATAATGTCGTGAAGTTTTATTCCGGTTATATCCAGGTAATGCACGAGGATTACTGGGACAACAAAACCATCAACAACGGGTTTGAATTTGATGACACGCTGTTGGCCGGCATTACCAAGGTAAGCCAGATCACTCTGTATACTCCCCGGCTGGAAAACTTTGCCCTTGTCGCTTCGGAAGACCTGACCAAAGGAGCCATGGTGATGGGTGTCGATCCTGCAGGTGAGAACCGGATCACGGGACTGACACGTTGGATCAGGGAGGGAGAATTCCTGAAAAAGGGTGAAGAGGGCGTGGTTCTGGGCAATGAGCTGGCCAGGAATCTCAAGCTTAATCTAAACGATACGCTCATATTGCTGGGGCAGGGATATCACGGTGTCAATGCCGCCGGTAAATTTCCTGTGCGGGGGATAATTCAATTCCCGAATCCTGAGCTGAACATGAACCTGATCTATATGGATCTTGAAACCAGTCAGCGCTTTTATTCCGCGGAAGGGCTGATTACCTCGCTGGTTCTCATGGTGAAAGATCATTACGACCTGCCCCAGGCAATGCACCAGTTAAGAAAGACAGTTCATTCGCCCTACCGGGTGTTATCCTGGGATGAAATGGAACCGGAGATTGTGGAGATGATCGAGGCAGACCGTGGCGGGGCTGTATTGATGAAAGGGATTCTTTATGTCCTTATTGCTTTTGGCATCCTCGGTACCGTCTTGATGATGATGGCCGAAAGAAGGAGGGAGATGGGTGTTATGGTAGCCATTGGCATGCAAAAGAGAAGACTGGGAACCATCCTGTTCCTTGAGACATTTTTCATTGGTATCCTCGGCACTCTCGCCGGTTTTGCCGGAAGTATCCCCATCATCGCTTATTTCTCAATCCATCCGTTCCGCTTCACCGGTGATGCGGCCGAAACGTTTATCCAGATGGGCATTGAACCCCTCCTATACTTCTCCTGGATGCCGAAGATCTTCATCAACCAGGTAATCACCGTATTCCTGCTCACTACACTGATCGCTGTTGTGCCGTTGTACCGTTCTTTCCGGTTACAGGTGTACCGGGCATTAAGAGCTTAGTAAATCATACCAAAAACCATCATCATGATCTGGTCAATTTCATGGAGAAACATTTGGAGGAATAAGGTTCGTAGTGCAGTTGTGATCATTGCCGTCGCTCTTGGTCTCTGTGCCGGTGTGTTCCTTACAGCATTCTTTACTGGTATGATTGACAGGCGGGTGGACCAGGCCATTGCCGGCGAGCTGTCACATATCCAGATCCATTATCCCGAATTCAGGAGCACAACGGATATGAGCCTGTACATTCCGGGTGCCGATTCCATCGCAGGGCAGATCAGGCAAATCCCGCATGTAACCGGCGCCAGCAGCAGGATAGTGTTCCATTCCATGATCTCCTCTGCTGAAACGGCTGCGGGTGTCAGGATCACGGGTATCCGGCCTGAGCAGGAGATGAAGGTCTCAAAAATCCATTCCCATATCATTGAAGGCGATTACCTGGGAAAGGAAGGAAGAAATCCTGTTGTCATCGGGAAAAAGTTGGCTGAGAACCTGAAGGTGAAGCTCCGGTCAAAGGTGGTGATCACCGTGACAGATATGGAGAAAAACATTACCGGCGGGGCGTTTCGCGTTGTTGGCATTTATGAGACCGCCAATCGCATGTTTGATGAGTCGGTCGTGTTTGTCAGGCATGGAGACCTCGCCAGTCTCATCGGAATACCTGCTGATGGAGGTCATGAAATTGCCGTGCTGGCCGACGATAATGAACGGGTGGAAGAAGTGCAGGAATCCATCCGGTTACAGGCCGGCAGCCTGGAAATCATGAACTGGAAGGAGCTGAGCCCGGAAATGAATTACCTGACAGAAGCCATGGACCTGTACATGTTCATCTTCACGGGTATTATCCTGCTGGCATTGCTGTTCGGGATCATCAATACCATGCTGATGGTCGTCCTTGAGCGGTTCAAGGAAATTGGCATGCTGATGGCAATTGGAATGAACCGGCTGCGCATTTTCAAGATGATCATCCTTGAAACTGTTCTCCTGACACTCACAGGAGGAGTGGCAGGAATCATCGCGGGTACGGCTGTTTCAACATATTTCGAACATCATCCGATCAATCTGTCAATTTGGGCAGAAGGATACAAGGCCATCGGTTATGATTCGATTGTATATACCAGTTTCGATCTCAACATGCTCGTGGGGGTCACCATCATGGTATTTTGTACCGGAATCATTGCGGCAATCTATCCCGCATACAAAGCATTACAATATGATCCGGCGGAAGCATTAAGAATTGAATGATGTCATCAATAGAAAAATTACAGGTATGAAAGTAATCGAGATCAAAGACCTGTACAAGATATATGACGGTACAGGGCTGGAGGTCAGGGCTGTCGACGGGATCACCATCGATGTTGAAGAAGGGGAATTCACTGCCATCGTGGGTCCGTCGGGATCGGGGAAAACCACCTTTCTTAATCTTATTGGCGGACTTGACAGTCCGACATCTGGACAGGTACTGGTCGGGGGAGTCGATATTTGGAAACTCCCATCCCGGAAATTGATCAATTTCAGGTTACACAATATTGGTTTTGTATTTCAATCTTACAACCTGATCCCGGTGCTCACGGCAAAGGAGAATGTTGAATTCATCATGCATCTCCAGGGGTGGTCCAGGCACGAGCGTGATGCGCGGGTACATGAGTTGCTGGAAGCAGTGGGGCTCTCCGACCGTATCCACAGCCGTCCCTCCAAACTGTCAGGAGGACAACAGCAAAGGGTGGCTGTGGCAAGGGCGCTCGCTTCAAAACCGAAATTCATCCTTGCCGATGAACCCACCGCCAACCTGGATTCAAAATCCACACAGAATCTTCTGGATATCATGGAGAGACTTAACCATGAGGAAAAGGTCACCTTTATCTTTTCCACACACGATCAGAGAGTGGTAAATAAAGCCCACAGGATCATCACCCTGGAAGACGGGAAAATAATCTCGGACATAAAACGATAGCTCCTGTGATCAACCTGTCAATGAAAGGAAAGGAGGTACACAGCCGTGACATCCGCTGAAACACCCAGTCAACATACCGGGAACAACTGGTTGATGAATATCATAATCAGAGTGTTGCTTTTTTTTATTGTTCTGGGATTGCTGTTGTTTTTATCTGCCGGCTCGTTGCGATACTATGAGGCCTGGATCTTCGTATCGGTGCTTTTCATCATGGGTCCGGCCGTCATCACCTATTTTTTCAGAAAAGATCCCAGCTTTGCCGCAAACAGGCTGTTGAGAAGAAGGGAGAAAGAGCCTGCACACAGAAGGATTCAAATCCTCTTTTTACCCCTTTTTCTGATTACCTTTCTTATTCCAGGTCTGGATTTTCGCTTTCATTGGTCTTTT
This sequence comes from Bacteroidales bacterium, assembly GCA_034678415.1. Classification (GTDB taxonomy): domain Bacteria; phylum Bacteroidota; class Bacteroidia; order Bacteroidales; family VadinHA17; genus JAXDBV01. The sequence goes on from JAXDBV010000352.1 coordinate 8,336, forward strand.
GTACCAACGCCACTGGTGATACTATCCAATATCATGGTAGTGCTGGGTTATCTGATAATGGCCATGGCAATGGAACACAACAGGTTCGCTTCCTCCATCATTGAAATCAGCAAAAACCAGAAAGTGATCAATACCGGTCCATATAGAATTGTCCGGCATCCCATGTATACCGGGGGCATGATATTTTTCCTGTTCACTCCAATGGCACTGGGTTCTTTCTGGGCAGTCCTTCCTTTTGGAATTGTTACTGCAATACCGATTGTACTCAGGATACTGAATGAAGAAAAGCTATTGATGAAAGACCTTACCGGGTACTATGATTATTGCCAAAAAACAAAATACCGTCTGATCCCCTATGTATGGTAATGAAAATGGTCAGGAGGTATCCGTACGGTGAAGATCCCGTAGAGACGTATTTGACAGGCCTTCTTTTGACAGCACGGCCTGAGGAAAAATTTAAGATGTGTTCTGTTTTCTGTTTAGATGATATATGCTATATTGCTTATTATAAACCCGATGACAGTGCGATTCTTGAAGATAACAAGTCTGCTGATCCTGTTTTTTATTCACCGGGTGAGCCCTGCCCAGGAAAAGGAGTCTGACTTAGAAATCAACGGGTACCTTTCAGGAATGCAGAGTACCCTTTTTGAGAAGTGGAGCG
>JAXDBV010000353.1:0-4779 GCA_034678415.1 Bacteroidales bacterium
AGCCGCGGATTTGAGATTGAAGTAAGGAACACCAGGAAAAGCAACATACGGCTGATCCTCCAGGACCAGTTCCCCATCTCTACCAATAAAGATATCGAAGTGGAAAGGAACGAATACTCCGGTGGAAAGATTGATAACTCAGGCATTGTGAGATGGGCGATGGATCTAAAGCCGGCCGAAAGCCGGAAAATACGGCTCTCATATACGGTAAAATATCCCAAGGATCAGACCATCATTCTAGACTGAGATCGGGCGAACCGGCAGGGTGTTACCGTCCGTATGACAGTCTTTCAACGATCGTATCAGGGCAATGGGATGAACGTGGGAAGGAAAACAAAACATGAGGGAACACGCCTACCTGATGCTATTTATATATCACAACATATTGCCCGTTGTACAATTGTGTGGTGGTTAATCTGAGAGCTTCCTTCAGCACGGTCATCTGGGCACGGACAGGTTCCCATGGTTTGCTGGCGTCTTTCCTGTACAGAAGGGTGAACTTCCCTTTTGAACGTAAAACCAAAGGATCTGAAATTTTCACATCGGGATAACGGATATACCGGTCGATGTCGAAATATGCTTCGGCGGTCCAGGCCTTTTCCCTGTTCATTTCGACCGTCCAGTAGTGATCAGGAATACCTTTCTTATTGACTAAATAATTTCCTTGCGGACCCTCATCGGGAGTAACCCAATGGCTGGTGATCCGGAAAAAAACTGAATCCTGGATGGAAAGAACTTTCATGCTGAAATCACATTCAGGGAAAATGTATCGCACGGGTCTTTTCAGGGTTCGGTACTCATCAATGGTGGCATCAGCCACCCTCTCCTCGGGATCAATGATCGCCAGCCTGGGAGAAAAAGGCAGGGTGAAGGTGGCGGTGACCGAAGGGCCAGAAACGGTGAGAGAACGATACGCCCTGTTCCAGAACTGATCAAGAAAAAGAATTTCCATCCTGTTCTCGTTTGAATACTTGTTTCTCCCCCGTAAATCCTGACCGACATATACCGTCACTTCGTGTGTGCTGCCCTTTTTCCTGGTATGAAATGAGTCGACGGCAAAATGGGGGAATCCTGGAGTATAAACCCAGCTGCTGAAGAACTCATCAAGATGGGTGCGCGTGGACGTCTGAAAATAATTCTTGACCTGCTCGGTGGTGATATTTTTATAGGCAAAATCACCCATTAGCTCCCGTATTGCCCTGAAGAATTTTTCATCACCCAGGTAGTGTCGAAGGGTGCTTACCACATCGGCTCCCTTTTTGTATACGGTAGTACCATAGGTTTCATCAGGAGGAGTGTTATACACCGCCATATGATCGGTTTGCTTCAGGGCAATGGTATGATTTTCGCGCATATAATCCTTATATGCCCTCCATCCCTTCTTCTGTTCAATGTATACGGCGACTGCCCAGGTAGCCCAGCCTTCATTGAACCACATGTCGGAAGGCGTTTCACAGGTAACCAGGTTTCCAAACCAGCTGTGTGCCAGCTCATGGGCAAAAAGCTCTTCATATTCCAGTGTCCCGGTGACAGTGCTGTGCGGCACGGCAATGTTCATGGCATGTTCCATCGCCCCACCACGGATGGGAACCGACACAAACCCGACCCTTTCCCAGCGATACGGTCCGAACCGGTTTTCAAAGGCCGAGATCATGCCGGGGAGGGTGGAAAAACTGATCCGGGCCTTTTCCATGTCAGCCGGCCTTACATAAACTGAAACCGGCAACGCAACCGGTCCCCGGTCGATATTATAACTCAGGCACTCGTACCGTGATACCGCGACAGAAGACAGGTATGGCGGTATTTCCTTCTGTATCTCCCAGTGAAAGATGTTTGTTTTCTCATCAAAGGTATAGATGCCGTTAAGGGAACCGCTGCATACGGCGGTCATTCCTTTCGGCACACGGATAAAGTATTCATGCGTCGCCTTATCCGCGAAATCATCCACGCAGGGATACCAGTACCGTCCGATGGACAGAGGATTGGACTGGAAGCCGATACCTATACTAAATGCCTCATTATCAGCAAAGTAGAATCCTCCCCAGAGAGGATCGCGCTGCGGTTTGCCGTGGTAAAAAACCGTAGCCAGTACCGGATCCCACGGCTTTCCTGGCGGAAGAAGAGGTATAATGAGCTTTCGCTTTTCGTAAATAAATTTCTTCACAGGGACTTCATTCACCCAGACGGAATCGACCGTGAGTCCCTCGAGATCAAGGTTGATCTCGGTAAGGTTATCAAGAACAGGGGTGAGTTGTATATCGGTATATCCCCGGATAGTACCTCCCTTAAAGTCAAGAATATCGAGGTTGATCAGGTAATGTTTAACATCAAATCCACGTCCCGTCACAGCGGGCGTTTGTTTAACAGTACCGTTAAGAAAAAACAGGCAACAGCCAGCCAAGAAAAACCGAAAGATGCACGTATGTAGCTTCATACCCGACAGACAGAACGTTTAACATGCTACAACCGAAGTATGCCGGATCAGTTCCTGGCAACGATTCTTTTCTCCCGCAGTGTCCGGATAAACGATTCAAATATGATCTTCCCGTCCAGGTTTCCCAACTCATCGTCGCACGCCCTTTCTGGATGCGGCATTAGTCCGAAGATATTTTTCATCTCATTACACACACCGGCAATATTTTCCACCGAGCCATTGGGATTGACCTCCAGGCTGATCTCCCCTTCCTTATCACAGTACCGGAAAAGAATCTGGTGGTTTTGTCGCATGGATGCAAGATCAGCATCCGAAGCATAATACCTTCCTTCCTTATGGGCGATAGGGATCTTCAGCGGCTTGTTCTTATCCAGCAAACTGGTTAACGCCGTGCTGGAGTTATCAGGAATAATGTAGGTATTCCGGCAGATAAACCTCTGGTTGGAATTATGAAGCAGCGCGCCCGGCAACAAACGTGCCTCACATAAGATCTGGAAACCGTTGCATATCCCCATGACAAAGCCCCCCTTATTGGCATATTCAATCACCTTCTCCATGATGGGTGAATAACGGGCAATAGCTCCTGATCTCAGATAATCACCATAGGAAAATCCACCGGGCAGGATAATGGCATCGGCCTTTTTCAAATCCGTATCTTTATGCCATAACTCCACCACTTCCTGCTCCATGATTTCTCTCAGAACATATATCACATCCTGATCACAATTCGAACCCGGGAATATGACCACACCAAACCGCATGTTTGCCGTAATTTTATCTCATCAAATATAGAAATATTAATCAAATCCGTGTACCGGTATACTCATATCAATCGTTCATTATTGCTAAATTTACAGGAATTACAATATGTTTAACACATAAACTTCTCACCGATGAAGCTTCTCAAATCCTTCCTTATTGTACTGGCAGTATTGATTGTTCTTTTTGCTGCCATACTGGGATATTTTACCATTACTGACTTCAGACCGGCAGAAACCCGGCTGATCTACCAGTCCGATCAACCCGACACCCTGAATGCTGCCATTCCGTTTACATGTCTTTCATGGAATGTGGGCTATGGAGGGCTTGGAGACGACATGGATTTTTTCTATGACGGGGGCAAACAGGTACGGACCGACCGGCAAAGAACCAAACAGAACCTTTTGAACATCGTAGATTTCATGGTTCACAACGACAGCATCGATTTTATACTGTTGCAGGAAGTGGATACCGATGCAAAGAGAACATACCGTTATGATGAATACCGGCTGTTCGCTGATTCACTCACCGTACATCATGGTTTTTTCGCCTGTAACTACCACGTTAAATTTGTCCCAGTTCCTCTCTTTCAACCTATGGGCAGGGTAAAGTCAGGCCTTTTGACACTCTCCCGGTATAATCCCTCGCGTGTGGAAAGGATCAATTTCCCGGGGGATCCATCATGGCCTATTGTGCTGTTTGAGCTTGACCGCTGTTTCCTGGCAACCTATTTCCCTCTGAGCTACGGAAAAGAACTGGTTGTCATCAATACCCATAATTCAGCCTTTGATGATGGCTCCCTGAAGGCGCAGGAAATGGAATACCTTAGAAACTACCTGACAGCACAATACAACGCCGGGAATTACATCATCACAGGAGGTGACTGGAATCAGAATCCTCCGGGATTCGCAACAAATACCTTTGGACCACCGCCCCTGCAGGGTAATTTCAGATATATTTCCGTGCCTGACGATTACATGGGAGAAGGCTGGTCATTCGTCTATGATTCCACAACACCCACCAACCGCGACCTGCTTGCCCCCTATCAGCCCGGGACAACATTCACAACCATCCTCGACTTCTTCCTCATTTCACCCAACTGCTCGAACACCCTGGTGAAAACCACCCACCTCGGGTTCCAGTCAAGCGATCATAATCCCGTAACAGCATCATTCACCCTGTCGGGCGATTGACCGATTGGTTGCAGGAAGCATAAACATACGAAAAACTCAATGAGAATATTTATTTCATAACCCGGCGTATTTACTGACTTCAAGCCATGGAACCAACGGATCAGGATATTGAACAGTTTATTGCATCGGTAAATAAATTTTCCCATTACGATTTCAGAGACTATTCAAATAAGTCGTTGCAGAGAAGGCTTGCGAAGATCCTTTCCGATTATGATCTGGATATTACCCGGTTGATTGAGAGGATGCAAAGGGAGTCGTCATTTCTTGAACAGGTAGTAAAGGAGATCACCGTCAGCACCACCGAGCTGTTCCGGGATCCGGAAGTATGGCAGGCGTTGCGCTGGAGGATACTGCCGCGGTTGAAGGACCGTGATCCCGTCAAGGTGTGGAGCG
>JAXDBV010000354.1:0-7934 GCA_034678415.1 Bacteroidales bacterium
TGAACACATCGTTCGGACAGGCATAGATGGCATTGACAAACCTGCGCTGCACATCGGGATCGATCACGCGTGAGGGCAGGGTGGCACGACTGGCCTGAAACTTGAGGTCGGGTTCCAGTCCCCCGTATTCCTGCCTGAAGAGCTCTTCCGTCTTCTTCACCCATTGGAGGATATTTTTTTCTTCTGCCGCCGGGCAGGTGATGGTGGCAAAAGCTTCGCGGGGGATGGCATTGCGCATATTGCCGCCCTCGATCTCCGCCAGGCAGAGCCCGTGCCTGCGGGTGGCATGCCACAGGAAACGGTTGAGCAGCTTGTTGGCATTCCCTTTGTACAGGTGAATATCGATCCCCGAATGACCCCCTTTCAGTCCCGTAACGGCAATGCGGTACGCCACATGCCCTGCCGGAACAGGCCGGTAGCCGGTCTTAAAGTTGATATTCACATCGGTGCCGCCGGCACAGCCCACGGTCAGTTCACCTTCATCTTCAGAGTCGAGGTTTATCAGGATATCTCCCTTCAGCCATCCTGGTTTGATATTGAAGGCTCCGGTCATGCCGGTCTCTTCATCGACGGTGAAGAGCGCCTCGACAGGACCATGTTCAATATCCTTTGAGGCCAGCACCGCCATCGCAGTAGCCACACCAATACCGTTATCGGCGCCCAGGGTAGTACCGTTGGCCCTGACCCACTCACCATCCACCACGGGCTCAACAGGATCTTTTTCAAAGTCAAAGACCTTGTCGCTGTTCTTCTGCGGAACCATGTCGAGATGACCCTGAAGGATCACTGTCTTGCGGTTCTCCATACCCCTGGTGGCCGGCTTCCTTATCAGCACATTCCCCGTCTCATCCACCTCGGTCTTCAGCCCTAGCCCCTCGCCGAACGTTTTCATGTAACGGATCACATCCTTTTCTTTCTTTGAAGGCCGGGGAATCTGCGTCAGTTCATAAAAGAAACCCCATACATGGTTGGGTTCCAGACTTTTTATTGCTTTCATGTGTTGAATATTTTAAGATTAATTCATTCTATTTTAAGACCGAGACGGCCATATTTATTTTCCCTGACATACCGGTCTGCATCGCGCAGGTCTGAACCTGAGATCCTGCTAAGCGGTAAATTATGGCCATCAACGGTAAAACCATATGACATCCGTCACAATCATTTCTGAATATTCGGCATCTCCAGTCCGTACCCTTTCTTTGCACTTTCTTTTCTGAGGAGAAAAGCAAAGAGCAGGGCAAGGAGTCCGAAGCAGGTAAAGATGATCATGGGCAGGGTATAATTATACTGTGTTACCGGCTGTCCGTCAACCATCCGTTGCCCGGTGATACAAAAAGTATCGAGCACCCAGCCGATCAGGGCAGGCACTCCCATAAGGCCCCAGTTCTGCACCCAGAAGATGAGCGCGTATGCTGTCCCGAGTTGTTTTTCAGGGATGATCTTTGGCACCGATGGCCACATGGCAGAGGGGACGAGGGAGAAACCGATGCCCAGTACCACGATGAGAAAGATGGCGAACCACCACTGATTGAGGAATGGAATGGAGAACATGGCATGGACGAAAATCAGGAGGATGGCCCCGATCATCATGATGGTTGCTCCCTTGCCTTTCCTGTCATAGAGATTGCCGAAGAAGGGAGTGAGAATGATGGTTCCGAACGGCAGCAGGGACGGGATCAGTCCGGCCAGCTCAGGAGCCACACCAAACTTGTTCTCCATCAGGTTCGCTGCAAACTTCAGGAAGGGAAACACGGCCGAATAGAAAAGCACACAGAGAATGGCAATATACCACCAGCCCCTGTTGCGTACAATGAACAGGATATCTTTCAGCCGGAATGCTTCTTCCGCTTCCTTGTCCTTGTTTATTTCAGCAACCTGCTTATCCAGCTTGCGATCCATGAAGGTATAGATGAAGAAGGAGATAAAGCCGATACACAGCATGATGAGGCATACGAGGACAGGAGCCGACACCTTGTCAAAGGCCTCGGCGATAGGACGTGAGGTTGAGAGGGCCAGCATGGTGCCGAAACGGGCGCAGGCCATCTCCAGCCCCATAGCCAGCGCCATCTCCTTGCCCTTGAACCACTTGACAATGATCTTTGACACGGTGATCCCCGCCACTTCCACCCCCACGCCAAAGGTGGCATATCCCAGGGCGGCCATCACTACCTGAGCTTTCATGCCGACAAGGGTCATACCGTCAAGGGCGTGGGTCGAAATAGCCCAGTATTTTATGCCGGTACCAAGAATCATGATAAAGGCAGCACCCAACCCTGTAATGCGTATTCCTGCCCTGTCGAGAATGATCCCGCCAAAGATCAGCATCAGGAGGAATACATTGAACCAGCCGTAGGCACTGGTGAAAGCACCGTATTCCTTACCGTTCCACAGCAGCTGCTCTTCCAGCATCGACTGCAGCGGCGCCATCACATCGGTCAGGTAATAACCGCAAAGCATTGTGAAGGCGATGATCCCCAGGGCGGTCCACCGTATCCAGGCTACATCGCTCAGTTTTTTGTTAATCTGTTCCATACAGGTAAATTTGTTTCACGACCGTGATTTGAACCGTTAAAAGTAAGAAAATTTCGCCTCCGATCGTTCCGCGAATCATGCCATGAAACATTTTTATAAAATATCTGTTTTATTTTACTCATACAACCCCCTTTGCCCTTACCGCTGAGCACTAGTGACATTAATATATTTATTTATGTCAATATATTAAATCCGGCACATTTTTTGATTTTCAGTTTATATCTTTGTAAAAAAATAAATATGAATAAACAAACATTGATCGTTGCATTGCTACTGCTCATACCAATGGTGGCTGGTTCACAACCAGCTGCATCACAGTCTGTTGGAGTGGTGAAGTGGTATACGTTTGAAGAGGCGGTTGAACTGGCCGGAAAAAATCCCAGGAAGCTGTTCATCGATGTTTATACTGACTGGTGCGGGTGGTGCAAGAAGATGGATCAGAATACATTCACCCATCCGGTCATTGCCGAATACCTGAACAAGAATTTTTACCCGGTAAAGTTCAATGCCGAGTCGACCAGTCCCATTGAGTTTGCCGGCAAGATATTCATCAATGAAGGGAATGCCGGTGCACGAAGCACGCACCAGCTGGCTATTGCGTTGCTGCAGGGGCGGCTTTCATACCCTTCCACCGTATACATGAACGAACAAATGCAGCTGCTCACGCCCGTAGCCGGCTACATGGAACCCAAAGCCATGGAACCGATCCTCAGCTTCTTTGCCACGGATAAGTACAAAACCGTTTCGTGGGAAGATTTCAGGAAAACATTCGTGAGTAAAATCCAATGAACCATAATCATCAGGAAGAAGCCGGGCAGCCGGCTTTTTTTTCGGCCCTGGCCGGTTATTCATTTGTTACACCGCTGATACGGGCCTGACGGCGGCAACCGGGAACCAACACATTTGTTGCTTAATCACCGGATGACAGCGGTTCAAATCTCCCTCCGCTGTACCCACCGCCGGAACAAAAGATCATTTATATTATAGTATTTTTCCCCTTCAGGAGTATAGTCATAATATACCAGTTCCATTCTTACCAGCGCCTGCAGTGACCTGAGAACTGTTGACGGGTTGCCCAGCCTGTGACGTGAGATAAAATCAAAACCAGTGGGCTCAAACAGCTCATTTTCAAAGGCCATCGCCTTCAGCATATTCCATTGCGGGATGGTGAGCATCTCCCTGTAATTGAAAAACACGGGTTCATGTTCCTTCAGCATCCTTCCGGCTTCTTCCTTCCAGTCGCTCTCATCCCTGCTGCTGCCTCCCCTGAGGTACACACGGTTGCACAGCAGCTGAACATAGAATGTATGATGATCGGCCCATTCAAGCATCTGATCCACTGTTTTCGCCGAAATGGTGATCCTGTTTTCGGAGAATTTTTTCAGGATGAAGGCGGCGTATTTATGATGGTCGATCTTGTCGATCCTATACATCCTTGCACTGTTATAAAAGGGTTTTGAGGGTACCGTGAACAGTTCGTTCATCAGGTGCTGATGGCTCCCCGAAAAGATGAACACCACATTCTTCAGGGTCTGGATAACACTCCTGAGCCAGGCATCCATATTCTTTTCAGGGTATTTCATGATCTGCTGGAACTCATCAATGGCAATGACGATCCTTTTATCCTGTTTCTCAAGAAACCGGAAGATCTGTTCTATCCGCTGGCCCACTTCCCGGTCTTTCACGGTAAACGATACCTGCGGGGCGCCCGTGAGCATGTCGAAGGTAAGTGAGGGCCTGAGGGAGGTGATGAAATCCCAGACCTTTTTCCCGAATCCTTTCCGTTGCGGCACATTTCTGATCACTGCCGACGCCAGTTCATTCAGAAACCCGTTCATGTTCTCCGTCGGTAGTATGTCAAGGTACACCCCCCTTGTCTCCACAGGGAGCCTTGAAAGAACATGCATGATGAGAGAAGTCTTGCCGATCCTCCTGCGGGCAACAAGAATGGTTGAAGCTCCACCCCTGATGTTTTCAAGGAGTACCTTTGTCTCGTTTTCACGGTTGCAAAAATATGCCGCACCATAATACCCTGTGACAGGAAACGGCGTGGATGGCTTTTTCATAAAACGATAATTTACATTTTGCAATTTATAAAATATAAATTATATTTTAGCAAATTATTGATTATTTTCCCGTTGATCCCGCTGTCCGGGTAAGACCTATCATAACCTGCCGGAAGACCAATGGCAGGGAGTGAACGATAACCCATGTCGTCTGTTTTACACGATGATTGTGATCGTATGATCATCACTGGAGATGAATGGATTCCTCCCCTCCAACAATGACCGATAACCAAGATGACTGCTGATGAACCGGAGATACCTGATAAGGCTGGATTTCCATCCGGTATTATCCGTGATCACAGGTCTTATCCTGTTCCGCCGGTCAGCACAAAATTCTGTGTCACCCTGATCAACTTCCCGAACTGGTACACACGGATATTTTTTTCTCCCAGGATGCGTCGGTCATCCGACAGGCTCACCCTGACAGTGGCAGGAACCCGGTAATACAATCTCAGAGGTTCGGTCTCGTTTTTCCTCACGGGGATGAACTGTTGTTCCTGTATCACCGGCGATTCCCCCGAAACCTGCAGGCGTACGGTAACGGGAGTCCCCAGGGTATCGTGGGCAGCCAACAAACCTCTCTCAGGTGAAAACCTGAACAGGACATATCCCGAATCACGCATATAATCCTCCGGAATGATTTCATATTCGGCCTTATATACTTCCGAGTACGACTGTCCAATGAACAATGACAGGTAGAGCGACTCCATGCGGGCGATCTTTTCCAGGATGAGTTCGACGGGGGCTCCGTGGATCATTTCAGGAGGCTGTCCCGTGAGGATCCTGAACCTCTCCATCCTCAGGCTCCGGATGGTCTCCGCCGCATCTTCCGCCATCTCTTCCCGTGTTTTCATCTCTTCCCTGGCAATGGCCACGGGTATATTAACATAACCGGTGTCGGTCACCACGGGCTGTACCACCGTGTCAATAATCGTTTTGTAGTTTTCCCTGATTGACATCTCCGTGAAGAACATCCTTTCTGGTCTGTCACGCAGCGGTTGCCTGACGACCGATAGCTGCTGCGCCAGCGTTCCCTCGGGTGTAAGGATCAGTCCTGCCTGCGTCATCTGCAGGACATTCGAAACAAACGGACGGTTCGATTCCACAACATAGTACTGTTCGGGATCGATCTCACAATATTCGGTGATGCCGACGCCCGACAGCCACCATTCCACATGATCAGCGGCGATGCCTTCGGTAAGGTTAAGGAACTTGCCCCTGTAGTCGTAATAGGGCCCCTTTTTATGGATTGTTTTGACGGCTTCGACCTGCACCCTCAGCACGGTTCGCGGCAACGCATACACCACGCTGTTTGCCATAACCGGCTCTCCCTTCTGCAAGGGAAAGACACGGGAAAAGAGAGCCGTTGTTTTGCAGCCGGACAGAACGATCAGGGCTATTATACCCCCAAGGATATATTCAACGTTTTTCCTCATTGCGGATTTTTTTAAACGCAGCACCGAGGTGATCTATTATGTCACCGGCGATCAATGCTTCCTCCCCCATTCTTTTCTTCGCCAGGTCGCCGGCCAGTCCATGGATGAATACTCCGAGGAGGGCCGCCTCCCCGGGAGGGTAACGTTGCGCCAGGAGGGAGAGGATAATTCCGGTGAGCACATCTCCACTGCCGGCGGTGGCCATACCGGGGTTGCCGGTTGAGTTGAACCAGCAGCTGCCGTCGGGGAAGGCAATGCTGGTATATGCTCCCTTGAGGATAACGTATATCTTATGATCCATGGCAAACTCTATCTGTCGCATAACCCTCTCGTACTGTGTGGATACCGGCCGGTCGATCCGTTCGAACTCTTTCGGGTGCGGGGTGAGTATCGATTCTACGGGAAGCAGCTCCAGCCATTCCTTATGGCGGCCCAGGATATTGATCCCGTCGGCATCAATCACCAGGGGGAGCCTGCATTTTTCCAGCAGATCCTTCATCCCCCGTTCCGAATTCTCCCTGCATCCCAGCCCGGGTCCTATTCCCACGGCCGTGTAGTCTTCCAGGCCGGGGATCCCCGAGAAAAGGATATCCGATGCATCAATGCTGATCATGGCTTCGGGGACAGCCGTTTGCATGATTTCATACCCATAGCGCGGCACGTGAACGGTAAGAAGGCCTGTGCCGGCCCTCAGGCAGGCCCTGGCCGCAAGCACCGCCGCCCCCATCTTGCCGAAACATCCTGAAATAAGCAATGAATGGCCGTATTGTCCCTTGTGGGAAAAGGGATCCCTGCTCCTGATAAATGTCCTGATATCGTCCGCGGTGAGGTAATGGTAACGGGTTGCCTGCCGGTCAATATATTCCTGGTGAAGGCCTATGGGAAGCACATGCCATGACCCGACAAAGGGATGGTTCTCCGCCATGAAAAATGCCAGCCGCGGAAATTGAAAGGTGAGGGTTATCGCCGCCCTGATGATACTGTCTTTCCTGTTTTTTGAGTTGTCCTCTCCAAACAGTCCCGATGGCATATCAATAGCGATGATCCGTGCACCGCTGCTGTTCAGGTGATTAACCAGGGTGGCAGCCAGCCCGTCGAGGGGACGGGTAATCCCCGATCCGAAAAGACCGTCAATCACAATGTCACCGGCCGGTATGTCAGGCAGTTGGTGTCCGTCTTCGATAAAATGGAAAGGGACTCTTCCTTGCCTTCTCAGGCGTCTGAGGTTGGTGGAGAAATCATCCGAGTACTTTTCGCTTTTCAGGATATACACCGTAGCCTCCCTGTCGCCGGCAGCAAGCATCCTGGCCAGCGCCAGTGCATCGCCCCCGTTGTTTCCGGGCCCGGCAAAAATCATATACCTGGCATCCGGAGGAGTATGTTGTACCATCCATTGATACAAGGCGGCGGATGCCCTTTCCATCAGATCAACGGATGACACGGGCTCATGAACAATCGTGTAATTATCGATCTCCCGGATCGTATGTGTCTGAAAAATCTTCATACATACAGAAGAACGGGGCAGACCCATCTTCACGACAAATTTAGCATTCCGGCACGTTATATGAAATTTTCATTCAACATACCATTCATTATTGTTCTCCGGTCAAATGAAAAAAAACTATATTTGCCACATTCCGAAACTAATCAAATTATGAACCAATACATAAACGAATGTTAAAGAATCATCCACGCGGACTTATCGTCGCATTTTTTGCCAACATGGGTGAGCGTTTCGGGTTTTACACCATGATGGCAATCCTTGTCCTTTTTCTTCAGGCCAAGTATGGGCTGTCGGTGGAACAGGCCGGCAGCTATTATAGCTGGTTTTACTTCGGGATCTATGCCCTCGCCCTGATAGGCGGTATCCTGGCCGATGCCACCAACCAGTATAAGCTGG
>JAXDBV010000355.1:0-12634 GCA_034678415.1 Bacteroidales bacterium
GTAAGCGCTGGCGTTCCACCCGCTGTACGAAAACATCACCAGCATCATCGCCGTCCCGAAGGCAATTTCCTCCGTATGTTCAAACTCCAGGGGAAGGATACCCGGAGCGTTGCCCCTGCCCAGCCATATACCCAGCAGCGCAAGTCCCATAATGATGATTACCTTCAGAATGGTTAGGGAATTCTGGAATATGGATCCGATCTTCACCCCCATATAGTGTATCCAGGTAAACACAAGGATAATGGCAATGGCAAGTCCTTTGGCCAGCAGGCCTGTCGTCAGCAAATCGCCACCACCCGATCCTGTATGTATACCCGATAGAAAATACCCTGAAAATGCCAGGGCTGAACCGGCAATGGGAGCCGAGAATCCCACGAAAAAACTTGTCCATCCCGTGAGAAAACCCAGTACTGGATGGTATAGCCGCTTGAGGTATACAAACTCACCCCCCTCCTCGGGCATGCGGGTCGCCAACTCAGCATAACACAGCGCCCCGGAGAGCGCAATGGCACCCCCGAATATCCATGAATACAACACCCATATCTTCCCCGGTAGTCCTGAGGCTATCATCCCTGTAGTGGTGAAGATCCCTGCACCAATCATATTCGCCACAACAATGCTCGTGGCTGTCAGCAAACTGATCTGCCGCTTCACCCCTGAACCGTTTGAAACACCGGGAACCATAGCTCATTACCTGTATTGAGCGAAAATACTATTTTATTTCTGAACAGCGAGTTTTTTGCCCTGTCTTCACTCCGAATCATTATTATTACCCCGCCGGCTCCATCCATTGTTACATACTACCTGGACAACAGAGAGACAGCAGGGTTATAGCCTTGTCCGAACTGCCGGTGTGAGAAGAATTCCTGAACGTTCGAAAAACAATAGTGTTATCCTCCCGTTCCGTGATAAGGGTATGCTTCACCCTGAAATAATACTGGTAATTACAATAACCGTCAACATACATGAGTATTCAGTCATTTTTAAAGAGATACTCAACAGGAACAGTATGGGTTAATTATGAAATCATTGGATGTTTATCAGGACAGAAGTGTGAACAAACAATTTGTTTCCCCGGGCCGTTTGTTCGATTTCCATGGACATGAAAGTCGTACCCGGAACTTTACTGACAAACCGCCTTCTTCAGCACCAAACACCCCTGATAACCGTTCATACAACGGTTTCTATCATCTTGGGAACACTTTTTGCTCAATACCGTTATACGGACATGAAAGAATTTTGTAATTGCTTGTATTTTAATAAACTATATAATTTATGCAAAAAATATCCTTGCTGTTATTGTCTAAATATTAGACACGAATGTTTATTTTTGAACACCCATAAATAAGATGCCATGAAAGGAGAAAACGGAAAGTTGCTGATTGTTGACGATAATGTCAGCGTGTTGAACTCACTGAAATTGTTTCTTCAGTTTGAGTTCGACGAGGTGAGAACACTGAAACATCCGCAAGGCATACCGTCTGTCCTGCAGAAGGAGGATTTTGATGTGATCCTGCTGGACATGAATTTCACGGCGGGCAAAAGCACAGGTGCCGAAGGTCTTTTCTGGCTGAAGGAAATACTCCAAGTCGACCCGGATGCCGTGGTGGTCATGATTACTGCTTATGGGGACGTCGAGCTGGCAGTGAAAGCCATCAGGGAAGGAGCGGTCGACTTCGTCACAAAGCCCTGGGAAAACAAAAAACTGATCACCACACTCAAGACGGCGCAGCAACTGTGGCAGTCCAGGAAGGAGATCCGGTCTCTCCGGGAAAAGAAACGCCACCTGCAACAGGACCTGGAAAGAGAATACTCCAGAATTCTCGGGAACTCGGAATCCATGAAAAAGGTGATCCAAACCATTAACAAAGTGGCAGAAACCGAGGCCAACGTACTTATCCTGGGCGAGAATGGTACCGGCAAAGAACTCATTGCCAGGGCTATCCACCGGCTGTCGGGAAGGAAAAACGAAATTTTTTCCAGCCTTGACCTGGGAACCATCACTGAAACACTATTTGAAAGCGAACTGTTTGGTCACGTCAAGGGCGCCTTTACCGATGCCTTTGAAGATCGCACGGGAAGAATTGAAACAGCATCAGGCGGAACCCTATTCCTGGATGAGATCGCCAACCTCACTCCCACCCTCCAGTCAAAACTGCTTACTACCCTGCAAAGCAGGAAAATAAACAGAGTAGGATCGAACAAATCCATCCCCGTGGATGTCAGGCTCATCTGCGCTACCAACAAGAATCTGAAGGAATTGATACGGGCAGGCTTGTTCAGGGATGATCTCTACTACCGGATCAATACCATTGAGATTGAAGTGCCACCCCTGCGCGAAAGGGGCATCGATATTGTTCTTATCGCCGAGCATTACCTGGAATATTTTGCCGATAAATACGGTCGGCCCACCCCCAAACTCACACGGAAAGCCATTGACCAGCTCACCAGCTATAGCTGGCCTGGAAACGTAAGGGAACTGAAACATACTATGGAAAAAGCGATCATACTGAATGACTCTGGAGTACTCCATCCAGAAGATTTCATGTCTCATTCCCAGGTAGTTAATTTGAAGGAAAACCTGAGGACTCTCGAGGAGATAGAAAAGGAAAGCATACGGAATGCCTTGAAAAACAACAGGGGGAACCTGAGTAAAACCGCCAGGCAACTGAACATCGCACGACAAACCCTGTATAATAAAATGACGAAATACGGCATTTAACCGGATTGATAAACTTCACCAGATGAACAAACTATTCATCATCCCACGTCATTACCTCCAGATCATTATCCGCGTGATACTGATCATAATCACCTCCCTGCTGTTTGCTTTCAGCATTACAGCTAACCTGGGATGGTTCACCTCATTCAACCTGGGAATCCTCATCCTTCTTCAAGGATACCTGTTTATCATCTATTCCAACAGGATCAACCGGATGCTGGAACGATTCTTCTCTTCCCTGAAGGATGACGGTTCAAGCATGGGCTTCAGCCGCAAATACTCCGAGAAATCCCTTGTAAGGCTCTATGAATACTTCGACAGGATCAGTCAGCAGCTGAAACAACTCGAGGAGAGCAACGTCAAGAAGAGTCATTACTTCCATACGGTGTTCCAGCACGTGGGCGTGGGATTGATATCCTTCTTCGACGACGGCAGGATTGAAAACATCAATAATGCCGCATTACGAATCCTCGGACTAAAAGACGTGGGGAACATACATCAGTTGAAAACCATTCATCCCGACCTCCCCGCCATCATGAGCAGCCTGCAGCCTGGCAGACAGAGACTGCTGAAGATCAGACAAGTACCGGAATCGATCGATCTCTTACTCAAAGCAACAGAGTTTATCAGGGATGAGGTAAAGATAACGCTCATTTCTCTGCAGAATATTTCTCCCGAGCTCCAGGAAAAGGAACTGGATTCGTGGCAGAAACTTATCCGTGTGCTGACACACGAAATCATGAATTCGGTGGCTCCTATCAGCTCATCCATTGAAACCATGACCTCCTTCTTCTCCAATCCCACCACTGGCAAGCCAGTTGATGCTTCCGCCATTACACAGGAAACGGTCAATAACACACTCCGGGGCCTCGAAATCATCGGCAGCAGAAGCAAGGGATTGCTGGAATTCGTGAGGCAATACCGCAAGTTCAGCTTCCCCCCCAGACCTGAATTCAAGAACCTCAGGGTGGCCGACATCCTTAATGATATTCAGGGGCTCATGAACGAACACCTCGATAAATATGCCATTTCATTCCATTACTCGGTTGAACCCGAAGACCTGATGATCGAAGCAGATAAGAAACTTATTGAACAGGTACTGATAAACCTGGTGAATAATTCCATCGATTCACTGGCCCGGTCAGGAAAAGATAAACGATATATAGTGATTCGCGCTTCCCTTAATGAGGATGACCGTGTGATCATCGCCGTGACCGATAATGGTAAAGGTATCCCGCCGGAAATCATCGACCACATCTTTATCCCCTTCTTTTCCACCAAGGAGGAAGGTACGGGCATCGGCCTGAGCCTGTCACGCCAGGTGATAAGACTCCACCAGGGATCCATCAGCGTGGAATCCGTGCCGGGAAATGAAACCACCTTTACACTCGTCTTCTGATCCGGGCTGCAACAGCTTCTCCTCAACCCACAAAGATATTCATGGCATCCGTCACGAAGTAGGCACCTGACATACCATATACCATGCTCCCAGCGAATATCCGTTGGTCCAGCACTTATACCCCCTTAACTGGCATGCATGTCCCAATTATACCAATCATGAATAATCAGGCGCGGTATACACTTCGACACGGTTTCATTTGATCGATGACATCAACCTGCATTACACTCATAAAAAAAGAACCCCGCCTGCTGGCGGGGCCCTCCTCCCTAAAACTAACCTAAACCTTACCTATGAAAAAACCGGGCTTTAAAAAAATAAACCCTTTATTATATTAAACGCTTTCTATTGTAAAATGTTACCGTCATAACCGAAAAAGAACCGTTTTTAACATATTATAACATATCATCAAAATTCCTGCCCTGGTTCTGATATAATAACTATCAATTATCATACCATCACAGTGTTATTTAACAGAATTTAAAGTATTTTGTTCAAAATATTTTTCCGATGCAACTATACATCCAACCTGAATCCGTGCCCGTGGAAAATACCGGTCATACCTCAACCAGTATCTTGTCTTCATCCATAACGGCTCATTAAAAAATGACGACTCGACTTTTAATCAAATATATTTAAGAATATATTAATATTATGTATTATGTATTTAATATTATTTATATTATCATTAATTTTATTAATAGCGTATTCTATATCATGCAAATTGAACCATTTTTTTTTACCCGGTTCATAGGTGAATCCACGGTTTTCTTTTCATACATCCCATTGAACGGGCCGGCGGCTGATATGTATCAAATAGCTGAATGAGGTGTGGGAAATGAAAAGATTTACTAATTTTACCGCCCGTGAATTATTCAGAAATCAAATAAACATTAAGATATGGGAAAAGGAGACAAAAAAACGCGGAGGGGAAAACTGTTCATGGGATCGTATGGTAATACCCGTCCAAGGAAAATGAAAAGGATCACTTCACTAAAGGAAAAGCCGGTACCGGAACCTGCCGTGAAACCAGTGAAAATTGCCGCAAAAGTTGCTGAAAAGGTTGTTGAAAAAGCATTGGAGAGTGTACCGCAAACCGTTACAGAAAATATTCCTGAAAAAGCAGAACAGAAGGTAAAAGAAAAAACCCAGGAAAAAGTGGTAGAGACGGTGGCTGACATCGCTGTTGAAAAGACATCGAAAGCCTCCGAAAAAGGTGCGACAAAGGTTGCTGAGAAGTCAGCCGATAAACCCTCGCAAAAAGTAACGAAGAAAGCGGTTGAAAGACCGGAGGAGAAAGCCAAAGCCCCGGCAAAAAAACCGTCAACCAAAGAAACGGATGCGAAACAAGCAGTGGTCAAAGCACCTGCCAAACCAGCCGGGAAAACTACTGCACCAGTAACCGGAAAGACTCCCGCAAAAAGTTTGGCGAAAACCAAGAAAGAACCCGCAAAACCAAAAGCAACCGAAAAAGCGAAAAGCACAGCGCGGTCCAAAAGCAAATAGTGACCCTTCATAGTGAATACAACCATTCCCGACAGCAGAGCTGCTCGGGATTTTTTTTTACCCGTCATTACGGAATTCCCCGGATAATTTCCTTTTTTATGCAATAATTTCCTTTCGCTGCGTCTAAACAAATGAATGAGCCCGGATACCAAAATACAAGTAGCCGATCTGTTCAAGGCTGAATATGAAAGGTTAAAAAGATATTCCCGCAACATGCAGCATGATTAATCAGATCAAGAGGCTGAAGATATCATACAGGATGTAGCCCTTAACATATTCAGCAAGGTTGATTTCCAGACACCGGTTGAAAATATGCTCGAGCATGTCTGCCGTTCCGTCAGAAACAGGATTATTGACCTGTAAAGAAGAAGAAGAATGAACAGTACCGGTTCAAGATATACCGGACGCCCGGACAATCTGCCGGCGGAAAAGCAGCCCGTATATGATCAGGTTATCGGCCCTGAGACAAGGGAAAAGGTACTGGAAACCATCATTGACCTGCTGGAAAAGATCAGACCTGAACACCGTGACATCATGATAGCAACGGAATATAATGGACGAACCTTCAGGGAATTATCGGAAGAATCAGAAATCCCGGTGGGTACCCTCCAGGCCAGAAAACAACGGACTATCGCCGAATTACAGGCTGTATTGCAGGCGGATTATCCGGATCTCTGGAATGGATATTTTAATGAATAAACCGGAAAAGAAGAAATAACAATGGAAAATCGAGAATATAACTCTGAAAAACCAGGGTACCTTAAAGGCCTACGCATCGCCGGATGGATTATCCTGGGAGTCATCACAGCCGTGTTTTTTGCATTTATCTTCGGATACTTTGTCATGCTCCTGTGGAACTGGCTGATGCCATCCTTGTTCGGACTGGCAACCATCAGCTACTGGCAGGCATTCGGCATCATCATCCTTGCCCGCCTGCTCGTTGGAGGCATTGGTCATAATCATCGGTACAACAAGTATGACCATAGAAAAGCAAAAGATTTCCGGCGTCCCTGGTTCGGCAATCCCGATTTTAAAATATGGCGGTTCTATGAGAGTTTCTGGAAAGAAGAAGGGGAAGCAGCATTCAGCAGGTATGTGGATCAGAAGAATAAAGAACAAAATACCTGAAATGGTAAACTTTTCGGAAACCCGAACATTATGCCCCTGACATAAGTAGGAAATAAAAAGCAGCCGGGAAGGTTATTAGAAGAGGCTGATTTATATGGTCTCTTCTTTCTATTCCAAATCTGTATAAATTTGATGAGAATTTGACCCATTCATGAAAGTGAATCTTGCAGGAAGCACACTCAATGTCCTGAAGGATCGATGCAGGAGTACAGAACTGGATGACCGCGTGGCCGGTGAGCTGGCATATTGGATGTACAAGCGAAGAGAAAGTAACTTTGCCATCATGGATACCCTTCCCAAGTCTGTCCGTCAGCGTCTCGCGGAGCATTACCGTGTTGAATATTATCCAAGCTTGAAGGAAGAACATTCGTCTGACGGGACTGTAAAGTACCTGTTTCCTGTGTCCGGTGGCGGTTATGTAGAGACAGCCTTCATTCCTGACGGGAAGAGACGTACCCTCTGTGTCTCCTGCCAGCAGGGTTGCAGGATGGGCTGTGCGTTCTGTTTTACGGGAAAGCAGGAATTCCGGGGGCATCTGGCCGCCAGCGACATTGTCAACCAGATAATGGAAGTATCGAGGGAGCATGGCCTCACCCATATCGTGTTCATGGGCATGGGTGAGCCGCTCGATAACCTGCCGGCTGTGCTCGATGCACTGGAGATCATTACCTCGCAGTACGGACTGGCCTTCAGCCCCCGCAGTGTCACGGTCTCAACCGTTGGTCTCCTGCCCGCCCTTGGCGAGTTGCTCAGGTTATCGCGCTGTAACATCACGCTCAGCCTGCACTCACCTTTCAGCGTTCAGAGACAACAGTTCGTGCCGGCAGAAAAAAAACATCCTTTCAGCCGGCTGCTCCATACTGTTTGTCAATACCCCCTTGAAGCAAAGAGACGGGTGTCGGTAGCCTATGTGATGCTGAAAGGGATCAACGATTCGGAGGAACACCTGGATGGCCTAATACGTCTACTGAAGGGATCACCCTGCCGGGTGAACCTGATCCCCTACCACCCCTCACCCGTACTGCCGTTCCGGCCTGCCGATACCGAAACAATACAACATTTCTTCGTTACCCTCAACCGGCAGGGCGTTCCCGCAACCATACGCCGCTCAAGAGGATACGATATCGCTGCGGCATGCGGACTCCTTTCTGCCACGCATATCACAACGGAATGATCCGTTTCACCCGGAAAAATTCATACTTTTGCATCCTGTACTGTTTGTAAAAAACCGGAACGTGGCGGTAACCTATCATATCATCACCCTGGGATGCCAGATGAACCTGTCGGACGAGGAACGTGTGCGGTCAGTGCTCAGTGGCATGGGTTGCCGCTGGACCGATGACGAGGAAACTGCTGACCTGCTTGGTATTATTGCCTGCTCGGTAAGACAGAAAGCCATTGATAAGGTCTATGCAAGGATTCAGCGGTGGAACCGGTGGAAAAACAAAAAGGCTCTTCTGACCTTCGTCTCAGGATGTATCCTGCCGGCCGACAAGCTCCGGTTCCTCCGTATGTTCGACCTGGTATTCACCATGAACGAACTGCCCCGCCTCCCTGATATGGTACGCCAGTATGGTGTGGCTCATCCTGCCGGAGCGGGATGGCTCAACCGGCCTGCCCGGCTCACCAAAGAAACGGCACATATACTACCTACCCTTCTGGACCTGGCAATACAGTCAGGAAAAGTACAAATCGATGAGCTGCAGCCAGGCAACCTCGGCCCGGACGACCGCGACATCATGGACGGATTATGGAGGATCGAACCGCTGTACAATTCCAACATTGAAGCATTCGTCCCTATACAGAACGGATGTGACAAGTTCTGTTCCTTCTGTGCCGTTCCCTATACCCGCGGCAGGGAAGTGTCACGGCCGTCAGGAGAGATCCTTGAAGAAATAAAAAAGCTGGCAGGGAGGGATTACAAATCGATCACCCTGCTGGGACAGAACGTGAACTCCTACGGTCTCGACAAGGCCCGCACCGAACCTACTTTCGCTGCGCTCCTCCGGCAGATCGGCGAACTGGGAAAAACTATGGATAAGGAGTTTTGGATCTATTTTACTTCGCCCCATCCCCGCGACATGAACCATGATGTGATTGATGCGATCGCTTCATACCCTCACCTGGCCAAACAGATACACCTGCCCCTGCAGTCGGGTGACAATCAGGTGCTCGCAAGAATGAACCGTACATACAGCATCGAAGAATACGGGAAGATCGTGTCCTATATCCGTGAGAGGATCCCTGCAGCAACCCTGTTCACCGATATCATTGTCGGGTTCAACGGAGAAACCGAAGCCCAGTTTGAGAATACTCGGAAAGCCATGCATGAGTTCTGTTTCAACATGGCCTATATCGCTCAGTATTCACCCCGGCCGGGAGCCGTCAGTGCCCGCTGGGAAGATGATATACCGCCGCACGAAAAGAAAAGACGGTTCCATGAACTCAACCGCGAGATGGCCATGATCTCCCGTCAGCTCAACCGGCAAATGACAGGAAAAACCTTCAGGGTACTGGTCACGGGCAGGGACAGGAAAGCAGGATTCCTCAGCGGCCATACGGAAGGGAAAATTATTGTACGGTTCCGGTCAGACAATGAAACACTCATCGGCCAGTTCGTGAACCTGCGTATCACCTCTGCTGCCGACTTCTCTGTCTCAGGGGAACTGGTTGATGCAACACCGAAGGAGCACAGTGCCGCATGAAAAGAAAAGTGGCATTCAAAACACTGGGCTGCCGCCTTAACCAGTACGAAACCGATGCTATCGCATGGGAGTTCAACCATCATGGATACCAGCTCGTCGGGTTCAACGAGGAAGCCGATGCCTACGTTATCAATACCTGCACGGTAACGAACCATAGTGATCACAAATCGAGGTACGAAATAAACAAGGCGGCCAGGAAGAAAGCCGTACTTGTGGTTACCGGATGTATGGCTGCCAGCGCGAAAGAACAGCTCATGGCACGCAATGACATCACCTATGTGGTGGAAAACGACAGGAAACTGTCCATTTTCTCACTGCTGAACGCACACTTCAAAGGTGAATTGATTCATTCTGATGATCTTACAAAAGATGTGTTCGGTTACACCCTGGCCGGAAAGGTATTTCATACCCGGAGCCTGGTAAAGATACAGGACGGGTGCAACCGCTTCTGCACCTTCTGCATTGTACCCTATGTGCGCGGAAGAGCCACCAGCAGACCCGCCGACAGCATCATCAGCGATATACGGCAGCTCGTGGATAATGGATCGAGGGAGATCGTAATCACCGGCGTGAATATCGGCAGGTACAGGCATGAAAATATTTCCTTTGAATCACTGGTGGAAAATATACTTGACCTGCCGGGCAATTTCCGGTTGAGGATATCGTCTATCGAACCCGATGGCTTCGGAGAACGGCTCCTTGACCTGTTCAGTCATCCGAAACTCACACCTTATCTCCACTTATGCCTGCAGTCAGGATCCGACACGATCCTGAATAAAATGAAACGAAGCTACACGGTACGGCAATATATGAATATGGTGCATATCCTCCGGTCACGTTATCCGTCTTTCAACCTTACCACCGACATCATGGTGGGATTTCCCGGTGAGACAGAACAGGATTTTGAGGAGACTTGCAGGATAGCCAGGGATGCGGCTTTCAGCCATATACACACTTTCAAATTTTCTCCCAGGAAAGGTACCCAGGCCGAAAAATTGAACGACCATGTACCGGAGATCGTAAAAAACATCAGAAGTGTCAAAATCAGGGAAATCTCCGATCATAACAAACGGACATTCCGAAAAAGCCTGATCGGAGCTACACAGGAGGTACTGATCGAAACAGTGGCTAATAACCGCGGAAAAGGCTACGGTGAACACTTTGTGCCGGTACAGATTTACATGACCGGATTGGAAAATAATATGCTGATCAGGGTAAAAATATCCGGTCTTACACAGGAGGATGAACCGGTACTTATTGGAGAACCAATGAAAATTCTTTGAAAATCATCAGGATGAAAATCACTGCTTTTAATCTCCGGCGGTCACAGGGGACGGTTGTCTTCCCTCTCCGGTGGTAATACCTATTGACCATCATCATAGCCTGCCGGTCACAATACGGGGTGCCTTTCTTACATATCAGTTCATGATTCATTGAATAACAAATATATATCACAGCTACACCAGTCACCTATTGCATAACACAGGCCTGAAATGAAAAGCCTCTGCAACATTGTTTGATCACTCCCGTCTTTATCATGAAACGGTTAAAAGTGTTATGATATGCTCAGGAATTACCTCATCATTTCTATTCGCATTATTACCAGGAATAAAGGATTCTCACTCATCAACATCTGTGGTCTGTCCCTGGGTCTTGCCTGTACCCTCCTGATCCTTATTTGGGTGCAGGATGAACTGAATTTCGACCGGTTTCATAAAAATGTTGAAAAAATATACCGCGTGGAAGAAAACCAGCACTACACGGGGGTGGTGTACCATGTGAATGTTACACCCTATCCTTCAGGGCCCGTGTGGAAAGAAAAAATACCGGAGATAGCAGAGGCTGTGCGGGTCGTAAGCTTACCCGGACTGTTGTTCCGTTACGGTGAAAAAGCCTTCTTCGAAGATAATATCCGGAGTGTCGATTCCACCATCTTCAACATGTTCTCCTTTGAACTGCTGAAAGGTGATCCGGTGAAAGCATTAAATGGTCCATACTCTGTTGTCCTGACCGATGAACTGGCCAATAAATATTTCGGCGATGAGGAACCGTTGGGAAAGACCATCCGGGTAAACCAGTATGCATTCACAGTCAAGGGGGTGGTGAAGAAACCACCCATTAACTCATCTATCCGGTTCAGTGCCCTGGTACCTTTCGATTTCATCAAAGAGGTGGGCTACTATTCCGACAGCTGGGGCAACAACTCCATCACCACTTTTATCATGTTGCACGAGAATACCGACACATCGATGGTGAACAACAAGCTGACACAGGTATATAAAGACCATTTCCCCGAGGGGACCACCGATTTTATGGCCGCCCCACTAAAAAAAATGCACCTGTACAGCTATTTCGGCAGTGTACATAAGCCTTCCAACATCCGGTTCGTTTATATCTTTTCTGTGGTGGCAACCATTGTCCTGCTTATCGCCTGCATCAACTTCATGAACCTGTCAACAGCCAGGGCTGCCAACCGTGCCAGGGAGATCGGTGTGCGTAAAGCGGCAGGGGCCAGCCGTCTCCACCTCCTCAGCCAGTTCCTCGGCGAATCGCTTGTCATGGCGTTCCTCGCCATGATCATCGCCTTGCTGACCGTTATAGCCCTTCTCAGCGTGTTCAATACCCTTGCCGGAAAAGAGGTGGGCATGTCTGTCCTGTGGTCGGCCAGGTTTATTACGGGCATGGTTATCATTACTGTTGTGGCCGGTATTCTTGCGGGACTATACCCCGCTGTTATCCTGTCTTCTCTCAATCCCGTAAAGGTGACCAAAGGTGAAGTACCCGGAATGAAAAAGGCTACACTTAGAAAGACACTGGTTGTGGTGCAGTTCGCTGTCTCCATCCTTCTTATCATCGGAACACTGGTGGTTTATAACCAGTTGAATTATATGAAGAGCAAAGACCTGGGGTATGACCGTGAGAACCTGCTGTATATTCCCATCCGGGGAGAGGTCAGAAACGCCTACGAAAGAATCAGGAGTGAGTTCCTGAAGAACCCTGATGTGGTGGCTATCTCAGCTTGCTCGCACACTCCCGACCGCATCGGTAGCAATTCCAGCTCCGCATGGTGGCCCGGAAAAGATCCTGACATGAGCCTGCTCATCACCACCGCCGCAGTTGATTTCGGTTTTGTAAATACCATGAAGATAAATATCGTGGAGGGAAGAGACTTCT
>JAXDBV010000356.1:0-7934 GCA_034678415.1 Bacteroidales bacterium
GAAAAATAACGGGTATCTTCCAGCCTCATCTGTTCTCGCGCACCAGAGACCTGGCCGACGGTTTTGCGCATAGCCTCGAACTGCTCGACAGGCTCATCCTGCTCGATATATACCCTGCCAGGGAAGAACCGATCCCGGGCGTGACCTCCGAACTTATCTTTCACAAGGTCCGGCTGAACGACAAGAGGATGTGCAGCAAGGATGAAGTGATTCATACCGTGAAAAACCTTGATATTGAAATATTACTGACACTGGGGGCAGGAGATATTGATACCCTCGTGGACCCGCTGACTGAACTGTTGAAAGGATTTACCGCAAAGGAGAAAAAAGCATGAAAAGGATACGATGGCATACAATACGCATCCTGCTCTTCTGGCTGATAGTGGCAGTTTACCTGATCGTCACCATGGGCATGGTATCCGATCATCACAGGAATGCTCTGTGCAACCAAATAAGGATAGAGGTGACCGACAGCAGTCACCGCCAGTTTGTGAAAAGAGATGATGTTCTGAGACTGGTGCAGAGGGCTAACGTTCCTCTGCAGGGAACACCCCTACGCACCATCGAAAAGGCTGCAATTGAAGACGCGGTGAGACAGAACCCGTTTGTGAGTCGGTCGGAAGTGTTCTCCACCATCGATGGATCGGTACGGGTCGAAGTGAGCCAGAGAAAACCCTTGTTCAGGGTGATAAACAGGAGAGGGAAAAACTATTATGTCGATGATGAAGGTTTTATCATCGGATTCAGAGGTATATATCCCTCGCATGTGCTGGTAGCCAGCGGAAATATCCCCGACCCGGTGAGCGACAGCCTGGGTGTTTGCCATGCGATGAAACAGGACAATATCTGGACCGGACTCTACGAATTGGCAGAATATGTCACGGGCGACAACCTGTGGAAAAACCAGATAGAACAGGTGTATGTGAGAACCAATAGAGAAGTGGAACTTATTCCCAGGGTTGGGGCACACCTCATTATCCTCGGCGAACTGGAAGGATTTGAGAAAAAACTTCACAAGCTGGAGATCCTGTATGAAAAAGGCTTTGGCAAATCAAACTGGAACCATTACGAACAGATTAACCTGAAATATGAAAACCAAATTGTTTGTACAAAAAGATAATACCATGAAGAACAAAATTGACTACGTGGCGGCCGTCGATATCGGAACAACAAAGATTGTAACCATTATCGGCCGGAAAAATGGACATAACAAGCTTGAGGTGCTGGCGCTGGCCAAAACTCCTTCAAAAGGGGTGAAAAGGGGAGTGGTGTTAAACATCGAAGAGACGGTGCAAGCCATACGGACAACCGTGGAAGAGGTGCAGGCCAAATCGGGCATCCGGTTTAAGGATGTGTTCGTCGGCATTGCCGGCCAGCACATAAGGAGTGTCCGCAACAGAGGCTATATCAACCGCGATTCATATGAGACGGAGATCACCAGGGAGGATATATATACATTACTCAACGATATGAAAAAGATCCCGGTGGAAGTTGGCGAGGAGATCATTCATGTTCTGCCCCAGAATTTTATTGTCGATAATGAGGCGGGTGTAAGGAATCCTGTGGGAATGTCGGGCAAACGTCTCGAAGGGAACTTTCATATCGTCATTGCCCAGATCGCCTCGGCCAGAAACATGGAGAAATGTGTGAACAGGGTCGGCCTGAACATTAACCAGCTGATCCTTGAACCGCTGGCATCAGCTGAGGCTGTGCTCACCGACGATGAGAAAGAAGCCGGTGTAGCTCTCATCGATATTGGCGGTGGAACGACCGACCTGGCCGTGTTTTATGATAGCGTTATCCGCCATACAGCCGTCATCCCCTTCGGTGGTAATGTGGTGACAAACGATATCAAGGAAGGATGCTCCATCCTCCTGCGGCAAGCTGAACTGCTCAAGGTGCAATTCGGTTCCGCACTCGGCGATATTGCCAATGAAGACAAGGTGGTGACCATCCCGGGGATCAGCGGCCGCGAACCGAAGGAGATATCCTTCAGAAGCCTCGCATATATTATACAGTCACGCATGGAAGAGATCATTGATGCGGTGATGTTCGAAATAGAAAATTCGGGCGTGGCCGACAAACTCAGCGCAGGAGTGGTGCTTACCGGCGGTGGAGCCCTCCTCAAACACCTGCCGCAGCTCGTCAAATTCCACACCGGTTATGATGTGAGGATCGGCCTGCCCAATGAACAGCTGGCAGGTGATATTGACCAGGAAGTGAACCAGCCGATGTACTCCACTAGCGTCGGATTGCTTCTCAAGGGATATGAATACCTCGAGAGGATGCAGGAGACAGTAATGGATAAAACAGAAATAAAAACAGAGGAAGAAGAAGAACAGGTTGCCCCGGAAGAAACGGGAGGAAACAAGAATCCATGGGACTGGTGGAAAGAAACAATCTCCAAGATCTTTGAAGAGAAAGATGCTACCATGTAACCGGTTCCACATGTTGATGAAATCCCCCAAAATATAAAGACTATGGCTGAAGATCTCATGAATTTCGACCTGCCTCACAACAAATCGTCCATCATTAAGGTGCTGGGCATAGGAGGCGGTGGTAACAATGCGGTGAACCACATGTTCAGGCTGGGCATAAAAGATGTTGATTTCATCGTGTGCAACACCGATGCCCAGGCGTTGCTGAACAGTCCGGTGCCTGTGAAGATACAGATCGGTGAGTCGCTCACCGAAGGAAGGGGTGCGGGGAACCAGCCTGAGATAGGCAGGCAGGCAGCCATCGAAAACCTGGCCGACGTGATGAATGCCCTTGGAGCCAACACCAAAATGGTGTTCATCACTGCAGGTATGGGCGGCGGCACAGGCACGGGTGCCGCACCTGTCATCGCCAAGGCCACACACGAAGCCGGTATGCTCACCGTGGCTATCGTCACGATGCCCTTCCGGTTCGAGGGGCAGAAACGCTACGACCAGGCCGTGGAGGGTATCCGCCAGCTGCGTGAGCACGTCGACTCACTCCTCGTGATCAACAACGAGAAGCTGAGGGAGATCTATGGTGACCTGAAGCTCTCACAGGCCTTTGCCAGGGCTGATGATGTGCTCACCAGGGCAGCCAAAGGAATTGCCGAGATCATCACCGTGCACGGGTATATTAACGTGGACTTTGCCGACGTACAAACCATTATGACCAACAGCGGCGTGGCTATCATGGGCTCAGGATCCTCCTCTGGTGAAGGCCGGGCATTGAAAGCCATCCAGGAAGCGCTGAACTCACCGCTCCTTAATAACAACGATATCACAGGCGCAAAAAATATCCTGCTGAATATTACATCGGGAGTGGAAGAGATCAGCATGGACGAGGTGGGAGAAATCACCGACTACGTCAATGCCAACATCGACAAGAATTCCCTCATCATTTGGGGAACCTGTTATGATGCATCGCTCGAGGACAAGATCAACATCACCATCATTGCAACAGGATTTGAAGCCGATACCATCCCCGAACTGTACCAGGTGAAACAGGGCAGGAAACGATTCGAGCTGGAGGAGAGCAAACCGCCCCAGACAGGAGAACAGAAAGTGTTCGAAATAAGGGAAAAGCCCGATCACTCCGACGGGAATGAACCCGAACAACACCGAAGAATTATCGAGTTCGACCTGTTCTCCGGTCATCATGAGGTAATCGGTCGCACACCGGACAGGGTTCATGAACCGGAGACCGACAAGAATGCAGAGAGGATCAGTAAACTCAAACGCTCACAGCAACTCCTCCGCAAGAACCAGGATATGCCTGATTACAACCTCAAGGATAATATCGATGAGTTAGAAAACGAACCGGCCTATGTGCGGAGGAATATTAAAATTGACCAGGAAAAAACATCCGGAAAATCAAAAGTGTCACGCTATTCCCTGGAAGAAAAAGAAGACCATTCCATTGAATTGAGAACGGATAATTCATATCTTCATGACAATGTTGACTAGCATGCGTCACTAATACATAACAGCCATGAGTCTTGTTGAGCGTATTAACCAGGATATTAAGGCTTCTATGCTGGCCCGTGAAACGGTGAGGCTGGAGGCCCGTCGCGCTATTAAAGCCGCCATACTTCTTGCATTGACGGAAAAAGGTCATCAGGGAGCTCTGTCACCGGAGGAAGAGGTGCGCCTGCTCCAGAAACTTATCAGGCAACGCGAGGAATCGGCAGAAATATACAAGAGCCAGAACCGTACGGATCTGTACCAGCGTGAGGCGGAAGAAGCCGAAGTGATCAAGTCTTACCTTCCCCGTCAGATGGATGAGGATGAGCTGAAGGTGGAGATCGGAAAGATCATTACTGAGACAGGCGCATCATCCATCAAAGATATGGGGAAGGTGATGGGTGTGGCAACAAAACGACTGGCCGGTAAAGCCGACGGCCGGATGATCTCCGAGGTGGTAAAAAGCATCCTCTCATCATGAAAAAGCCGGCTCATCACCGGCTCTTTATTTGCTTATTGTCTAATAGAACTTGGATCTCCTGTCCTTGATGTCCGCTTTCTTTTTTAACGCTTCGTAAGCTTCATAGTTGGCCCGCGCCTGGTAACTGGTCTGAAGCCTTCTTTTCTCGTTTTCCGCCGAGACCGATTCATCAGTGGTGGTATTGGTCACGCTGATCACGTAAACACCGTTGTTGCCGGTAATAGGTTCCGACAGGGTGTTGACAGGCATGGTGGTGGCGGCCGCAATCAGCGCCGGCTCAATGCCGGCTGTTGGCACGGAGAAAGAGGTGAACGAGATACCCGTCGCCTGCAACACTTCAAGGTTCATCTTATGCGCCAGGGATGCCAGGGTGGTGGTTCCTTCCATCTGTGCCTTTATCCTGTCACTGATGACCTGCGCTTTCTTCTCCCTGAGAACAGCGATCTCAACTTCGGCTCGTACCTGCTCCAGCGGTGCATACCCTTCCTCGCGTACTCCAGTCACGTAAGCAATAATAAACCTGTCACCCAGTTCAAAAACAGCCTGATCGGAAAAATCGAGAACGATCTTGTGAAGATCCGTCTTGAAGGCCGACATGATCAACGACCTCGGGTTTTCCAGGCCGGGAATGGTTTTTGCATTCTCCTGTATATCGGTGGCGATCCGTTTGCTCAGATCCTGGCTCTCAATGGTTTTCAGGAATTTCTCGTAGGTGGTGCAGGTTCCGGCAAACTTGCTTGCAACCGAGTAGATATTCTGGTATGTCTGTGAACTGGGGCTCAACTCATGCACAATGACAGCCACCTTTACTTTCTTCACCGGTGGTCCCACATCCTGGATGTGAACGATATGGTATCCGAATTGTGTCTGAACAACGAACACGTCGCCCTTCTTATGGCTGAAACATGCATCGTTGAATTCCTGCACCATCATTCCCTCGCGGAACCATCCCAGGTTACCGCCGAGCCTTGCAGAACCCTGATCGCTGGAGAACTGCAAGGCCAGAAGGGCAAAATCCACCCCTTTATCGATCAGTGCTTTCAGGCTGTCAGCCTGGTTTTTGGCAAAGGCTTCGGCTTCATTCTGCGGGAGATTCTGCCGGGGCTGTATCAGTATATGCCTGGCCTTCACCGAATCGGGAAGGTAGTTGATCTCTACCAGCCGCGCCAGCTTATAAGCGTTGTTCTCAAAGTAGGGGCCATACACTTCACCGGGCTTGGCTGAGAACATAAATGCATTGATGGTCTCAGGCAACTCGCCGTCCTTATAGTTCACAGGATTGTATGACACGTCGCTGTTCAGGTTCACGAACTGTTCCACCTCGGTTACGGCAATGAACTCATCCTTCAAGCCGGCAATCTTATCTTCCGCCGCCTTGATATCCTCGGGAGATGGCTTGATATCGAACGCCACGTATTCAATATCCCTCGATGCCGTCTGCTTATAATTCTCCTTGTGGGCGGAATAGTATTTTTCCAGATCCGACTTCTGTATTTTCACCAGGCTGTCGGGAATGGAACTGTACCGCTCATAGATGAATTCAAAATCTGCCTTCTTGCCCCTTTCCAGGAAACTGTTCTCCACCTGGGTTGAAGTGACAAATAATCCTTTGCTTGCCAGGGTATTGTATTTGTTGAATTTCCTTTCATTGTAGATTTCATCCTCGAGGAACAGCCAGTAGGTGTTCTGTGCTCCCGTCGGATCCTGCTCCTTGGTTTTGAGAAAGTTCAGCAGGGCAGGCCGGTTGAATATGCCTGTTTGCGGATCGGTGAAAATCTGGGTGATCATAGGATGCGGTTCAGGGCCCTGCACCAGGTTGAATAGCTCATCGGAACCGACATCAATACCCAGCTTCCTGTATTTCTGTTCCAGCACGTATTCACGTATCAGTTCCTGCCAGGTCTGCTCTGTAATGGATTCCTGTGTCGACTCATCCACCCGCTGGTTACTGGCAATCTCATATACGTTCACCATCTGTTCGATCTTGCTCTGGTAAAGCTGGTAACTGATGGACTTGCCGTTGATCTCGGCAATCTCAAACTTATTGCCGGTAAATATCGATCCTCCGGATGTGAACAGATCCTGTAATACAAACCCGAACAACGCCAAACCAATAATGAAAGCCAGGAATATCCCTGCTCTTTTTCTTAACCTTTCGAGAATAGCCATGAGTCGAAACGTTTATATGACTGAAAAATAAGGCAACAAATATAAGAAATTTCATCTCATAATACCATGAGGAATAAAAGAAAGGCGGAAAAAGCCCTGTTGTCATCCGCCTTCGGATGCCGAAATCATGCGGGCAGCCAACGGCGGTTCACATCATGGAATGTAACGGGATAGTGAATTCACGAAACCGCGACGTTATTCTTTAAAAGGGTTTTCCTTCACGGGCAACCAATGATGAACAGTGAAGGAGCGCCTTGACTCCTCCGGGTAGGATCAGTTGCCTCCCAGGGTGAGCTTAACCAGTTCAAGGCGCGTTTTTGTAACCTTCAGCACCTTGAACTCATACGGAGGAATTGTTATGATCTCATTCAGCTGCGGCAGGTTGCTGTGATGAAAAAGAATAAATCCGGCAATGGTTTCATACTCATCCGTTTCAGGGAATCCCAGCCCGTATTTCTCGTTCACATAATCGATCTCCAGCCGGCCTGAAAAAATGTACTCTGTTTCGCTGATCATCTTGTCAACGAGCATATGTTTGTCATGCTCATCCTCAATCTCCCCGAAGATCTCCTCCAGGATATCTTCCACGGTCACCAGGCCCGATGTGCTGCCGAATTCATCCACCACCAGCGCCATGCTTTTCTTCTCCTTCATCAGCATCTCCAGCAGCTTATTGGCCGGCATGGCCTCAGGTACTACCGAGAGACTAACCAGCTTGGGCCTGATGCTCCTCGGATTCTTTATCAGCTCCTTGGCATTGACGTAACCAATCATGTTTTCAACCGAATCCTTGTACACCAGCAGTTTTGAAAGGCCTGTCTCAACAAAAGTATGCCTGATCTCGTCCACGGGCGTGCTCTCTTCAATGGCAATCATTTCTGTACGGGGAATCATGCATTCCCTCACCTTCACCTTGGCAAAATCGAGCGCGTTCTGGAAAATCCGGATATTATGGTCTATATCCGGACCCGCATCAGCCTCCCCCAGGCTCTCGCTCACCAGGTTGTCTATATCGATCTTGCCGAAAAAAGTGGGATTCATCTGCCGGTTGATGCCGACACGCAAAACATACTTCAATAAGAAGTTTGCCAGTGCAATGGAGAAGATACAGACAGGATAAAAAAGTATGTAAAAGAAGAAGACCGGCACCGACAGGACGTTCAGCACCTTGTTTGCACGGTTCCTGAACAGCAGCTTGGGGAGGAACTCCCCGGTAATCAATATGATGATGGTAGCGATAAGTGTCTGGAGAATAAGAATGGTGCTCTCGGAAGAGGTGACCTTTAACAACAGGGGATCCAGCAATACCGCCATGGCAATCCCATAAATAACCAGCACAATGTTAT
>JAXDBV010000357.1:0-16627 GCA_034678415.1 Bacteroidales bacterium
GATCATGACATTCTCCGCTCTCTTCACCTTCCTCACCTGCTTAGCCTGCTCTTCAATGCTCATGTTCTTGTGAATGACGCCAATCCCTCCTTCGCGGGCGATAGCGATAGCCAGGGTGTCTTCCGTCACCGTATCCATGGATGCTGAAACGATAGGTGTTTTCAGCGGAATATTTCTCGTAAAGTGTGAACTGATATCGACGTCCCGCGGCAATACCTCCGAATATGCCGGAACAACAAGCACGTCGTCGAAGGTCAGGCCTTCACCGATTATTTTATCCGTAAGAAACGACATTTGCTTATTTTTAATAAATTTAGTAAGAAATTACGTTGGCGCGAATTTACTAAAAATAGTGGACAGGAAGGCCGGAACAAGGAAAAAAAGTCTTGCCTCCGGTACGGAAGATACCACATGCCAGTAAGGATTATACAGGGAGAAGACGTATGGAACGGGCAGAGAACCTTTATGAGCAGATACTTGAGAAGTACTGGGGTTACACCAGCTTCAGGCTTTTGCAGGATGAGATCATAAAGTCAGTAGCTAACGGGCATGACACGCTGGGTCTCATGCCTACGGGAGGGGGCAAATCGATAACCTTCCAGGTGCCGGCCCTGGCAAAGGAAGGCATATGCCTGGTTATCACTCCACTGATAGCGCTGATGCGCGACCAGGTAGAGAAGCTTCAGAACCGGGGTATAAAAGCTCTGTGCATCCACTCGGGCATGACCCGTGAAGAGATTGATCTCACCCTTGATAATGCCACGTATGGCGATTACAAATTCCTGTATGTGTCGCCGGAGCGACTGGCCACCGAATCATTCCGTTCAAGGGCAGGAAAGATGAAGGTCAACCTGGTGGCCATCGATGAGTCACACTGCATCTCACAATGGGGATATGATTTCAGGCCATCTTACCTGCGAATTGCCGAGCTGCGTGACCTGCTGCCCGATGTTCCCTTTCTTGCCCTCACCGCCACCGCCACAAAAGAGGTGATGGATGATATACAGGAGAAGCTGAGATTCAGGGAGAAGAATGTACTCAGGACAAGCTTTGAGCGTAAGAATCTGGTATATCTCATCCGTCAGGCCGATGACAAGTTTGCATACCTTCTGAAGATCGTGAACAAGGTACATGGCAGTGGCATTGTGTATGTACGCAGCCGCCGCAAGGCCCGTGATCTGGCCTTGTGGCTAAGGCAGCACGATATATCTGCCGACTATTATCATGCCGGACTTAAGCCCGAAAGCCGCAGCGCCAAGCAACAAGCCTGGACTGACAGCGAAACACGGATCATCGTGGCAACAAACGCCTTCGGCATGGGAATAGACAAGGCCGATGTGAGATTCGTGGTTCATGTGGACCTCCCCGACTCTGTTGAATCGTATTTCCAGGAAGCGGGAAGGGCCGGCAGAGACGGCAAGAAAGCGTATGCCGTACTCCTCGTCAACCAGTATGACACCCAGGCAATCGATAAAAGGGTGGCACTCAATTTCCCCCCCATTGCTGAGGTAAAAAGGATCTACGATATGCTGGGCAACTTCCTGCAGATACCCCTGGGTGGCGCTAAAGGCCATGCCTACGATTTTCATATCAGTGAGTTCGCCGACCGGAACAAGATCAAAATGTCTGTCGCCCATAGCAGCCTGAAAATTATCGAAAGAGCAGGCTATATCGAGCTGACGGATGAGGTGTATTCACCCAGCAAAGTGTTCTTTACCATTGAAAGGGATGAACTATACAAGTTTCAGGTGGCCAATGCACAGTTCGACGGATTCATCAAGCTGATCCTCAGGTCATATACCGGGCTGTTCAACCAGTATGTTGCCATCCACGAGGATTTCCTGGCCAGGAAAGCCGGGATACCCATGGAAACTGTGACCCTGTACCTTTCCAGGCTTAAAGAATTGGGGATCATCCAATATATCCCTCAGCGCAGGGCTCCCATGATCATCTTCACCGAGGAACGGCTCGACCCGAAATCACTCGTCATCTCCAGGGAGAGCTATGCCTTCCTGAAAGAACGGTTTATCGAGCGCCTGAAAAGGATGGTTCACTATGCCACCAGCACCAATAAATGCCGCAGCCATATGCTTCTTGAATACTTCGGTGAAGAAGACGCACCCCGCTGCGGCCAATGTGACGTGTGCAGCAAGAGAAACGAGCTGAACCTCAGCAAGTATGAGTTTGACCTCATCACCGAACAGATCAGGGACAACACCAGAGCCGGCCTGCTGACACTGGATGAACTGGTAAAAAAAACCGGTTCCGATCCCGACAAGGTGATAAAGGTTATCCGCTGGCTCCTGGATCACAACATGGTGACATATAATGAAGACCAGAAAATCCGATGGATGGATCATTGATGATATACATGAATAAATCAATACTGACCTATGAGCCACGAACCGGATAAATTGTTGCATTCCGCTCCCGTAAAGGAATTTCTGCAAGCTGCCGCCGGATACTGTATCGTTGCAGAGACCCAGGATCAGCTCTCACGGGCTGCATTTATTTCGTCCCTGCGCCATACCATGGCGAAACTCTATGCCAGTATGACGGAAATATCCGGGATAGAAAGCCTGGATGATGCAGAACTGGAAAAAAACGTAAGCGAAGATGACTGGAATGCGATTGAACAGGCTGCCAGAAAAAAGCTGGGAAGGTATAATGAATTCCAGGAAGTGTTTGATCCGCGAATGACGGAATCCGATACTCCTGTAGTTTGCAGCCTGTCGGAGAACATTGCCGATATATACCAGGATATAAAAAACTTTCTGTACCTGTATTATATCGGTACTGAAGAGGTTATGCACCTGGCCCTTTGTGAGTGCCAGGAAAACTTCCGTCTGTACTGGGGACAGAAAGTGGCGAATTCCCTCCGCCAGCTACATGAGCTTGAATTCGGCCAGGAAATCCTGGAAGATGAGACTGAAACGGATACCGCTTCCCCGCCCCAACGGGATGTATCCAAATGGTTTCTAAGCCGGAGACAGAAGGATTATCAGGAAGAAGCAGAAGAGTAAGGCCGGGAGATGGCGGAAATAAAAAACGACGGATTATCCTGATAACAGTTGTTGATGTTAATGGCCTTCATTTCCCACTCTTAAATCATTACCCATAACCCTATCCTGGTATACTTTCACCAACGGTTTCCGACTGTAATCAGAGTAACTGTTTGAAGGATAGTATGAAGGGGTGTAAAATTAAGAAAGGAGCCACAGCTCCTTTCTTTAGTATTCATCTTCATTAAAGAAGAAATCGTCCTTGCTCGGATAATCCGGCCAGATATCTTCAATACTTTCATAGATTTCACCCTCATCTTCAATCTCCTGCAGGTTTTCAATCACCTCCAGCGGAGCGCCCGAACGTATGGCATAATCGATCAGTTCATCCTTTGTGGCAGGCCAGGGCGCATCCTCAAGTTTTGATGCTAATTCTAGTGTCCAATACATATCCTTGACGTTTTGAACTGGTCTGAAAAAAAAGTTTGCAAATATATATAATAAATAATTGAAATTCCAATGGGATTTTAAAGGAATTCGAAGGCTCAGGTGAAGATATTCTTACCGGCTTTCCCAGGTGGTCTCACATGCATGGAGGTCTTTTGCTATCTTTCTTGCCAGCACAAAGAGGTAGTCGGCCAGACGGTTCAGGTATTTAACAACTATTGCGATGTTTTCGTTATCCGCTTCGATCCTCACGGCGTTTCTTTCTGCTCTCCGGCATACACAGCGGGCAATATGGTAGAAAGAGACGGCAGGATGGCCCCCGGGGAGGATGAACGATCTGAGGGGCTGCAGCGCTTCCTCCATCCGGTCGATTTCGCTCTCCAGGATGGTAATATCATCTTCTTTCAACTCAGGAAGTTTCACATCATTCCGGTCATCGCTGGCCAGGATGGCGGCACATACCATCAAACGGTCCTGGATACTGATCAGCCGTTGCCGGTAATGTTCGTGTATTTCATGGTCCCTGATCAGTCCGATATATGAGATGAGTTCATCCACCGTACCATAGGCTTCAACCCTGGGATGTGCCTTGGGCACGCGGGTACCCCCGATCAGCGATGTCATGCCGTGATCCCCTCCCCTGGTATATATTTTCATGGATGATCAGGTTATCTGCTTCTCGACATATGCGGGATTGACAGTATCGGCGGCGACCTGGCCGTCCATCAGCCGGATGATCCTCTTGGCATGACGGGCAATATCTTCTTCGTGGGTCACAACAATCACCGTATTTCCCTTTCGGTATATCTCATCGAACAGGTTCATGATCTCGGCTGAGCTTTTGGAATCAAGGTTGCCTGTGGGCTCATCAGCCAGTATGATAGACGGTTTATTAACCAGTGCCCTCGCCACGGCCACCCTCTGCCGCTGTCCCCCTGAGAGCTCATTCGGACGGTGATCCATCCTGTCGGCCAAGCCCACGCTATCAAGCACTGTCCTGGCAATCTCCATCCGTTCATGCTTGGGAACACCTGCATAGATCAATGGAAGCATGACATTCTCCAGCGCAGTGTACCTGGGAAGAAGATTAAATGTCTGAAAAACAAATCCTATCTCCTTATTCCGTATCTCGGCAAGGCTGTTGTCATCCATCTTACTGACATCCTTTCTGTTTAGGTAATATTCACCGCTGGTGGGACTGTCGAGGCAGCCAATTATGTTCATCAGGGTCGATTTTCCGGAACCCGACGGTCCCATGATAGCCACATACTCCCCCCTGTCAATCATAAGATCAATCGACCGCAACGCCTCCACAACAATCTTTCCGATATAATAATTCTTTACCAGACTGTTCAGCTTAATAACGTTATCCATAATTCAGATATTAATGCGTACGAAGTTATAAGTTTAATGGTGAATAGGAAAATATCGAATGGTTTTTTAATATTTTATAACAAATTCCTGCCGTGCAATGTTCGTTTTGAAAAACAGGAGTCCCATGTGAAAAAGATCGACCGACAGGCTGACCCTCTCATCCGATCTGAGGGCAGCCCAGGCTTTCGTCATGCCCCGGCTTGCATGGATATCATGGATCGCTATCACCGTGTTCTCGTGCGCTTTTGCTATGATGAGACGAGCGTATTTTTCCGTTGCTTCCTTCCTGTGGTTCCCATCGATAAATGCCAGGTCCACGCTATCCATTTCATCCATCACACCGGGCAACAGATCATCAAACCATCCCCGTATTACGGTAATGTTGGGGAATTGCCATCGTTCATAGTTCTCACGCGCCATCAACACCAGGTCATCCGAACCTTCAATGGTAATCACTCTTGTCTGAGGATCGGCCAGCGCCATACCGGCAGCCGATAATCCCGTGCCCGTTCCAAGCTCAATGATGTTACGGCATGAAAATTCACGTACCAGCGCAGCCAGCAGCCGGGCATGTTTAGGACGTATCGATGCCGACCGTGCAAACACACAGACACGTCTTCTCTTCCAGCTTTTTGTCCCCGATCCTGCTCCCTTGTCATCTGTCCGGAACGTTCTCTTATCTGCGAACAACCACCTGCGGAAGACAATAAACTTTTCATCATCGTCCCTCGCCCTGGCTGACCGGAGGACACCCAGTACCCGATGGAACACAAAGGGAGAATGAATACCATGACCTTTCAGGCCCCGAGCCCTGAAAAGAAACATTAAATACCCGAATACCCTCGTCACCACTGCTTCTAAATGCTTTATCAATTAGACCATGCAGGCTTATAAATTATTCCGCAGGGTGTTGATTAGTTTTTTCCCATCGCATCTTTCATCCGGAATTTCTTTCCGATATTTACACATCACGATGGATATGATGTCTGATCTTTCCGCCAGGGAAATAAAGTTTCTGCCCGGTGTTGGACCAAAGCGGGCTGAGCTTCTCAACCAGGAGCTGAACATCTTCACGTTTGAGGATCTCCTGTACTACTTTCCCTATAAATATGTCGACCGGAGCCGCTTTTATACCATCAGGGAGATTCATCCCGACCTGCCGTATATTCAGGTACGTGGTTACTTTTTAAAATTCGAAGGTGCTGGTGATCCACGGCACAGGAGACTCGTGGGCTATTTCCACGACGGCACCGGCACTATTGAAACCGTATGGTTTCAGGGTATCAAATGGTTGCAGAAAGCGCTGAAGCCCGACCATGAATACATCATCTTCGGCAAGCCAAGCCTCTTCAACAATAAACTGAATATCGTTCATCCCGAAGTAGAAGATATCAGGACCTTTGAGGCAAACCTTGCATCGGGATTACAGCCCTTCTACAGCACCACCGAAAAGCTGAAGAACAGTTTTCTCACCTCCAGGGCTATTCAGAAGCTACAGAGCGTGCTCATCCAGATAGTGGAAAAAGAGATCACCGAGACCCTTCCCGACTATCTTATCAGGCGTCTGAGCCTCCTTCCCCTCGACGAGGCTTTACGGAATATCCATTTCCCCGAGTCACCTTCCCTGCTTAAAAAGGCCCGTTACCGGCTTAAATTTGAAGAGCTCTTTTATATACAGCTGAACCTCCTCAAACTGAAGGTCGTCAGGAACAGGAAAATTCACGGTTTCACCTTTACCAGGGTAGGGGAATATTTTAACACCTTTTATAAAAAGAACCTGCGGTTTGAGTTGACGGAAGCGCAGAAGCGGGTCATGCGCGAGATACGGAAAGACCTGGGATCGGGCCGGCAGATGAACCGTCTCCTCCAGGGAGATGTGGGCAGCGGCAAGACGCTCGTAGCTCTTATGAGCATGCTCCTTGCCATCGACAACGGATTCCAGTCATGCATCATGGCTCCCACAGAAATACTTGCCACACAGCACTTTCATACCCTCCTCCTGTTCCTCGAGGGAATGGAAGTAAACGTGAGGCTTCTCACCGGATCGACACCCAAAAGCGAAAGGAAGGAGATACACAAAGGCTTGCACGACGGTACCATACAGATGCTCGTGGGCACTCATG
Organism: Bacteroidales bacterium; assembly: GCA_034678415.1. Classification (GTDB taxonomy): domain Bacteria; phylum Bacteroidota; class Bacteroidia; order Bacteroidales; family VadinHA17; genus JAXDBV01. Next base: position 6,947 of record JAXDBV010000357.1, read on the forward strand.
CCCTGATCGAGGAAACGGTACAGTTCAGGCATCTCGGACTGGTCATTATCGATGAGCAGCACCGCTTTGGCGTGGCACAGCGCGCCAGGTTGTGGCAGAAAAACCCCGAGCCACCCCATGTGCTGGTCATGACTGCCACTCCCATCCCGCGCACCCTCGCTATGACCCTTTACGGCGATCTTGAGGTATCGGTGATCGATCAGCTGCCCCCGGGCCGTCAGCCGGTGAAAACCATCCATTATTACGATAACCGGCGGCTGCGTATGCATGGCTTTCTCCGTGAACAACTCGCCCAGGGACGACAGATATTCATCGTGTACCCGTTGATAAGCGGATCGGAGAAGATGGACTACAAGGACCTGGAAGACGGGTATGAAAGCATCACTCGGGCATTCCCCCCACCGAAATACTCGGTCAGCGTGGTCCACGGACGGATGAAATCCGGCGAGAAGGAAAAATCGATGAAATATTTTATCCGCGGAAAAACACACATCATGGTTGCCACCACAGTGATAGAGGTGGGTGTCGACATCCCCAATGCCACCGTCATGGTGATTGAGAGCGCCGAACGGTTCGGACTGTCGCAGCTGCACCAGCTCAGGGGAAGGGTAGGCCGCGGCGCCAACCAGTCGTACTGTATCCTTATGACTGGTCTCAACCTGAGTGAGGACGCAAAAAAAAGAATAGAAACCATCCTCCGTACCAATGACGGCTTCGAGATAGCCGAGGCCGACCTCCGGCTACGCGGCCCTGGCGACCTCGAAGGAACGCAGCAGAGCGGAATCCCATTCACCCTTAAAATAGCCAGCCTCGGACAAGACGGACAGATATTGCAGTACGCAAGGGATGTTGCAGAATCCATCATCACCGATGATCCCCTGCTGGAAAAACCGCAAAACCACATCCTGAACCGGCAGCTGAGAAAATCACCCCCCGGCATCATCAACTGGAGCGTTATAAGCTGACAGTACCATTCTTTTCAAAAACCTGACAAAAAACAGTTCCTAAATTCTTCAACACATATAAATTTGCTGATTCATCGAAAGCGATTGTTTCTTCATGAGTGAAATGATTCAACACAGAGCAACCGTTAAGGAAATAACACAGGGTACATACCGGGTGGAATATCTGGCCGACATGTCATGCTCATCCTGCGTCGCAAAAGGTTTCTGTGCCGCGGGAGCCGGGGAGGAACGATCGGTGACCGTCGAGGATGCGCCCGGAAAGTACCGGGCGGGTGAAGAGGTAAAGCTAATCATCAGCCAGAAAACGGGGTACAAGGCATTGTTCTTCGGATATGTGTTTCCGTTTATTATTGTCTTCATCTCCCTCATCATTCTGAGCAACTTATTCAATGAACTGGCTGCAGGACTACTGTCGATCCTTACCCTGGGACCCTACTTCCTGATCCTTTTCATTTACAGGAAAAAATTACAGAATACGTTCAAGCTGAGCTTAGAAAAACTATAATTCTGAAGAAAGATGAATGTTGTTATAATTACGGTTGTGAGCCTGGGGTTGCTTGGGTTGATCTCTGCGGTGGTGCTATACTTCGTCGCACAGAAGTTTAAGGTATACGAGGATCCCAGGATCGACACTGTCGCCGATGCTCTTCCTGGCGCCAATTGCGGCGGATGTGGCTACCCCGGATGCAGGAATTTTGCCACCGCGCTGGTGGCAGCTGAGACATTTGACGGATTGTTCTGCCCCGTCGGCGGCAATGTTAACATGGAGAAGATTGCCGCTTTACTTGGCAAACAGGCTGTAGCCAAGGAGCCGCAGGTAGCCGTGGTACGATGTAACGGCTCACCCGAACACCGTCCGCGGATTAACCGGTATGACGGTACACAGACTTGCGCCATCATCCATAACCTATACATGGGTGAGACAGGCTGCCCCTTCGGATGCCTGGGCTCTGGCGATTGCGTCGCTGCCTGTACCTTCGATGCCATGTTCATGAACCCGGATACGGGCCTCCCGGTTATCATCGACGAAAAATGCACAGCCTGCGGAGCCTGCGTTAAGGCCTGCCCCAGAAATATCATCGAGCTGAGAAAGAAGGATAAAAAAGACAGGAAGATATTCGTGTCGTGCATTAATACTGAAAAAGGAGCCGTGGCACGCAAAAACTGCGCCGTGGCATGCATTGGCTGCGGCAAATGCGTAAAGGTGTGCACCTTCGATGCCATCACCATGGTCAATAACCTCGCCTATATCGATGCCGGCAAATGCAAGTTCTGCCGCAAGTGTGCACCCGAATGCCCCACAGGGGCTATCCTTGAGATCAACTTCCCGCCAAGAAAGATCAGGGAAGACCTGCCGCCGGCGTCATCCAAAACAGCTGCGGGAACAACTGAGCAAACAATCCCTGTGGAAAAAAAAGAGAGTCCAACAGAAGGTAATAATCAATAACAGGTGAACGCATTGAGAACATTCAAAAAGGGAGGTGTGCATCCCGGGGAGAACAAGCTTTCATCAGGGAAGCCTATCGAGGTATTGCCCCTGCCCGCGGTGGTATCTATACCGCTGTGCCAGCACCTGGGAGCGCCTGCCACCCCCGTCGTGAACCGGAACGACCAGGTCAAAGCAGGACAGATCATTGGAAAGAGCAACGGCTATATCTCCGCCAACATCCATGCTTCGGTCTCCGGAAAAATAGTGAAGATCGACGAGGTGATCGACCAGACAGGCTACCGGCGGCCGTCCGTTGTCATCGAGGTGGCCGGTGATGAATGGATACCCGCTGTCGACCGGACCCCAACACTGGTAACCGCCATCACCCTTAACCGTGACGAGATTATTGCTCGTATCCAGGAAGCAGGCATCGTGGGTATGGGAGGTGCTACCTTCCCCACCCATGTCAAGCTTAACATACCCAGGGGAAAGAAAGCAGAGATCCTCATCGTCAACGGGGTGGAGTGCGAACCGTACCTCACATCCGACCACCGTCTTATGCTGGAGAAAGGACAGGAAATACTGGTCGGGATAAAGATCATGATGAAGGCGCTGGGAGTGGAAAAGGCCCTCATCGGGATAGAAAATAACAAACCCGATGCTATCGAACATCTTGGTCAGCTATGCCTGAACGATCCTTCCATACAGGTGATGGCATTAAAAGTGAAATACCCGCAGGGCGGGGAAAAACAGCTGATCAAAGCGCTGATCAACAGGGAGGTGCCTTCGGGCGGGCTGCCCATCGACGTGGGAACAGTCGTTCAGAACGTGGGCACCGCCTTCGCGGTATACGAGGCTGTGCAAAAAAACAAGCCGATGATCGAGAGGGTGGTCACGGTGACCGGAAAATCGGTGAGCAAGCTCTCCAATTACCTGGTAAGGATAGGAACCCCGGTGAGCCATCTCATACAGCATGCAGGCGGGCTGCCCGAAGATACCGGTAAGATCATCAGCGGAGGGCCTATGATGGGCAAAGCCCTGAACTCAACGGAAGTTCCCGTAACAAAAGGCACATCCGGCATTGTCATCCTCCCCGAGGATGAATCCTGCCGCAGACCTGTACAACCCTGCATACGCTGTACACGGTGCATTAGTGTGTGCCCCATGGGCCTCGAACCATACCTGCTCATGGCACTCATGGAACACAAAATGATGGAAAAGATCGAACAGAACCGGGTGCTCGACTGTGTCGAATGCGGGTCGTGCAGCTATACCTGCCCCGCAGCCAGGCCCCTGCTCGATTATATCCGTTATGGAAAGGCTGAACTGACAAAAATCATCCGTTCAAGAAAGAGATAAATGGATAAACTGATACAAGTTGCTCCCTCGCCCCATGCGTTCGGGAAAGAGTCGGTACCCAGGCTCATGTACGGGGTGGTGATCGCCCTCGTACCGGCCTTCCTCTCGTCTGTCTTCTTTTTCGGGATCGGGGCTGTCATCGTCACACTGGTCTCCGTCACCTCCTGTGTGGTAATTGAATATCTTATACAACGGTATATCCTCAAGGTCAGACCCACCGTCAGTGACGGATCGGCGGTTGTCACGGGGCTGCTCCTCGCCTTCTGCCTGCCAGTCAACATACCGCTGTGGATGGTTGTGCTGGGCGCACTTGTTGCTATCGGCATAGCCAAGATGACTTTCGGCGGGCTCGGCAACAATCCCTTCAACCCGGCCCTCGTCGGCAGGGTATTCCTCTTCGTCTCCTTCCCTGCTCAGATGACCAGCTGGCCCCTGCCGAACGGCTTTTCCACCCGGCTGACGGATGCCCTCACGGGCGCCACACCCCTGGCTGTCGTCAAGGAAGGAATAAAGAACAGCGAACCGGTGGCAGGCCTCATGGAGCAGGTACCGTCACACATGCAGCTGTTCTACGGCCAGATGAACGGCTCGATGGGTGAAGTGGCAGCACTGGCACTCATCATCGGACTGGTATATATGCTCATCCGCAAGATCATCACATGGCATATCCCCGTTTCCATCCTTCTCACTGTCATCGTATTTTCAGGTATCCTTTGGCTGGTTAACCCACAGGACAATGCCGATCCCCTGTTTCACCTGCTCACGGGTGGATTGATGCTGGGCGCCATCTTCATGGCAACGGATTATGTGACCTCACCCATGACCCGCATGGGAATGGTAATCTATGGTGTGGGCATAGGTCTCATCACAATACTGATCCGGCGGTTCGGAGCCTATCCCGAAGGGGTGCAGTTTGCCATACTCATCATGAACGCATTCACACCATTAATAAACATGTATATCAAACCAAAACGTTTCGGGGAGGAGGTGAAGAATGGCTAAATTGGCATCAACCCTTCCCAACATGGTGTTGTCACTGAGCCTTATCGCCATGTTCATGGCAGGCTCGCTGGGATTTGTTTATCTCAAGACGAAGGATCCCATAGCCGAGGCCGAACGAATGAAAAAGGAAGACGCCGTGAAAGCCGTGATCCCCCCGTTCGAGAGCACTGAATCATTACGTCTGCCATCAGAGGATGGTGACAGCCTCACCATAACCATCGGTATGACAGGAGGACAACCCGTGGGTTATGCTGTTGAGACCTGGTCGGACAAGGGTTTCAGCGGTATGATCCGGTTCGTCGTGGGCTTCCTTCCCGATGGAAAGATCAGCGGTTTTGGAGGATTCATTCACAAGGAGACACCCGGACTGGGAACCAAGATGAGCGATCCGAAATTCAACGAACAGTTTGTGAATAAGGATCCTGCCACCTTTACACTCAAGGTGAGAAAAGACGGCGGCGATGTCGATGCCATCACCGCCGCCACTATTACCAGCCGTGCTTTCTGCGACGGTGTTGAAAAAGCATACTCATCCTATAAAAAAGCAACGGAAAAATGAGCAGCCTCAGATACTTTACCAACGGATTACTGAAGGAAAATCCCACCTTTGTGCTGGTGCTTGGTACCTGCCCCACACTGGCAATCACCACCGCAGCCATCAACGGCATAGGTATGGGCCTCGCAACTACCTTCGTCCTGGTGTTCTCAAATCTTTTTATTTCATTGCTCAAAAACCTGATCCCCGATAAGGTGCGTATTGCCGCTTTCATCATCATCATCGCCACATTCGTCACAGTGGTTATCCTGGTTATGAAAGCCTATACGCCGGATATATATGATGAGCTTGGAGTATTCATTCCTCTCATTGTAGTGAACTGCATTATTCTGGGTCGTGCCGAAGCCTTTGCACAAAAGAACAGTGTGGGAGCTTCCGTTCTCGATGGACTGGGTATGGGCATCGGTTTCACACTGGCAATAACTCTTATGGCTTCCTTCCGTGAGATAATGGGTAATGGCTCCATATTCAACATGAGACTGGTATCGGAGGATACAAAAACGATCCTCCTGTTCATCCTGCCCCCCGGTGCATTCATCACCTACGGATACCTTATTGCCATCATGAATATTATAAAGAAGAAACTGTCTATCTGAAATATGTAAATCATGGAATACATACTTATTATCATATCAGCCCTCCTAGTAAACAACGTTGTACTGTTACAGTTCCTGGGTATATGTCCGTTCCTTGGCGTTTCTAACAAGGTTAGCACATCCGTGGGTATGGGTGGCGCCGTGATCTTTGTGATGGCCATGGCCAACCTGGTAACATACCTTATTCAGAACTATGTTCTGGTCCCCCTGGGGATACAGTTTATGCAAACCATCACATTCATCATGGTGATCGCATTCCTCGTCCAGGTGGTGGAGATCATACTGAAGAAAGTGAGCCCACCTCTCTACCAGGCGTTGGGTATCTATCTCCCCCTGATCACTACAAACTGCGCTGTGCTGGGAATAGCCATTCTCGCCGTTGAGAAGAACTATAACCTCCTCGAGAGTGTGATCTATGCAGCCTCAACCGCTGCCGGCTTCACGCTTGCGCTGATCATCATGGCCGGTATACGTGAACAACTGGAATTAGCCAATGTCCCTAAGTACATGAAGGGATTCCCATTATCCCTCGTTATCTCCGGATTGCTGGCCCTCGCTTTCATGGGATTCTCAGGAATAGCATGATACATTCCGGCAGGTACGGCATAGACTTGCTGATGTATTAGTACCATTAAAGTACACCTTGTCAAACCGTGCTTTTTCTGATCAACAAAACCTTCATATTTCACCCTCCATTTTTCTGCTATACCGGCCTTCACCCACATATATCATTTGATAAACCGAAGCCTGTTTTTTAGAACCGGCAGAGGGTTCTGACCGTCATTCCGCAGCACTATCAACATGCATATCAGGTGTCCCTATGCAAGCGAATTGGCATGGTAAATACCACATAATAACTATTTTTGTAAAGAATTAGTAATCCAGCAATTTCATTATGATTCATCATTATCAGAACCGTCATGCCATAAAAATCCGGTTGGCTTTCCCTGTAATTCTCATATCCTTGATCATCCTTATTTTGGGATGCCACCGGACCAATGAACAATACCCGGTCGTTCTAACTCGGGCAGATACTGCCTCACGCGTGGATGTGCTGATAGACGGGAAACTGTTCACCGCTCTACTTTACGGTCCGTCTCTTGCCAAACCGGTACTGTTCCCCGTGCTCTCACCAGCAGGGACGCCTGTCACCCGGGGATTCCCCCTGGCTCCCCGCCCCGGAGAACGCACCGATCACCCCCACCAGGCTGGTGTATGGTTAACCCACGGCGATGTGAACGGGTTCGATTTCTGGAACAATTCATATCTCATACCCAAGGAAAGAAAGCACAGGTACGGAAGGATCATGGTGGAATCGGTCGAGACTGGCACGGGCGTCGACCGTCTGCCTTTCATCCTCTCCCGAGCCGGATGGTATGTCCCCGACAGCAGTCTTGAACACTGGACCAGGCTGCTGGATGAAGAATCAAAATATCTCTTCATCGACAAGGGTGCAACAAGAATCATCGAGCGGCAGATAAGGCTTAAGGCGGGTGAACAAAAGGTGCTGTTCAGGGACAACAAGGAAGGGTTTTTCGCCATACGTGTCGCCCGTGCGCTGGAAATGCCCTCCGACCAGCCACTGTTGCTGACCGACGCCCGGGGAAACCCCGCGGATGTGCCCGTAATGGATAATACTGGAGTAAATGGCATGTATGAAAACAGTGAGGGAATCACCGGAAGTGATGTCTGGGCTAAAAGGGCACGGTGGATGAAACTCACCTCCGTCGTTGCCGGCGACAGCCTCACCCTCGTAATGTTCGACCACCCGCATAACCCCGGGCACCCGGCCTACTGGCATGCCCGTCCCTATGGGCTGTTTTCCTGCAATAACCTTGGGGTGAAAGCGCTGAGCAACGGCTCCGACTCACTCAACCTGGAACTCGATCCCGGGGAGGAAGCACACTTCAAATTCCGGCTGATCGTACACTCGGGCACTTTCCTCACCAACCAGGATATTGAATATGAATATACGCAGTTTATTGAAACCGTGAGGGACCAGGAACACTAACCCGACAAACAGAAACACCCTGGCACACAATCCGCGAAAGCAAACGAACCGGGCGCCCGGGTACCCGATGGATAACATGCCTTCAACAATACCCATGAATCCGCGATATTTGCTATTACCGGAGTGCCGTCGGTGTGTGTCAACCATCTCACCGGGCACCTTTTCCCGGCTCATGACACCCCTTGTATCCCTTTCTTTAGCCAGGAAAAAATTACTGAACTAATTCAATAATAAATTACTGAATTAATTACATAATTTTCACGGGGTGTTTCTTCCGGCTGCTTTCGATAGCTTTCTCAATGATGTAAATATTATTCACTGCCTCATAGGGTGTAACGGCCGGTTCTGTTCCTCCGGTAAGGGCCATGTACAGGTTATCATAGAATGCCGGGTAACAGCCTGCCTCCGTCTCGAGGGCTCCCTGGAACGATCGGCCTTCCACCTCTGTATTCAGTAATCCCCACCACTCTTTGTCTTCCCTGCCCCACCGGGGGTCAGCGGATGGCAGCTTGCCGGCCTTCAGCGCTTCCTCCTGCGGATCGGTACCGTATTTCAGGAAGCTGCCCTGTGTGCCATGCACCATGAACCGCGGGCCCGGCTCACGCACCAGGTACGATGATTTCAGGATGACCTTGAGCCCTTCATAGTACATATGAATATCATAATAGTCATTCACCTTCCCTCCGTCTCGCTGTATTTTTATCTCCGCATACAGCTTGTCAGGCATCCCAAAGAGGACGAGTACCTGGTCCACCAGGTGCGAACCGAGGTTATAGAGGGTTCCCGTGCCCAGCTTGCCATCCTCCTTCCAGGTATCTGTCTGTATATAGTTTCTGTACCGGTCGAAGTGCGATTCGAACTCCACCACCCGTCCCAGCTTCTTCTGTTCAACCAGCTTTCGCACCGTGAGGAAATCGCCATCCCAGCGACGGTTCTGGAACACGGTGAGCAGCCTTCCTTTTCTGTGTGCCAGCCTCACCAGCCTTTTCGCCTCACGCACCGTCACGGTGAAGGGTTTCTCCACCACCACATGCTTACGCGCGTTCAAGGCCTGACGGGCAAAATTATAATGGGTATGATCAGGCGTATTGACGATGATCAGCTCTATGTCCTTGTCATAGATCAGATCACTGAGGCTGCGGACGATGCTCGCATCGGGGAATAGCCCTGCCGACCGGCTGCCCGACCGTTCAAGCACTTTCACCACCCGGTAACGGGGATCCGACGCCAGCAACGGCCCGTGAAACACCTGGCCCGACATGCCATAGGCACAAAGACCCGTATTGATGATTCTTTCTGATGAATTTCCCATGATTCAAATTTACCTTAAAAAAATATTCTTTTATAATATTATCGTACATCATGCCGATCGCTTACCGATAAAGGATAGAGTTATTGTAATTTTAATATTTTTGTTTCCGGCAGGCGGTGTTTACCACCAGCCTTAATGTTTCATGAAAACCGGTATCATTATTGAAACGAACGAACCCGGGAAGGCCCGGAATGTCTTTCGCTTCGCGGTGACGGCAATGACACTGGGTTACGAAGTGAAACTGTTTCTCATGGACGAGGCAGATAAAGGGCCTGTTCATCCTAAATACAGCCTTGATGAACACTTCAAGAACTTCATCCGGGTCGGAAGCGAAGCCCTTGCCTGTGACATCTGCCTGGCTTGCGGGCATCCTGAACATGCCGCATCATGCCACGTATCCACAATGACTGACTGCGTTGATCTCGTGCCCCGGGCTGACAAGTATGACACT
>JAXDBV010000358.1:0-8989 GCA_034678415.1 Bacteroidales bacterium
CATTGGGAGTGCAGCCGATGGCCAGGTTCAGGGGAGTCGTCGCGGGATCATAAATATGAAAATTGTATGAAACGCCCAATGCCATCTGAGTATTGAAGGAGAACCGGTTCTTTTTAATCAACGGCACGTCGAAGAAGGAATATACTGCATTGGGCAGTCCAAGGATATCCGGATTTCCGATGGTTCCAAAATAGTATCCGAAACCGTACCGTGGATAGTTGTAAAGTTGCTCCCACGCCAGTTTTCCGCGTGTCTGAAAGCCGATCTTCACCTCTCCGGCCATCAGCGGTCCCTCCATAAAATCATGCATGAAATCATGGTGAGGAACAATGGAACCATAATGAAACACTATTTCGATATTTTTCCCCGGCGGATTACCGGCATTAAGGCTGAGGGGAGAGATCAACCAGGGAACAACAAGGGAAAATGCTGTAAGTACATTCAAACGGTATGACATTTTTATGAAAAGAAGAAATATATAACTTTACCACATATAATTCAATACCATGGGACCGATAACTTACAATTTGAGCACTTCATTAATCCTGGCTATTAATCCAAGGGATTATGCCACCAAGGTTGCTGTATACCGTTTTACCAAGGTGATCTTCATGAAACGCATCAAGCATGATCCGGAAGAACTTAAGCAGTTCGTCAAGGTGTGTGATCAGACTGAATACCGCAAGGACAGGATCATGAAAGAGTTGCACGATAACGAGATACCAGTGCATGATCTCAAATTCATTTTTGGCAGGGGAGGGTTATGCAAACCTGTAAAATCAGGGATCTATGAGGTAAATGAGAAGTTGAAGGAAGATCTGGGCTGTGAGGAGTACGGGGTGGATGTTCTGAACCTCGGAGGGCTGATTGCCTATGCCATAGCAAAGGAAATCCCCGGTTCACAAGCCCTGGTTTCTGATCCCGTTGTTGTCGATGAGTTCGAAGAGATTTCAAGGATCTCCGGTCATCCGCTGATAAAACGTAAATCAATATTTCATGCCCTCAACCAGAAATACGTGGCAAGGAAACACGCCAAGATGGTTGGTAAGGCGTATGAAGATATGAATCTTATCGTGATAAGCCTTGGGAGGGCGATCTCCATCGGTGCCCATTGTAAAGGCCAGGTCATTGATGCTACGCAGGGATTTGACGGTGACGGTCCCTTTTCACCCATCTGCAGCGGTACGCTGCCCATGGGTGATGTGATACGCCTGTGCTTCAGCGGTAAATATACACAGGAGCAAATGCTCAAAATGGTGCGTGGGGAAGGCGGGTTGATGGCATACCTGGGAACCAACAATGGTCATGAGGTGGAAAGCCGCATTGAGAACGGAGATGAAAATGCACGCTTCATCATGCAGGCCATGGCCTACCAGGTAGCCCAGAGTGCCGGAGCCATGTGCATGGCATTCAAGGACAAACCAGATGCCGTACTCATCACCGGTAACCTGGCTAACAGCAAAACCCTGATGGAAAACCTGGTGGAAAGAATCACTAAACTGGCTCCCGTGCATATTTATCCGGGTGATGATGAACTCGAAGCAATGGCTACCAACGGACTCATGCTGTTAAAAGGCCAGACAGAGGTGCTCGAATATAAATAGGAGCGATATTGAGCATTATCAATGCCCGCCATTCGCCTGAAGCAAGGCTAAATCGTTTTATGAAATTATATTAAAATGTCAGGAACACGGGGACGGAAACCCATTCGTGCCCTGCAACCGAACCTACAATAGTGTGTGTTTGGCAAAATATGAAAACCTGAAAGTGGGGCTGCCGGTGAATGAAGACCAAACCAGATAAATATACCTCAGGCAGGGAGAAGACCTAAACGGGTTTCTCCCGCATCATACCACTTATAAGGCATTCGGCCAGCTTCAGATCCATCGGGGTGGTGATCTTGATATTCTCAGGATTACCCATAACGAGGTGTATCTTAATACCGGCTTTTTCCGCTACCGTGGCATCGTCAGTAAAAGAGGAAGAGTACTTACGACGGTATGCCTGTTTAATTTCACCTGCACGGAAGACCTGAGGGGTTTGTACCAGGCGTAAGTCCTCCCTGCTGACAGGTATGCTATACTGCCCATCTACTTTTCTGACACTCTCCACCGGAAGGAGAACCGGAACAGCGCTTCCCCTCAACGCAGCCGTTTTGAAACAGCGGTCAATAGTTGTCCTGTTAACCAGCGGCCGCACACCGTCATGGATCGCGATGAGCCCCTCATCACCTGCATGCATTAATCCATTTCTCACACTGTGAAAACGTGTCTTCCCTCCTTTCACCAAGGTATGCTGAATTAAAAAATTGTTCTGTTTGCACAACCCCTTCCATGCATCAATGAATCCGTCAGGCAGAATAATAATGATGTTTATTGATTGATCATATTCATAAAAAGCCTGTACCGTATGCATCAGGACAGGCCATCCGAGCAATGGCATGAACTGTTTCGGAAGGGTACTGCCCATGCGCACACCTTCCCCTCCGGCTACAATGAGAACCCATGTATTCATACCACCAATTTACATCTAAATTTTATTAATCGCCCGCGCTTATTTACCTTTGCTGACGCCCGACCAATTACTGTCCCAATGCGAATGGTCGGCTGTTCATATACTTTTCCGTACATTCGCAAATGCAAAACCCTGAATATCATGCTTTCTGCAAACGTTTTTGATTTTCTAAAAGCATTACAACGGCATAACAACCGCGAGTGGTTCAATGATAACCGCCGCTGGTATCTTACCGTGAAAGAAGAATTTGACCTTCTGGTCACAGGATTGATCATGGAGGTACACTCATTGGATCCGCAGGTGCAGGTTTTACCGGCCCGTGATTATATTTTCAGGATTTACAGGGATACGCGGTTCTCACGGGACAAAACACCCTATAAAACCAACCTGGGTGCATACATGTCGAGGAACGGGAAGAACGGCGGTTATGCCGGTTACTACGTCCATATTGAACCGGGAGCTTGTTTGCTGGCCGGTGGATTATATATGCCCCCCGCACCTGTGCTCAAGGCGGTTAGAAGAGAAATATATGACAACACTGAAGAGTTCCTGAACATTATAAATCACAGGACCTTCAAAAAACATTTCGGAGAGATCAGCGGGGAAATACTTAAGAGGCCTCCTGCCGGTTACCCGCCCGATTACCCTCAAATAAATCTCCTTAAGTTCAAGAGCTATACCATCTACAAAGATATCCCCGATACCATGGTAGTATCGGAAATATTTCTACATGAAGCCCGTGATGTTTTATCCGCCACGGTTCCGTTTAACCGTTTCCTCAACCAGGCAATAGAAAATACCGGCCTGTAAATTATACTATTCGTACAGGAAGCGTTTGATACTTTTCTTTGGAGTTTTTTCAAATTCTTCTTTCTGCAGATCAAAGCCCGAGATCTGCATATACCCGGGTAGCCTGTCGTTCAAGGTTTTTAGGTTTTGTTTTATTAGTTCATTCAAGGCTTCCGCGTTTATCTTATCCCTCTCAATGGTTTCCATATCGGGATAGATCAGTGCCCTGAGTTTGCCGTTTCTCTCAACGATGATAGACTCGTTGATGAGAAACATGTTGTTCAGGAGTGATTCAATTTCTTCTGGATAGATATTTTTACCGCTGGGACCTAATATCATACTTTTGCTTCTTCCTTTAATAAAGATGTTATTTTCCTTATCCATCAGCCCGATGTCTCCTGTATGAAGCCAGCCCTCAGCATCGATGATGGCTTTGGTTGCTTCTTCATTCTTGTAATAGCCCAACATCACATTCTCCCCCCTGAGGAGTATTTCACCCACAACATGTTCCGGGTCTTCCGAGTCGACCTTCACCTCAAGGGTATCCACCGGTTTACCGCAGGAGCTGAGTTTGGTCGTTTTCCAGCCTGAATAACTGATCAGGGGTCCGCACTCGGTCATACCATAGCCCACAGTGAAGGGGAATTTCAGTTTCCTGAAAAAAGCCTCGGCTTCGGCATTAAAGGGAGCGCCCCCAATCACCAGTTCCCTGAAATTACCACCGAAAGAAGTTGCGAGCGTTTTCCGTATCTTACCCAATATCAATTTATTCACCAGGGGAATTCCGAGCAACACCTTCATCATGCCTTTATTAATAGTGGGCAGAATCTTATTTTTATAGACTTTTTCAATCACCAGGGGTACGGACAGAATCAGGCGCGGACGAACCTCCTGAAACGCCTGTATGATCACCTGGGGCGACGGAGTCTTTGTTAGGAAAGTGATATGACAGCCCCTCGACACGGGAAACAGAAATTCGAAAGCGCAGCCGTAAGTATGTGCCAGGGGAAGGAAGGACACGATATCGTCTCCCGGATCGAGCCTCATGTTGCGTTGTGCAAAGCGCAGGTTAGCCGCCAGGCTATTGCCACTGAGCATAACTCCCTTCGAGAACCCGGAAGTGCCCGAGGTATAGCTGATCACCGCCAGCTCGGCATTTGAAACTTCCGGAAAAACCACCTGATCGAGGCTCAGTTCATCACCATACTTCTCCTTCATTTTCTCATCAAGACCCTTGATCACCTCGTCGAGATTCTTCTCCCGGCTACTGATCAGTAAAAAATCAGTAAGAGAAAAGGTTGCCCGGATATTGTTTAACTGTCCGGCATCAAGAGTCTGAAAGATGCTTTCCGAAGTAAGGAGAAGGACGGAATCGGAGTGGTTGATCAGGTATTGCACATCGGCCGGTTTGAAATCAGGCAGAATGGGTACAACAACCGCTCCATAGGTAACCACGGAAAGATAGCCGATAGCCCAGTTGGAGGAATTCTTCCCCACCAGGGCAATCTTATCGCCCCTTTTTACTCCAGCCGCCGCATAGAACAGATGCAGCCTCAGGATATGCCAGGCTACTTCCTGGTAAGTATAATTCATTCCTTTATAATCGCTGAAGGCTTGACCTTTGAAATTCTTTTTCAACCCTTCCTCGATATACATGATAAAGTTTTCTTTAAGCATTGCGTTTATTATTAAATAGTTATCTTGATCTTGACAAAAAACCATACAAGATAATAAATGGCAGCCACATTCACGACAGAAATTAAGTAATTATAAAGGGTTCTTCCTTTCTTTATTTTTCGCCTGGCCAATATACAAGCGTTGGGTATGAAAAGAGTCAAAAGGATGATAAAAAAGTGAAAATTGGTAATCGTTTTATCCATATTCCTCTGCTCAAATATCAGGTTATAGAAAAAAGACAGGGTTACCGCCAGGTAGGCTAGATAGCTGAACTTCAGGACAGGCGTGGATTGCGGACGTTTCTTGTGTGCCTGCAGAGGTTTGATGAAAACAACCGACAGGACAAAGATGATCAAAAAACCGGCAATAACCAGGATCTTTAACATCCTTATCAATAGTTTGTCCGGGCCAGATATTCAACAAATCAACACAAGTTACTCATTTTCCATAACACTATAAAAACTCTGCAGGATTTCAAAGACTATTTCATGCTAAACCCGTTATACGATTAGTGGATTTTAAACCTGTACAACTGATCCCGGTTGAAATTCCATTCAGGGGTATGGATCGTCACACCTTTCGGGGTCTCATACCAGGGATTCAATTCCTTATTCACGGGATTTTTGAGAATATGGATCTCCTGTGCCGGCATATAACTCTGAGCAATCAGGAATAGCTTCTCCCCGTTCCGGGTATTACAGACCACGTCGACCACGATAACACCGTGACCCGGAAAGCCGCCTTCGATGAACACATCACCCGGCAAGACATCGGTAATACTGTCCACACGCACCAGTTCTTTTTCCAGGGAGCTGGTTCCGGCATATGTGAATACCATGTCCAGGTACTCTCTGAAGGAGAGATAGGATTCACCGGGTGTCCCTGAATGGGTCCACCGGACACGGGGACCGTTTACCACGGGTCTGATCCCTTTAATCCAATCGGTATAGCGTGCCGTATCACCGCTGGTAAAATTGAAATGTATCTTCCCGAACGCCTTTATGGAATAAAGGTATTCAGCCCTCAGCCGTATTATCGCATCCGCACATTGTTGAAGGTCACGCGTTCCGATCTCCATGTCGATCACAGAGACATGTACGTCGCCGGGTACTTTTTCTCTTCCGTTATACAGCAGCACTTTGGATCCGTAAGGCTTTAAGGGCAGGTTTCTGAGGAAGGAGGCAAAACTGCCGGGGTTGTCGCTTGTCCTCTGATAGCCGGCAGGAGGCATAAATCGCTCGTGTATCGTTGTGCCTGAAGGGAAGATATGTTGCTGACCGGCCGTGTCACTGGCGGTCATGCCTGCAGAACGTTCAGGAAAGGTATTTCTCCCATCACGAGGACTGCCTGAACAAAGGACCAGGGCAAACAGAAGGGGAAACAGCAATATCCGATTCATTGTGTTCAGGAAACTGGCATCAGTATTCGTAATCAGGTAACAGGAATATTCAGTGTAATTCCTTCCATACCAGGGCGCTGGCTCCCAGTATGGCGGCATGCGCACCGTTCAGCTGTGACGGGAGAATTTTCACTTTGTTGCGGAACACCTTCAGCATATTTTCTTCCATATATTTTTTGGTTTTTTCGAAAATAAATTCCCTGGCGTTTGCCAGGCCACCGAAAAGGAAGATCGCTTCAGGGCTTGTATGTGCAACCGAATCGGCCAGTGTTTTCCCAAGGATCTCACAGGTAATGTCAAAGGCTTCAAGGGCGATTTTATCTCCCTTTTTAGCCGCTTCATAGATGATCTTTGAGTCCATCCCCTCAAAGGATAGGGTTCTCAACATAGAATCGTCGCGTGAGTCAGCCAGCAGTTCAAATACGGTTCGTTTAATTCCCGGGGCCGACACATAAGTCTCCAGGCATCCTCTCCTGCCGCAACCGCAAAGTCTTCCTCCACGGTCAACGACCACATGACCTATCTCACCGGCAAAACCATCATGCCCGTAAACCAAGGCACCATTTACCACCACACCACTGCCCAGACCGGTACCGAGGGTGATCATGATAAAATCCTTCATCCCTTTGGCACCGCCGTATACCATTTCCCCGATAGCAGCTGCATTGGCATCATTGGTCAGGACAATAATCCGGTAATCGAAATGCCGGCGTAGCATATCCACCACTTTAATCACACCTTTCCATCGCAGGTTCGGAGCATATTCAATGGTACCATTGTAATAGTTGCCGTTGGGCGCACCCAGTCCGACACCTACTACCTCCACAGGTTTCGTTACCGATTTCACCAGGGAGAGAACATTGTCGGCCAGGGCCTTAAGGAAAGAGGCAGCTTCCGTGTATCCCTGCGTGTTCATCGTACTTTCAGCAATAACACTGCCCTCCCGGGTGACCAATCCGAAGCCTGTGTTCGTACCGCCTATATCAATGCCTACTGCAACCTTTTTCATATTTTTGTATTTGGTAAATAATCCCAATGAAAGCTTCAAAATATCTGTACATTATACTTTTTGCCTTATATTTTTAAGTGCCGCAAGGAGAAGGTATACAATACAGGCGAGAGGAACGACAAATCCCCCCAGGATATCTGAACCGGCCAGATCGGCTACCTTGCCCATGACCGGAGATATGAAGGCGCCCCCGACAATGGCGGTAACCATCAGGCCTGACAGTTCGTTGGTCCGTTCAGGCATACGATCAACGGTGATGGAAAATATCAGTGGAAAGACATTGGCGAATCCCAATCCCGTCAATACAATACCCGTGAATACCATCACCTGTGAACCGGTAAACAGCAACAGTATACCCGACATGGATACAAGGATAGAAAGGAGTAAAAATCTCGCGGGGGCTATATGCCTCAGAACGGCAGAACCGACAGCACGACCCGCCAGGATAGGAAGGAAAAACAATAACCAGCTGAGCCATAATCCGAAATTCGTAATACCGTATTTCTCCTTCATCAGTATGGGAATACCTGAGCTCATAGAGACTTCAGCACCAACATAAACGAATATCCCGATGACCATCAACAGTACATACCCGTTGGTAAAGAATAAGCTGAGGCACGAGGAGAAGGAGGCAGCTATTCTTCCTGATGACCTGTTTTCTGTAATCTCCGTCAGCCGGATCCATATCAGGTTAATGGTGATCAGCAGGGCAAACAGGGGAAACAGGATGGTCCAATCGAGGCCGAACAGCCAGAGAACCAGCGGGGGCACCAGGAATCCCAGGGAGGAGCCGATAGCCTTAACGGACTGTGCCAGCGACAGATTGCTGGAATACCTGCCTTCCGCTGACACGTCGCGCATGACTGGATTACCGGCTACCTGAAGGGTGGTGGCACCGGCTCCGAGAATCAATATGGAAAACAGCAGGATATAGAACTGGCTCATGGATGCGACAGCGATATTCACCTTTGCACCATACATACCATTCAATATGGGTATTATCATGCCAATGAGTGCCAGCGCAAGACCCAGTGATAGAACAAATTTCTTCCCTTTCCTGTCCTGCACCAGTCCCATGGGTATGGAAAGCAATCCGAACATGATCATCCCCGATAATGGCAGCAACTGGGCCATAAAATTGGAAAGGTGAAATGATTCCTTGGCAAGGCTTACCAGTGGTCCGACAACATCGACAAAACCCATACAAAGAAAGGCCAGGAAAATGGGCAGGGCTTTATTTTTCATATATGAACAACGGTTCTACAAATAGCACATTTTTGTCTGTCAGAATGTATATATAAATGCATCAGGGTAGTCATCGCTGAGCTGATGCCTGATTTTTTCCGCTTCTTCCCTATTTTGGTATTGCCCTATGATGATACGGTATACTTTAACCTTGTTGATCACGCCTACGTGAACGGTTACTCTTCGTTTCAGGTCAGGATTCAGCTTATCGGTCACTCTCATGAGATTAGCCAGCTCAGCAAAGCTTCCAACCTGCACTCCGTAGCCCGAGGGTGTGATTTTCTGGACGGTAACGGCATAGAATTCCTCATTCCTGCGGGTGTCCTTATCCTGCACTGCAATAATGTCTGGATGGT
>JAXDBV010000359.1:0-10557 GCA_034678415.1 Bacteroidales bacterium
TCCTTGATCTTGTCGAATGTGTCATCGGTTGATCCGTCGTTGACAATGATCACCTCGAAATTGTTGTAGTACAGCGACAGGAGGGTTCTGACGTTGTCAATGATGCTGCGGCTTTCGTTAAAAGCCGGGGCGATGATGGAAACCCTCGGGCTCAGGGGAGATAGGACAAGAGAGTTGTAATTGATTTAGCTGTTTTTCCTTAGGTAATTGCGCAGGGCGAGGGCAGAAAA
This sequence comes from Bacteroidales bacterium, assembly GCA_034678415.1. GTDB lineage: Bacteria > Bacteroidota > Bacteroidia > Bacteroidales > VadinHA17 > JAXDBV01. The sequence continues at coordinate 231 of JAXDBV010000359.1, forward strand.
CAGCCCCAGCAGGAGATAGGAGGCGAACAATATCAGCGTAAGGATAAAGATCAGATTTCCGAAAAACAAAGCCATAATTATACTCTAATAAATCCTTCTGTCAAGCACATGCCTGATAATGATATTATAGTTCTTATATTCTGATTTCATCAGTTTCACGAGGGTGCTGATGCCCGTTTCCCCCATGTTTTCGATGGCTTTTGTTGCCTCGATCTGCAGTTGCACGTCGTCTTCCTTATCGAGCACCAGCCTGAGGAAGCCCAGCATCGCCGGGTCGGGCATTTTGCCCATCGACCGGAGTATCTGGAGGCAGTTGGGATATTCCTCGTGTTTATACATTTTCTTCATCACCTCCAGCGTTGACCTGAAGCCAAGGTCACCGGCCACTTCAATAGCCAGGTTACGGACGTGCGGATCAGGATGGCCAAGAACGTTCCTCACCTCTTCTTCGGCATTTGCCTGCTTGTATACACGCACCATCCTGAGTGCAAAGATGACGACGGTAGGATTGGGGGATTCAAGCCACTGCCTGAAGTCAGGTACAGGCAGGTCGTGCTGTACCATCAGTTCATGGAGAGTGATCTGTTCCCAGGTGGAGAACGGGCGGGTGAGGTGATGCAGGAATTCGAAGGGGTTTTCACCGCTCAGCCTTACAAGAGCGATCTGCGCTTCCATACGGAGGATCTCGTTGCCCGAGTTCAGCGATTTATACATCTCATCGTTGGCATCCCTGATATTCATGAATGCCAGTTCGCGGAACCCTTTGATCCTGACATGCCACTTGCGGCTTCGTGCCTTCCTCAGGGAATCATGGTGAAGGCCCAACTGATTATACAGCCTGCTCAGCTTGATCTCGGTATCTCCTTTCAGGTTGATGCTCACATCGATCATCTGGTCGATGAGAACCTGGCGGCGGAACTTGTCTGAAGCGATGACGCGAAACTCGTCGGATATAGTATCCCCGTAAAGGTAATCCACGATGAGACCCTGGTATTTCTCCAGCAGATACTGCCTTAGTTTTTGTTCACGTTCCATGCGGGTCCTGTTGAGGAGGATGATGATGAGAAGGATGATCATCGTGCCCGTGGAAACCATAATGGTGATAACCAATGCATTGACGAGGCTGTATGACCGGCCCAGGTACCTCACCTTCCTGAGCCACGGGCTGTCATTGCCCAGGAACCAGTCCTGCCACACGGTGCGAATGGTATCCGGTGCGGCGGAGACAGGCGGCAACGGCGCTGCCACCATGGTATCAGCGGTAACGGCGTGAACAACGGAATTGTGTACGGCAGATGGTGCTGCCGCAACGGTGCCAATGCAGTACCAGGGCAGACACAAGAGGGGTAATATGATGATCCATGTTTTTCTCATCTCCTTCTGCCAACGGAACAGATCATGTTGAGGCTGCCGTCGAACCTGTTGCGTTGTACGGATTCTGCGTATTCCTCACGGGAGTATCCTATGCCGGCCCGGATAGATATGGTGCGGGTGATGGAAGCAAAATAGGCGATCCTTGCCGTGTAGGCACTGAGACGGCTCAAATCGGTCTCTATATCGAAGGGTTCATCGGGTGCAGTACCCATACCGGCCGTCAGCTGCAGGTAATCGGTATCGTTAAGATACCTCCTGCCCGTGAGATAGAGGGAGGTGGTGATACCCTGATCCTTGAAATAAAAATAGATCTTGGATGAAAACCAGTAATTGCCAGTGTATTTCTCACCCGAGATGCCGGCAATGAATATGTGCCTGTTGAAATAGTAGTAATTCATTCCTGCCGAGGCGACCCATCCGTGGGGAAATGAATGCCATACTTCGGCTGCCAGCCGGTGCCTGGGGAAATATTTCCCGGGGCTGAACGCATACGACAGCCATGCATAGTCCTTTTCAGATAGCCTGGGGTATGCCTCTCCCTCGAACTGTACTTCAGTGGCACGTATTTCCGGTGTGGTGCCGGCATGGAGGTTGCCCACATTGATGCTGCCGATGATTCTTCCCGGTTTCAGGAGGTAACCGGCTCCCAGCTGAAATACCTGCCAGAACCTTTGATACGGTTCAGAGAACGTGTCGAAGTAATACCCGGCTCTGATATCTGTTTTAGATGTTATGACGGTATCAGGGGGCAGGGCATGTGTGGTATCTGCAGGCCGTTCAGCCGGTTCGTCGGCGGGTATGTCAGCCGTGTCGGGCAAGGGGATAGCCGCCAGCACATATTCAGCCTTAAAGCGTACAGTATCATCATCAGGGAAGAGGGTGAGCATGCGGTTGGTGACCTCTCTTGTCAGGCTGTCATTTCCCGCCCACAATGCCACATCTATCCGGGCTTCTGCGGCATCCCGGTTGGCCGTTTCATGGGCTATCAGGGAATCGAGGATGGCTGCTGCAGGTTCATACTCTTCCTGCCAGGCATATACACGCGCAAGGAGTATCCAGGCATCGCCATAGGAAGGGAATGAATCGAGCAGTAAAAGAAGGTCCTGTCGGGCCTGGCCGTGATATCCTTCATGGGCGAGAGTTCGTATCCTGGCATATTCCGTTTCCGGGTATATCCTGTCTTGTGCAGGAGCCACCAGCGTGGAGAGATAGCTCACTGATGCTGTCAGCAGGAGACACAAGAGAACATGACTGCGCATGAATTATTTGTTTAGCAACAACCGGATCTTATTTACCAGTATATTCGCATCGATAGGTTTGACAATATAGTCATTGATCCCCAGATCACCGGCGCGTTTTATCATCTGCGGGTCGCTGAACGCAGAGACTATGATAACCGGTGTGTCTTTCTTCAGGTCGGTCCGCACGAATTCAACCAGTTCCAGTCCGCTGTGGTAGGGAAGATGAATATCCACAAGCAGGAGGTCATAGTCATTGTTACGAAGCATATCCATGGCCTCATTGCCGTCAGCGGCAATGGCGGTTGCATACCCGTTCTTGCCAAGGATCACCGAGAGGGCTTTCATGGCAAGGGTGTTATCTTCGCAAATAAGTATTTTCATGGGGGTCTGACTCATTCAATAATCTCCGATCATAACCTTGTCTGCCATCAGGTATCCCGGACGTGTGAAGGCGGCAGTATCACGGCAATGAAGGCATATACCTGGTGCTGCGTTACACACGGATTTCAGGAATGGTGTCATTTGAAAGGTCAGACAAATATATTTATAATTATACGAAATTCATATGTAAAAGGTTGGTAAAATACCTGAAAATTAACACTACACCTTAACCGGTTCTCCCTCAGTTTTTGCGATCATAGAAGCCACTGTGGTGTCGGCAAGAATATTCACCGAGGTTCTTAACATATCGAGGGGGCGATCGACGGCCAGGATAAGGCCCACACCCTCCAGGGGCAGACCGACGGCTGTCAGAACGATTGTTATGGTGACCAGTCCGGCCATCGGTATACCCGCTGCACCGATCGCTGCAAGCGCCGCCGTGATCACGGCAATGATCTGCTGACCGATGGTAAGCTCAATGCCGTATGCCTGGGCAATGAACATGGCGGCAACGATTTCATATAATGCAGTGCCATTCATGTTGATAGTAGCCCCCAGGGGAAGAGTAAAACCGCTGATCTTTTTTGAAACACCACAATTTTCTTCAGCACATTGCATGGCAACGGGCAAGGTGGCATTGGAAGAGGCTGTGCTGAGCGCCATGAGCCATGCAGCACCAACACCTTTATATTGTTTGAAAGGATTAACCCGTGCAAAAAAATACATGATCAGCGGAAGGGAAATCACGGCATGTATGACCAGTCCGACGGTGACCACTCCCATGTAGACCAGCAGTTTTTTCCCGACGGCCAGGGGATCCGACTGGGAGGCAACCTGGTAAGCCACAATGGCAAAGATACCCAGGGGTGCAAATCGTATAATAAACTGCGTAATCAGCATCATCACATCAAAGGCACCGGCAAAGAAATCGGTCATCTGCAGACGGTATTTTTCCGACAGCTGGTTGATAAATATGCCAAACAGGATACCGAAGAATATTACCGATAATGTGTTGCTCTGAGCCATGGCCATAATTACATTATCGGGAATAATTCCTATTAATATGTCCTTGATAGATCGTTGCTGCAAGCCGAGAGTTGAAATGCTCTCCTGCAACCCGATGTTGGCCCCTACACCGGGTTTGATAATATTGACCAGTATCAATCCTGTGGCGCTGGCAACAAGAAGCATTCCTGCATACAGCAGTATGGTTTTTAGTCCGACCCTTCCGAGGTTACCGCTTGAACCAATATTTGTTACACCGGAGATCATTGAAAAAAGAATCAGGGGGATGACCACCATTTTCAGGGCACGCAGAAATACGTCCCCTGCCCAGCTGATCCAGGGAACATAATCCTTTAACAGGAGTCCGAAAGGGATACCAACAACCAGGGCGATCAGTATCTGCCAGTGTAAAGCGATTTTCTTCATTTGTCCGCGAAATAATCTGCAATAATAGCAAGAAAAAATAAAAGAATGCTTTTCAGGGTTCATGAATCCATGTAAAGCGGCTCATGCATCCACGGGGTAAAACCCGTAAAGGTATCGAGGGGTATCGGTAACTGTATTGGGGAGCCGGTATATTAGGACCAGCCTCCTTTAGAGGTATTCTTGCCGTCGGCCCGGATGACACCGCCAAAGGTGTAACGTGGGATTTTGAGCACATCCTGTTCCTGGAAGGGTATAGGAAAATGGAGCGGGGTGCCCTTCTGAAGCATATCCCTGCGTCGCATATCAAAGAAGGAGATACCCATACCACTGAATATCAGTTCGATATCTCTTTCATAGAAGATGGCATCGAGTACCGACTGGAGGTCGGCGCTGTTGTTCAGCGGGGGGAGGGCGCCCCGTACAGTTCTTGAGCCGCTGTTTATCAGGGCGATCGCTGCCTCAAGGTCGCCCGTCCGTGCCAGCGCTTCGGCCAGTATCAGGAGGTTCTCCTCCTTCAGGAAGGTGGGGACCGGTCCCAGCCGCGTCTGGAGCCAGGTATCGTATCGTTTGTAACTGTTGGGTGAGAAATGGTAATAACCCCGCGCTGGATCGAAAAAATTATACCGCAAGTATTCGAAATCGGAGTCCAGCCGGGCATCGCTGCTTGAGGCCTGCCCGGGATCGGTGCCATCGGACGGCCAGCGTGCCGGGTAACCGGGGTCCATCAGGCGGATGATGCGATGATCAATCCTTACCCATCCGTTCTTATCGGTACCATATGATTTGTAGGAGTCGAGCCATTTATCGGAGGTAGTTGAGATCTCAAGATCGGCATCAATACCGTTGTCGGCGTGCTCAAGAATGGTGGTCCACGGCAGTTCGGTATTATCCTCAGCGTTTCTGGGGCTATAGATGAGGATCCTGGCTGCAAAGGCGTTGGCCAGCTGTTTTAGCATATCCTGGTTTACCGTCATACCGCTGACAAAGTCGGAGGGAAGCACGAACATTTTATTGGAACAGATATCGATACACTGGTTTAGTGACTCGATGGCGGCAAGGATAATATTATTATAGGGGGAGAGGGTGGTGTAATTGGTTGGTGTCGTTTCTTTGACAATGACAGCCCGGTCGAAGCACAGTCCGAGGTATCCCAGGCTTATACCCTGGATGAAACGACCCCATGCCTTCATCATGTCAGGGTTCATGTCCTGTTCATCGTAGGAGAATGTGGCTCCAAAGGAGATGAGTCCCAGCACATCGTTGGCATAGGTCAGGCTGTGGTACAGGTCGGAATACAGATCGGTGACATCGACTCCCCGTGTACCGGTGGACAGTTCAACACGGGGTTCATCGGACAGACGGGGACCAACCTCACCCCATGAGGTGGTGGTCTGGTCGGCCATGCTCGATAATGCGATGGCAGCGGCATCGGATGACTGGGTAATGTTGTGCCATAGCATGAACAGGTCGCCCCTGGCAGGGATATCGGTCAGATCGGGCAGGCCCGGGTTGTCCACATCAAGATCCAGGCAGCTGTTCAGAAAGAATATGGCAGGGAGGAGAAGGAATATTTTTTTCATCATTCAAACGGTATTTGTATAAAAACCATACAAAAATACATTATTTGGATCAGTCAGCCGCAGGCACCGGCCGGTCAGATTTTTATACCTATGACCAGCACATCGTCCACCTGAGGATAAACGCCTTTCCAATCGATAAAATTCCTCTCGAGTATCTGTTGCTGTTCATTCATTGGTTGATACTGGATACAGGAGAGCAGCCGGATCAGGTTGGCCGATTTGAATTTACTGCCGTTTTCTCCACCGAACTGGTCGACATACCCGTCCGACAACAGGTATATTGTGTCGTTTTCGAGTATTTTCATCTGGTGATTGGTGAAAGGTGTGTTTATTTTTCCGAATATACCGATAGGCATCTTGTCGGCCTTGATCATGGTAAAGGTGGAGTTTCTGAAGTGGTACAGGGGGTTAAAGGCGCCTGCATATTCAAGCAGTCCTTTTTTCCTGTTGATCAGGCAGAGGGAAATATCCAGGCCTTCCTGTCCTTCTTCTTCCCTTCCTGTCTGGTGGAGTGCTGTGATGATCTTCAGCCTGAGCTGGTTCAGGATGGTATTTGCATGCAACTCATTCTGGCGATCGGCGATCTCGTCAAGGGATGATATGGCCAGCATGCTCATGAACGCACCGGGCACTCCGTGTCCTGTGCAGTCACCGGCCGCCACGATGATCAGTCCTTTCTTCTCCCTGATCCAGTAAAAATCCCCGCTGACAATATCCCTTGGGATATACAGGATGAAATGACGGGGGAGGAGGGTTTTTATCAGCTCATTAGGGGGCAGGCTGGCCGATTGTATACGGCTGGCATAGCGTATGCTTTCTGTTATTTCCCTGTTGATGGATATGATCTCATCCCTCTGTTTCTCAATCTCATCGCGCTGTGTCCTTATCTCCTCCTTCTGTTCCTCGATCTCAGCGGTCCGCTCCCTGACCTTCTGTTCAAGCACCTGCTTATCCTTTTCCAGCTTCCTGATCCACAGGCGTACCACGGCAACAGTGACGAGGATAAGCACCATGCCGGCGAGGGTGATGAACCACCAGCTCAGGTAAAAGGGCGGGTTGACAATAAACATCACCGATTCCGTGTTGCTGACATCCCCCAGGATATTACGTGCGCGGGCGTGCAGGGTATATCGTCCCCGGGAAAGGGTATGGAAAATGATCTGTTTATGCAGCGGGTTCCAGGGTGACCAGTCCTTCATGATCGGTTCACGCCGTTACTGGTAATATGTTTGTTCGTAATGGACGAAATAGGGGGCAGAGAAACCAAACTCAACCGGAAAACGGTCATACGGGAGCTCAACACTCCTGTCATCAATGCTTATACCTCTGTGATCGCTCAGACCGGTGAAATAGATCCTGAACGTTTGTGTCTTCGGGTATTGTTTACGGTAAAGTATTTTGCTCAGCCGGCTCCTTTCGTGCACACTCCACAGGTTGGATTCAAGGTCAATATGTATGTCATTGATGTCATGGAATAACCTCAGGTATCGTCTGATATCGGGTTGCCACAGGGGTGGCATGTTCAGCAGTTCCCACTCCTGGTCATGTTGGGTCCAGGTATATCCCGGCTGACTAACAATATACTGTGGGCGTTCCCTGTTGGAGAACAGCTGCCCTACCGCCGGTACAATCCTGTCATAGATCGCTTCGTATGTATAGATCCCCGAGTCGGAGAAGAAAAAAGGCTGATGATTAATCTCCCTGACCAACACCGGACCGGTCATGGGTGCATCGAAAAGGTATTCGCTCCCTTTGGCGGGGAGACCGCCATTTATGAGCGACATGCGGAATACTTTGTTCTCACCTCCTGCCCAGATGGTCGCGCCATGACTCTCCTGCCAGATGGAAAAAACCTCCGCCTCCGGGAAAGGGAAGGGATGATTTGTCCAGCGCCCCGCATCCTTCTGTAAAAGGAAGATCCCGTTTTTTGTTCCGGCATAAAAAGCCACGGCCGCCCCGGATGGTTCAATGCAATGAATGTTCTCTTCCAAAAGGATCAGCGATGCTGTGTCTTTATTTATCTCGTATAGCCCGACATTGGTAGCAGCCAGCAATATACCCTGATGAGATAACAGGTGCCTGCATTTACCGTTCAGTCCCGCAACCCTGGTGAACATATAACTTACCGATTGGAGGGCATTGACCTTCTTCCTTACGTAACGGGTCCTCCTCACGGCTTTTTTTTCTTGTCCTTCCTTTGTTTCTTCTTTCACTTCCGGCATGACAGGTTCGGGTATACGCTGTACCTGTTCCTCTGGTGGTTCTTCCTTCTCTTCCATTGTCGTTTTCCATCTGCGGAACAGTTTTCGCAGCAACCCCTTCTTTTCCGGTGGTGCCTGCTCCTGCTGTTCCTGCGGTCTGGCTTCTGCATCCGATGATCCGGCGATCCTTTTCAGTTCAACTTCAGTCGGTTCCTTCCTCTCATCCCTCACCACCGTCTCCATCACGGTGACAGGCACCAGCACTTCAACCTGGCGGTAACTCTTTATCTCGTTCAGGAAAAATAAACCCTCACTGGTGGAGACAAACAGGGTATTGTTATGCACCAATGAAGAGGTGAGGTTGCCTGCCAGGCCCGGATAGATGTTGTAGTTCCTTACGGGGAAGGAAAAATCGATCCTGCTGACACCGTATTCATGCGCCAGCCACAAGCCCTGGTTGTTATCAACCCCCATGCAGAAGATCTCATCATCAGGCAACCCGCTCTGGTAATTAAAGGTGTAGTTGGTATTACGGCTGGAGGGATCAATCACCAGGCAACCGCCGGTGCGCGTTGCCAGAACAATCTCACCCGACTCCAGTATCATTCCGTCGGTGAGAATGTTCTGTTCAAGATAATCCTTGTCTTTGACATCGTAGAATACCAGGTTTTCCTCATCAAAAAGAAAGAGCCGGCTGTCGCCTGTTCCAACCAGGAAGAGGCTTTCCTCGAGGGGGACGCTGAACAGGACAGGCTGGTCACCGGTGTTTTCCCCCGGGGGTACCGGTACGGGTCCGCTTTCAGTCATGAGGTGCAGCCCTCCGGGATGTATCATTACATATACGTTATTGCCGGTAACGATCATCCCGTTGAACGACGCACCATGGCCTGCCCTCCATAATCTTTTTTCGCTTCTCCTCCCGATATTGACCTGTGTCAGCGTCTGGCTGCTCAGGAAATATAAATAGGTCTGATTGGCATCAATACACCTGATATCACCGATCCCGGAGAAATCGGCCGAGAGGGGATAATAGCGGTATTCCCCTTTTTCATTCTTCTGCAGATAACCAAAGCTGTTACGGCAGCCGGTGATGATTTCACTTCTTCCGGGGAGCCTGTAGAAGCATAGAGGCTGTATCGGAAGGTTGTGCAACTGCCAGCTCACACCGTTATAGGTGAGAAGCCCGTTGCGGTTGGCAAAGAGCATGATCCCATCCTGGTCCTGTATAATATCATGGTTCTCATGCGAGATACCCGCACCATACCTGAGGTTTGTAATGAAAGGATTACCGTACTGTCCCTCCGCCGGAAGGTTAATAAGAATGAGAAAGCCTGCCAGTACGATATGTGCCCTGCCTATCATAGCGGTAAAAATAAGAAATATTCAGTACTATATGATATCCGCTGTTATAACGGCCATCATTGCCGGTATCGCGGAACGACACTCCCGGGTGATGATTCCGGTCACCTGTACCTTTATTGGTTGCGGAAATATTGGGGGTTGTTGCCGGCTGGCCCCTCAGCAGGCTTATCTGCTGCCAGTTCGTGCCCGGTATCATTATCCGGGTGAATGGAGAGTATCCTGTTGATCAGGTCTTCACCGTTTCTCAGCCTCATAAGGGTGATATCGGTATACCCGCAAAGATCCGTATCTTTTCTAATGATCCCCTTGGCACTAAAGGGATTCCGGTATCCCTGCATGGAAGCAGACTGGTTGTTCTTCAAGGCATTAAGGCACCGGTGGAACCGCAACCAATGAAAGGTATTGTATCCCGGGCTCTTCCGTGGAAGAATCATGTCGCCGGCCAAACAATACATACGTTGGGACACGCACAGGGATATGAAAACCGCCGGGACGGGGCGTATTCATTTTATTCTTTGGTTCACAACCCGGGTTATTCGTCAGTGCATTTCCTTTTGAGGTCGGGAATAGCACTTTCGCATCCTTGAGTAAGATGTTTGGTCGGAGAATGACCCGCTGTTACTCCAGCACCCTTGCCATTGCTTTCAGGTTCCGTTCGTTGATAATGTTCTTTCCCTCTGCAGTATACAGGAAGTTGAGGAGGTCCTGGTATTTATCGACCACCTTTCCGCGGACCATTTTCTGCATACTGTTCAGC
>JAXDBV010000360.1:0-2894 GCA_034678415.1 Bacteroidales bacterium
GAACAGGGTGAGGTATTCATTGCCACGGGATATGGTGTTGAGGGGCTTGTTCCGGATGCGATAGCCAAGCGTATCGTGGAGGCAGAGATCCTGCCCCGTTTCAGGTCCGGCCAGTATTATGAAGGAATTGACGAGGCGGTAAACACCTTGATAGCACTTACACAAGGCGAGTTCACCGCTGAGGAGTATTACAAATCCACCTCTTCTCCCGGGGGTGCGATAGGCATCGGTCTTGTCTTCTTCCTCATCTTTCTTTTTATTATCCTCTCGGTTGTGAGCCGTTCACGGGTATACTCACCGGGTCATAAACTGCCTTTCTGGGCGTTGATGGCCTTGCTCGGATCGATGAAAGGATCGCAACGGGGCAGCTGGGGTGATTTCAGTTCAGGCAAAGGAGGATTCGGAGGATTTGGCGGCGGAGGCGGCGGTTTTGGTGGCTTCGGAGGCGGTGGCTTCGGAGGTGGAGGCGCCGGAGGACGCTGGTAATACCCACGTACTAACACATTGCCGTACCGAAAGGGCACCATCAACGATGCATGGAACAGGAAAAGATAATCAGGTTATTCCTCTTCAGACACTACCGTTTTTTTCTCCCTGACCGTCTCGCCGGAATCGACCAGTATCCTGCCGCAGTATTCGCATACAATGATCTTCTTGCGCGACTGGATATCCAGCTGACGCTGCGGAGGTATCTTATTGAAGCATCCACCACAGGCATCCCTTTGAATAGTAACCACGGCCAGTCCGTTACGGGCATTCTGCCGTATCCTCTGGTAGGCTGAGAACAGCCGGGGCTCGATCTTTTTTTGCAGTTTCTCCGACTTCTTTACCAGATCATGTTCTTCCTTTTCCGTCTCCTTTACAATCTCATCCAGTTCGTTCTGCTTGTTCTCCAGGTCAATTCTGCGTTCAGTCAGTATCTTTTTTGATTCTTCAATGGTCTCCTGCTTAAGCTTGAGCTCAGCGGTAAACTCCCGTATCCTTTTCTCGCAGAGTTCGATCTCCAGGGTCTGAAACTCAATCTCCTTGGAAAGGGAATCGAATTCCCTGTTATTCCTGACGTTCATCTGTTGTTCCTCGTACTTCTTGATGAGAACCTTGGCCTCCTGTATCTCATTTTTCTTCACGTGGACATTCTGTTCAATCACCTTTATCTCTTCCTGGAAATTATGGATTCTTGTTTCAAGTCCTGCAATCTCGTCTTCGAGGTCCTGCACTTCCAGCGGTAATTCCCCCCTCAGTATTTTGATCTTGTCGATCTGCGAATCGGTTTTTTGCAGCTCATACAGTGTTTTCAGCTTCTCCTCCACGGGGATTTCAGCCGGATCAATGTTTTTTTCCTTTACCATAGTACTATAGATATTTTACCGGATTAGTAATGCTCTCTGAAAAATGAATTGCAAAATTACTATATTTTTTTGTAAGAAATTCAAAAATTATCTCTTTTGAAAACTGTTCGCTTTCATAATGCCCGATATCGGCAATAAGGATTTTATTCTCTGCCGTAAAGAACTGGTGATACCGGAAATCGGAGGAGATGAAGGCGTCGGTTTCTTGTCGTATTGCTTCGGGGATGAGGAAGCCGCCACTGCCGCCACAGACGGCCACCGTTCGTATGGGTTTGTCGGCCGGCCCGGCATAACGGATAGAGGCACAGGAGAACACTGTTTTGACATGCTGGAGGAAGGGTATTGCCTCCAAAGGGGTGACGAGTATTCCTGTCATTCCTTCACCGATGCGGTCGAAGGCATTGTCGAGGGGGTAGATATCATACGCCACCTCTTCATAGGGATGGACACTGAGCAAGGCCTCAATAACGGCTTTCTCAAGATATGAAGGAAAGATGGTTTCAATCCTTATTTCATCTTCAAAGCTCAGTTTTCCTTTTTCCCCTGCAAAGGGGTTTGTGTTCTCCGAGCCCCGGAAGGATCCCTGACCCGGAATATTGAAGCTGCACTGGTCGTAATTGCCGATCGTACCGGCGCCGGCGCTGAAAACGGCCTCGCGTACCTTATCCGCATAGGATAGAGGGACAAAGGTGACCAGTTTACGCAGGAGGTGACGGCGGGGTGAGAGCACGCGCAGTTGTGTCAGTCCAAGTTTTTCGCATATCCTGCGGTTCACACCATTGTACAGTACATCGAGGTTTGTGTGCATGGCATGCACGGCAACCCTGTGTTGTATCGCATGGATGACAGCCTTCTCCACGTAATCGGCGCCCGTAAGGCTTTTCAGTCCTTTAAAGATAAGCGGGTGATGGGATACGACAAGATTCAATCCTTTGTTCACGGCCTCACCAATCACTGCTTCCGTCACATCAAGAGCGATAAGCACCCCTGTGAGCTCGGCCCCTGGATCCCCCAACAATAATCCTGAATTATCGTATGACTGCTGAAGCACCGGTGGCGCCAGGCTATTCAGATAGTCTACAACTTCACCAATCTTCATACACTCATGATATCAATTTTACATGGATTCCCTGATCTCAATCAGCATCCCCCTGATACTTTCCAGTGAACGGATCACCTGGAAATTATTAATGGTATCCTGACTGTTTTCTTTCAGCTTTTTCTGGGCTCCCTTCAGCGTCATCCCGCGCTCTTTAACCAGGTGATAAATAAGGTGGAAATTTTCAATGTCCTTTTGTGTGAAAAGGCGGTTCCCCTTTTTATTCTTCCTGGGTTTGATAATGTCAAATTCCTTTTCCCAGAACCGTATTAGGGAGGGTTTAACATTAAATAACTCAGCAACCTCACCGATACTATAGTAGAGCTTTTCAATCTTCGGTTCCTTGTACGGCATATAAAACACTGTTACAGAAAGACAAAGGGGATACTAATTTAATAAATTCTTTCAAAGATTCAAGGATTTTCTTTTTTTTCTCCAAAGCAATA
>JAXDBV010000361.1:0-7372 GCA_034678415.1 Bacteroidales bacterium
GATCAGTGATCCGATCACCATTGGCAGGGATGCCACGGTAGCCGATGCCATCGAACTGATGCTTGAATTCAAGATCGGCGGGATACCCGTGGTCGACGTTAGGAACTACCTCGTGGGCATCGTGACCAACAGGGATCTCCGTTTTGAGAAGGACATGAACCGTAAGATCAGCGACGTCATGACCCGAAAAGGACTGGTGACAACGACCGAGCAGACCGATCTTGAAACGGCTGCCGAGATCCTCAAGAAACATAAGATCGAGAAGCTGCCCATTGTTGACGATAAAAACCATCTCATCGGCCTGATCACCTATAAGGATATCACCAAGGCGAAGGACAGGCCCAACTCCTGTAAGGACAGCAAGGGCAGGCTGAGGGTGGCGGCTGCTATCGGCGTTACCCGCGACACCATGAGTCGGGTGGCAGCCCTCGTTGAGGCGCATGTGGATGCCGTCACTATTGATACCGCCCATGGCCATACCCGGGGTGTGACAGATCTTTTGAAGAAAATCAAGAAGACCTATCCTTCTCTTGATGTGGTGGTCGGTAATATCGGGACGGCCGAAGCGGCCGTCGATCTTGTGAAAGCGGGCGCCGATGCGGTAAAGGTGGGCATCGGCCCCGGATCTATCTGCACCACCCGCGTCATCGCCGGGATAGGCGTGCCGCAGCTTACTGCCATCTATAGTGTGGCAAAAGCCATCGAAGGATCAGGGGTGATGGTCATCGCCGACGGAGGGATACGCTACTCGGGAGATATCGTGAAAGCCATCGTGGCAGGCGCCCACTCCATCATGACCGGTTCTCTCTTCGCCGGAGTGGAAGAGTCACCGGGGGAAACCATCATCTTCGAGGGACGTAAATACAAGACATACCGCGGTATGGGCTCCATCGAAGCCATGCAGAAAGGATCAAAGGACCGCTATTACCAGGATATGGAAGATGACCTGAACAAACTGGTGCCCGAGGGCATTACCGGTCGTGTGCCCTATAAGGGAAACCTGGCGGAGGTGATCTACCAGATGAACGGAGGCCTGCGCTCCGGAATGGGGTACTGTGGCGCGTCAAACCTCGATGAGCTCAGAAAATCAAAATTTATCCGCATTACCAACGCGGGGGTGATCGAGGGCCACCCTCATGATGTGACCATTACCAGGGAAGCGCCTAACTACAGCCGTTGATCCACCGGAGAACCATCTGCCGGTCATAGACATTGTGCTTCAGACCATATAAACATAATAATGAAGGTACCGCTGATCATACGTTGTCTTTGCCTCATTTGTTGTTGCCCCCTGACGGCCCGGAATGCTGATGATCCTGTTCTTATCATCGGCAATGATTCGGTAAGCGCGGGTGAATTCCTGCATTTCTTCCGGAAAAACAACCCGGAGATTAAAACAACCAGTCAGGCATCCATGGAAGAGTACCTGGAACGGTTCATCAATTTCAAACTCAAGGTTCATGAAGCACGATCGCTCGGCTACGATACCATGCCTGAATTCATCAACGAACTGGCGGGCTACAGGAAACAGCTGGCGCGGTCATACCTTACCGATACCGCCGTGGTGAACCGCCTTGTTAAACAGGCCTTTGAACGATCGCGTTTTGATGTCGGGGTTAGTCATATCCTCGTCCGGTTGGCTCCTGATGCTTCACCCGCCGACACACTGGCGGCCCGTGAACGGATCATGTCTGCCAGGAAGCGGATCATTCAGGGAGAGGATTTTGGTACTGTGGCAAAGAGTGTCTCCGAAGACCCGTCGGTTCAGATGAACGGCGGTGATCTTGGTTATATCACCGTTTTTACCACTGTCTATCCCTTTGAAAATGCAGCGTATGAAACGCCTGTTGGAATGGTCTCCCTGCCTGTCAGGAGCGAGTATGGCTACCACATCCTGAAGGTGAACGACCGGCGACCGGCCAGGGGTCAGATGCGGGCAGCACATATCATGATCGCATGCCCGCAGGGCAGTTCACAGGAAAGGATCAACGAGGCACAGACACGGATTCATGAGATTCATGAGCGGCTGATACAAGGAGAGGATTTTGGGATACTGGCACAGCAATACTCCGACGACAGGGCCACCGCAAGAAGAGATGGTGAACTCGAATGGTTTGGCGTGGGACGAATGGTGCGCGAGTTTGAAGATGCCGCTTTTTCCCTGGAAAAGAATGGACAGATCTCGCCGCCCGTCAAAACCTCCTACGGTTTTCATATTATCAAGCGCCTGGATCACAGGCAGCCGGATTCATTTACAACGGTGAAGGATGAACTGTTGAGCAGGGTTCAACGCGATGACCGTATCCGTCTCGGGCAGGAAAGCTTCGTTGAGAACCTCAAGAAGAAATATGCTTTCAGGGAGAGCCCCGGCCGCCTGCGCGACTGTTATTCCATGGCCGGGAAGGCCGTCAGTGCCGGCAGCTGGGATCCGGTGCTTGTTCCCAATCCTGACTCGACGCTTTTTTCCTTCGCAGGAAGGGTTTTCACCCTTCGTGAGTTTACCGCCCATCTGGCCGCGGCATACCCCGGCACTGAAACATCAAATACATGGATTGACCTGGCATATAAAGATTTCGTTACCCGCTCATTGCTGGCCTATGAGGAGGAACATCTGGATAAAAAAGTGCCCGAGTTCCGGTACATCATGCAGGAGTACCACGACGGCATCCTGCTCTTCAACCTTTCCGATAAGGTGGTATGGTCAACCGCCCTTACCGACACCGTAGGCCTGAAAAAATTCTTTGATGAGAACCGCCACAACTATATGTGGGATACAAGGGTTGACGCAACGGTCTATACCTGTCCGACCGGCATCAATGCTGACAGGTCCCTGAAAGAGATCAAGACAGCCTGGAAGAAACAGCTGCAGGCGGAAACGAACATGACCGACAGCATCATTATCGCATCGGGCAGGTTTAGCAGGAACGATAATGAATACGTTGATGCCATCCGGTGGAAGAAAGGGGTGTACGTCCTCCGGGGAGAGGGAGATTGTCGTATTGTCCAAATAAAAGCAATCATCCCTCCCGTGCCCAGGGAACTTTATGAAGTGAGAGGACAGGTTACCGCGGACTACCAGTCATACCTTGAGAAACAATGGATTGATGCACTGAGGAGAAAATATCCCGTACGGGTTGACCGCGATTTACTGAAAACAATAGTAAAATAGTGCGATGAACCATACAACCGCAATACGCTGTCTGCTTGTCCTTATCACTGTCATCGGTGTTTCATGCCAGCCGAGGGATGGGAGGAAGAGGGAGGAACCGCTCGCGCGTGTTTATGACCGGTACCTCTATCCGTCCGATATAGAAGGGTTGTTCAGCAACAGCCTGACCAAAGCCGACAGCCAGCAGGTGGCCAGGCGTTATATTAACAAATGGATCACGCAGCAGCTGCTGCTCCGAAAAGCCGAGTTGAACCTGTCGCCCTCCGAACTGGATGAGATACAACGTCAGCTCGAAGAAACACGCTCCTCACTGGTCATATTTAAATATGAACAACTGTTGCAGAAACAGAAGATTGACACGGTGATCACGGATGAACAGATCGAGGAGTATTACCGGCAGATGGCTTCCGATTTCGTGACCGACCGTAATATCGTGAAGGCATTGTATGTCAAGGTGCCAAAGAATGCACCCAATATTGAGAAGGTGAGGACTCTTTATCGTTCCAGCCGCGTCGAGGATATGAACGAGCTGGAAAGCTATTGCTACCAGTATGCCAACAAGTATGATTTCTTCGATGAGGACTGGATCTATTTTGACAACATCAAGTCACAACTCCCGTCGGAAATATTTAATGATGAACAGTTCCTGCGGTATAATACCTCTTTCGAGATGCAGGATTCATCGTTTTACTACTTCGTGCATGTGAGGGAATACCGTCTTGCCGGCTCGCCCGCTCCTCTCTCTTTTGTGAGGGATAAGATACAATCCATTATACTAAACAAACGCAAAATTGAGTTTATCAAGAAACTAGAAGAGGATATTGTCAAGGACGGGATAAAAAATAATGAATTCGAGATTTATGAAAAATAGCATTTTACGGGTATTCATGCTTGCTGCCCTGGCCAACCTTCCGTTTGTCTCTCAGGCCCAGGAAAAGATCATCGATTGTATTGTTGCCGTCGTTGGCGCCAATGTGATCTACCAGTCTGATATCGAAAACCAATACCTTCAGATGAAAGCCCAGGGATACCTTTCTTCCTCGCCTTCCCTTAAATGCGAGATTTTTGAAGATCTGCTCACCCAGAAACTGTTTCTGAACCAGGCACTGGTTGACAGCATTGAGGTCACCGATTCGGAGGTTGAAAATGAACTCGACAGGCGACTGAAGGTGTTCATCAGCCAGATCGGTTCTGAAGAGAGGCTCGAGGCGTATTACAACAAGTCGATGTACGAGATCAAGACGGATTTCAGGGATATCATCCGCGAACAGTTGCTTACCCAGAAGATGCAACGGCAGCTGGTAGACGAAATATCCATCACCCCTTCGGAGGTGAGGGCCTATGTGAAGAAGCTTCCCTCCGACAGCCTTCCCGATGTGCCGTTACAGTACGAGTTGAGACAGGTGGTCAGAACGCCCAAGATCGAAGAATCGGAGATCTTTAATGTCAAGGACCGGCTGCTGAACCTTAGGAAAAGGGTACTCGACGGTGAAAACTTTGCCACTCTGGCCGTGCTCTATTCAGAGGACAAAGGGTCGGCTATCAGGGGCGGTGACCTGGGAAATGTCAGCCGTGGCGATGTGGTGAAAGAATTTGCCGATGCCGCCTTCAGCCTGAAACAAAACCAGGTGTCAAATATTGTGGAGTCGGAGTTTGGATACCATATCATTCAGCTGGTCGACCGCCGGGGAGAACAAATTCATGTCAGACATATCCTGATGAAACCCAAATCGTCTCCCGAAGCGGCAGCCAAAGCCCAGAATTTTCTTGACAGCCTGGCAATCC
Organism: Bacteroidales bacterium; assembly: GCA_034678415.1. Classification (GTDB taxonomy): domain Bacteria; phylum Bacteroidota; class Bacteroidia; order Bacteroidales; family VadinHA17; genus JAXDBV01. The sequence continues at coordinate 4,955 of JAXDBV010000361.1, forward strand.
GGCTCAGAAGTGACTCCCTCGATTTTGTCACCGCCGCCGTATACCTGTCCGATGATACAGACACACGCCTGAACGGCGGAATGATGGTCAATCCCAATACCGGCGGTGCACGGTTCGAGGAAGGTGAGATCGATCCCGCCACCCTGTTCGCCATTCGCGAACTGCAAGAAGGAAAGATCAGCAATGCCTTCCGGACTACCAATGAAAAAGGAAAGGATGTGTTTAAAATCGTCAAGGTTGAAAAAATCATACCTCCCCACAAGGCGAACATCACCAGTGATTACTCCCTTCTACAAAACATGGCGCTGAACGATAAAAAAACAAGGATCATCCAGGAGTGGATAGCCGATAAACAGAAATCGACCTACATGAAGGTCGACGAGTCAATGAAATCCTGTCCGTTCAAAAGCGCCGGATGGCTTAAGTAATCTGTCCATGGGTGGGATTCCACATACCGGCTTCCTGCGCTCTTGTATACCGATGCTCCTGCTCCTGCTGCTGATCGGCCAGCAGGCCAAACCTCAGAAAAAGACCAGGATCGATATCCTGTATGCCGATGAACTGCTGTTTGACAAGAAGATGGGAGAAAGCATCAAAAAGCTTATCGGGAATGTACAGCTGCAGCATGATGAGGTGATCATGGCCTGCGACAGCGCATACTTGTATGATAACGACCGCGTGGTGCAGGCATATGGCATGATCCATATGCAGCAGGGCGATACCCTTCATCTCTACGGCGAATCGGTAAGGTATGATGCCAACATTAAAAAAGCCGAGGTGAGAAAAAATGTCCGGCTTATCGACGGGGAATCCGTCGTTGAAACACAATTCCTCGATTTTGACGTGCAGAATAACCTGGGATACTATTTCAACGGCGGTGAGATAAGGAACGGTAATAATATCCTCAAGAGCGAGAGAGGATATTATTACACACAGCCCGAAATATTCTTTTACAGGGAGAAAGTGAGCATCGTTAATCCTGACTATACCATCACCTGTGATTCCCTCGACTACCATACAAAGACGGATATTTCATTCTTCAGGAGCCCCACCGAGATCGTCGGTGAGGATTACTACGTGTTCTGCCGTGATGGATGGTATAATATGGAAACCGATGTTGCGCGTTTTATTACCGATGCCGTGGTGGTGAATGGCTCGCGCACCGTAAGGGGCGACACCATCTTCTATGACCGGGGCAGGGGGTATGGAAACATCATCAGCCATGCAGAGATACACGATACCACCGAAATGATAATCCTGCGGGGAAACCATGCCGAATATTATGAGAATCCCGAGTGGACCATGATCACCGACAGCGCACTGTTCATTCAGTACAGTAATGGCGACAGCCTTTACCTGCATGCCGACACCCTCCGCTCCGTCACCGATACCGTGAGCGGCTACCGCATGCTCAGAGCTTACTATGGCGTTCGCTTCTTCAAGGATGACCTGCAGGGCATATGCGATTCCATGTTTTATTCCTTCGCCGATTCAATCATTTACCTCTATCGCTCACCCGTTATCTGGTCAGAGGAAAACCAACTGACCGCCGATTCCATGCGGATATATACCATCAGGAGAAAGATCGACAGGCTCGAAATGTACCGTTCCTCATTCATCATTTCACAGGAGGACCCCGGGAAGTACAACCAGATCAGGGGCAAGAACATGACGGGCTTTTTCAGGGAGGGCAGATTGTACCGGATTGATGTCTTCGGAAATGGGCAAACCATATACTTTGTCAGGGACGGAGAGGAGATCGTTGGTGTGAACAGGGTTGAAAGCAGCGATATCAGGATCTTCGTTAAAGATAACAAGATTGAGCGTATCCGCCTGCTGACAAAGCCTGACGGGATCCTTAACCCGCCCGGGGAGATTCCTCCCGAGGAGCTGAAGCTGAAAGGATTTGCCTGGTATGATGATATACGCCCCCGCGACAAGAATGATGTGCACAGGAGCAGCACCATACAGGCCATGGTGCGTGATGAGGAACGCTAGGTAACGGTAAAATCAGGGCTGCCGGCAGGTTTCAACATTCATTGCCACACGACAGGAGCCTTACGGCTCTGCATTTGGCATGCCGCGGTTCATTCCACGGATGTGGCGGTATCCCATGAAGTAACCGGTAGCCGGGATGCTGAGCCCCTGCCTGTCCGGTGCAGGCGCTTCAAACATCAACACCCCGCGCGACGGGATTCACCGAACCGGTCCACGCTATTCGTCCTGAGTATTAGGGTGCGGTGCACGATTCAGCATAAATCAGGAATGCGAACGTAGCGCTCAATTATGTTATTAATTCACTGCTGTCCAAGATAATTTTTCTTGGACAGTATTGCTATTAGAGATCAGTAATTTGGCTTTCAAAACAAGCTTTTTCAGAAAGAACCCCCTACATATTAAACAATAGTAGTTGATCTG
>JAXDBV010000362.1:0-4726 GCA_034678415.1 Bacteroidales bacterium
GAAAAAACGGTTTTCAGGGATTTCACCCTGTGCGTCCTTTCGGAATTATAGCTCCCGGCCTGCAGAACAATCTTCCCCCCGGCCTTTTCCCCGGAACGGTTCCTAAGCAGAATTTTCACCATAGCCTGTTTGTTTGCAAGGCCAGGATACACCTGTATATCATCAAGCCACACTAAAGGGGTGGCCTGCAGCTCTATCCTGCCAATGATACCATTCCAGTTGCCCTGTGTATGATCGGTGATACTGTGCGAATCGGGTCCGACATTAATTTCCTTTATTCTGTTGTCAATGCACAGGGTCAATGTATGCCTTCCGGGCGAAATGGCAGCAGTGATATCATACACATGAGGTGCGACAAGGGAGTTCTGCATTGCGATCTCGCGGTCATCGACCCAGAGGCGCGACTCGGTATGCACGCGTTCAAGGAACAGGACGATCCTTTTGCTCTTCCAGCCGGCCGGTATCTCCACTTCTCTCCTGTACCATGCCGCTCCCACATAATGCTTTGCCGGGGTGAGCCAGAACGGGAATTTCAGGTTTCCCGGCTGGCGGTATTTTTCCATATCCGCCCTGAAGAACCATGAGCTGTCGTAAATGCTCCCCGTCCACCTTGTATGAAGCTTCAGGTCATTTCCTTTACCGTTGGTGAGCATGGAGCCTGGAAGTACAACCGCATCGTCAAGGTTCATGGTATACCAGGCTTCCTTCACTCCCATATCCAGTGAATCGATGCGAAACTGCCACTGCCCGTGCAGGGATATAACATCGGTATTCTTGCAACAGGTACAAAGACAGGCCAGTGTAACAAGCAATAAAAATTGAACAGGTTTGTACTTTTTCATGGCAATAATTCGATTAGTATGAACAGTGGTATAGAATCATGTTAACAGCTGTGTGTTTCATTTACAGGATGAACGGAAATTCAAATTATTCCTCGTTCAGCCGCAGGATGAATGGTCTATGCGGTTAAAGATCCGGTTGTTCTTACGTTCCAGAGTGACCGTTTTTGATCCGGCCGCTGTGAGAGGCGGTCTTTCTTAGGGACATCCGTCATTATACTCGGGAGTCATCATGTAGTCTGTAAACCGGGTCTTTTTTTCATGGGTTTGAGATCCGTCAGGCCGGCAATATTCACCGGTTTACCGGTAGCAACACTTTTCCTGGCTGCGATACCGATCAGTATTGACATCACCCCGTCGCGAATACCTGCCTGTTGCCCGTACGTATCCGGCATCTCAGGGTTCCTGAAGATCTTATCCTGCATGATGGGATCACCTCCCCAGTGGCTACCGGGTTTATGTTCGGCTTTGATGATTTGGGCTTCCTGTCCGGAATATTTTCTGTTGGGAATAAAAATGATCTCATTATAGTCCTTCTTCCCGAATCCTTCGATCCGTGCCTCGAGCCTTCCCCTGGTGCCGTTGAAGGCGATCCAGTACCCTTCGTAATCGCTGTCACCCGTAAGGGAGTAGTTGAGGTAGATCCCGTTGGCATATTTTACCACGGCCGAATGTTTGTCAAAAATATCTATCTGGTGCCTAAACACGCAATTATCACGTATGTAGCCGTCGTATTTCTCATTTTCCGCATAGAGCTTAAACAGATGTGGATCCTTGGTAATATCCCAGAAGTAGGGACATTTGCCGGTATGTGCGCAGTTCCGGCAGTTAAGTCCCCTGTATGGACCATTGCTCCCGAAGCGTTCGAGACTGGCAAAGGCAAACACCTGTTCTGGTTCCGAATCAAGGAACCAGTTGGCCATGTCGAAATGGTGGGTGGCTTTGTGTACCCAAAGTGATCCTCCCCGGTTCACTTCTCCGTGCCATCTCCGCATGTATTCCGCCAGGTGATCATGGCTCAGGTAGTATTGGAACTCTGCCGAAGTGATGTCACCAATCATCCCCTGCATCAGCAATTCCTTGATCTTAGCCCTGTACGGCGGGTAACGGTAATTGAATGTAACGATCACCTTCCTGTTATATTTCCGCTCGGCATCGAGGATCGCCTGTGCCTTCTCTTCATCAATGGTAAGGGGTTTTTCGGTAATGATATTACAACCAAGCTCCATACCACGGATGATGATCTTGTGGTGCACCGAATCTTCGGTGGTCACGATCAGAGTATCAGGCTCCGGTCGTCTGATCATCTCATCAAGGTCGGTGAACACCGGGCAGGAACTACCGATGACACTCTTTGCATATTCCACCCTGCCGGGATTATGGTCGCATAATCCCACCATCTCAACAAATTCAGAGTAATTCTGAACGAGGTTTCTTCCCCACAAAGAGCTGCCCCGGACACCGGTTCCCACGAGAGCGATTCTCATTTTTTCGGATTTCCTTTTCTCACTGGCCAGTGCAGATAAAGGATTCACCAGTATAGCACCGGCGGCCAATGCCCCGGAATTTGCGATAAATTTTCTGCGGTTCATCTTCATGATAGCGGTTGTATTGTTTTAATTTATTATATGTTGCGTGCGAAATATTTTTCCAGAAAATGAATTTCACCTTCATCCCGGAGGGGTCGTCAGGTTTATTTCCATCCTTCCTCTGCTTCCAGGGCAGCCAGGTCGGGTTTATTCTTTGCCAGGATGAGTGATTCACGGAACAGTGCATTCAGGTCACCCAGGTCAATATCTGATCCTTTTCTTATAAACACAGGTGTTTTATAGGGTTCAGCAAACACTTTCAGGTAGCGGCCTCCCCTGTACATTTTCCCCGGTTCCCATGCGTCCATCCATGTCTCTCCAGCGGGAAGCCACACTTCCTGTTCGGTTTTTCCTTCTTCCCAGATCACTGATACCAGGATATCTCTGCCCATGAGGAAAGACTGCCAGTTGATCCATGCCTCCGGCTGCTCAGGATACTCGAGAAAGAGCGGCCTGCAAATGGGAGTGCCCGTGGCGTTGGCTTCCACGGCAAGCGATTTGATATAGGGTATCAGCTTCATTCTGGTTTTTGCATATAGCCTCCAGGTGGCGATCAGTGTGGTGTCATGTTTCGGTTCATCGGCCAGGTTCCAGAAGCCCCTGTTGCGGGTAGGCCCAACCTCCATGATAGGTGAGAAGCAGCCGAATCCCAGCCAGCGCATGGCTGTCTCCCTGAAGAACCCGCCGTGGTAGCCTCCGATATCTGATCCCCACACGGGGTATCCCATCACTGCACAGCGCTGCATGGCGATGAGTGCTGCACGCAGCCCCTCGGGCGGAGCAATGATGTCGCCTGCCCACATACCGCCATATTTCGAACTGCCCGTATACTGTGCCCTGGGAAACAGGATGAAATTATCTCCCAGTACCGGCTTCACGGCATCATAGGTGGCCTTGACATACTGCCTCGGATAATCGTTGTAGTTCTCACGATAGCTCAGACCGGCATGAGTTACAAGATGGAGCGAGTCCACCTCTTTCTCTCCGTCGGCCCTGTCGAGCTTGAAGCCACGGATACCTATCCTTGCCAATTTGGCAGGTCCGTTCTCACCCCACCATTTCACTGCCTCAGGGTTCGAAAAATCAATAAGCACCTGCCTCAGGTTCCCGCGCACCCTCCCGATAAGATCATATCCCATTTCCTCCGCATAGTCGGCCATCTTACCCATCACGAAGGGACCGATCCATAACATCATCTCCATCTTTTTTGAGTTCACCCATTGTATCATTTTCTCCGGCCGGGGGAAACGCAGGGTGTCCCATTCAAAATCATCGTACCCGTTAACCCCTGCTGCCCACGGGCGGTCTATCCAGTAAGCTGTGGAAGGGATATCGTAAAATTTCATCAGGAGAATATCCTCGACCAGATCGCTATTGAAAGGCGCTTTCACCACCGTACTGTCAAAATGCACCTTGTAGTTCCGATGTTCATCCCTCCATCGCCATGGTCCGAAGGCCCAGTCGGGAGGAACAAATGATGGACCCGTCTCCAGGGCGTGAGCCCGGACAATCTCCATTGGATTGTCGGCAATGTACAAAACCATATCCACCTCGGGCCCCTGGAATGACACCTGTACCGTACCGGGATAGTCCCTGCAGAAGTCGAATACCCCCGGCCAGGTACCCTTCACGAACAGACCATAGCCGGCCGATGAGAGGTAGAACGGGGCATAGGCAGAAACGGTAGGCTTCAGCCTGATCTCCACCCGTTCACCCCTCAGGTTGAGGGCTGTACTGATATCCTTGGCCCACGACCGGTTCTGCGGTCCATCCACCACTCTTTCGAAAGCACCAGTGAAGTATTCTGACTCCGTTGCACCAATGTTCAAATGGTACGCACAAGTCTTCTGTTTCACCAGTCCGATGCTGAGGTTATATCTGTCATCCGCAAAACCGATCTCCATCTTCAGCGTATCATCCTCCTTATATGGCCACCGGTAAACGTTATACTGCCCTGCAATGCCTGTTGTTACCGGTTCACCTTGTATCCAGTGTACAACGGTGTCGGTTGCCACCCCGATACTTCCGGCACTGGCGGAGGGGGAGGCAATGGTGATGCTGTGCCCTGACGGATGGCAAAGCGTGATTACGGGAAAATTATTTTCATCGACGGAGATGCTTACTTTTCCGGGTTTCCCACAGGAAAACAGGAAGAACAGAAAGAGAAAAGGAATCATACAACACGCCTCATGCGGCACCGTGAAAATGCTTGACAGTTTTTTCATGATCGGACATTTTATATTATTAATAATGTCGTTGCTTATTCAGGAATAAATATGCTGGCAGGCACGAGAGTCA
>JAXDBV010000363.1:0-28141 GCA_034678415.1 Bacteroidales bacterium
GCCACCCTGATTTTTAATCGGCTAAAGTACAAATTTCATTTTAAACAAATCTGCTATTTTACTCCTGAGCCTCAGTTTTATTTCTTCCATATCCATATCTGTACCCATCTCCCTGTTGAGGGATGTCACTCCTTTATCTGTCAGACCGCAGGGATTGATATAATCAAAGTACACGAGATCGGTATTGATGTTAAAGGCAAATCCATGCATGGATATGTACCGGCTGAGCCTGACACCAATGGCACATATTTTACGAGGGCGTTTCCCTGAAGGATCAATCCAGACACCGGTAGATGCATTGATACGGCCGGCTTCAATCCCGTAATCGTCCAGGGTGCGGATAATGGATTCTTCCAGGAGCCAGATATAGCTCCTGGCACTCAGGCCGAATGATTCAAGATCAAGTATAGGATAGCCCACGATCTGCCCCGGCCCATGGTAGGTGATATCCCCTCCCCTGTCGATCCTGTAAAACTCCACATCGTTGGCACGGAGCTGGATATGATCGATCAGCAGATTCTGTTCCGACCCGCTTTTGCCAAGGGTATATACATGGGGATGTTCACAGAAAAGAAGATACTGCTCGGCCGAAAGACCCTGTTCGGGTTTTCCCGTCTTGGCCATGACGATTTTCTCAAACAGATCTTCCTGTAGCTCCCAGGTCATCTTATATCCTGACAGACCCAGGTCTATGAATCTCACTTCAACAGGATCGGTATTTTTAACGCCGTACATCAGCTTGCATAAATATGCTTTTCAGCCATATAGGATGACCTGATCAGGGGGCTGCTCTCGACAATGGAGAATCCCTTGCTTAGTCCCGCTTTTTTGTATTCAATGAATGTATCCGGATGAACATATTCCTTCACCGGCATATGGTTTTTTGTGGGGGCGAGGTACTGGCCTATGGTAATCACCTTACAACCCGCATTCACAAGGTCATCCATGGTTTCGAGCACTTCGGCATCGGTTTCTCCCAGCCCTACCATGATGCCCGATTTGGCCACGATGCCTGAAGCAGCGACATACCGGATGACATCGAGGCTCGTGCTGTATCTTGCCCTGCTGCGGATGAGGGGTGTAAGCCTTCTCACCGTTTCCAGGTTGTGTGAAATCACTTCCGGGCCGGCTTCAATTATGCGGCCGATATCTTCCATCCTGCCGTCAAAGTCGGGGATCAGGGCTTCAACCGTCACGCCGGGGTTCCTCTCTTTCACCTCTCTGATGGTTTGTGCCCAGAGGGTGGAGCCTCCGTCTTCCAGGTCATCACGATCGACCGAGGTGAGGACACAATGTTTCAATCCCAGGATATTCACCGAATGGGCCACACGCCGGGGTTCATCCCTGTCGACGGGCAGGGGTTTCCCTGTTCTCACCGCACAGAATTTACAATTACGGGTGCATATGTCCCCAAGGATCATGAAGGTGGCAGTACCGGCTCCCCAGCAGTCACCAATATTGGGACAGTTACCGCTCGAGCAAATAGTGTTAAGCCTGTGCTGCCGGGTAAGGTTTTTCACCCGTGAATACTTCTCTCCCATCGGCATTTTCACCTTCATCCATCGGGGAAGCCTTCCCCCGGAACTGTCACTCCGCGCTCCCATATCCTTCCTTATCTATTAACACGGTAAAAATAACCCAATTTATCCTGATTTCTATGAAGAGATGTATGTCGAATAATTTTATCTTTGGGAAAATTTTGAATTCGCTGGTTTTATGAATATTACAGAATTAAGCGAACAGGAACAGGTCAGGCGTCAGGCGCTGGTTGAGATAAGGAAGCTGGGCATTAATCCCTATCCTCCGGAAACATTTGATGTTACGGTCCATTCGCGTGAGATCCTTGAAAATTACAGCCCCGAAAAGCAGATTTATCAGGATGTCAGCCTTGCAGGGAGGATCATGAGCCGGCGTATCATGGGGAATGCCTCCTTCGCAGAGATACAGGACAGCCAGGGGAGGATACAGATCTATGTTCGTCGCGATGATCTTTGCCCGGGAGAAGACAAAACATACTACAACATTTTTTTTAAAAAGCTCCTTGATATAGGGGACATCATCGGGGTTAGAGGCCATGTTTTTAAAACACAGATGGGAGAGACAACGGTGTATGTCCGGAAGCTGAAACTCCTATGTAAATCATTACATCCGCTGCCGATTGTGAAGGAAAAGGATGGTCAGACCTGGGATGCCTTCACGGATGTTGAACAGCGGTACCGGAACCGTTCGCTCGACCTGGTGGTGAATCCCCGTGTGAAGGAAGTATTTGTCTGCAGAGCCCGCATCATCAACTCGATACGGCAGTTCCTCAATGACAGGGGATACCTTGAGGTGGAGACACCCATCCTTCAGCCCATTTACGGAGGCGCCACTGCACGCCCTTTCGTGACACACCATAACACCCTTGACCAGACCCTCTACCTGCGCATTGCCGATGAACTGTATCTTAAAAGAATCATCGTGGGCGGTTTTGACGGAGTGTACGAGTTTGCCAAGGATTTCCGCAATGAGGGAATGGACCGTTTCCATAACCCCGAGTTCACCATGATGGAGCTTTACGTGGCTTACAAGGATTACTTGTGGATGATGGATCTGTTCGAGGAAATGATCGAGAAAGTATCCATGGATCTCCACGGTACATCAAAAATCACTGCCGGTGATCAGGAGATCGACTTTGGTCGTCCCTGGAAACGCTACACCATGTTTGATGCGATCAGGCAACATACAGGTATTGATATCTCCGGGATGGATGAAGACGAATTGCGGAGGACAGCCCGCAACTTCAATATAGAAATTGACGATACCATGGGCAAGGGTAAGCTCATCGACCTGATTTTTAGTGAGACCACCGAGCCGAACCTGATCCAACCTACCTTCATCATCGACTACCCTGTGGAGATGTCGCCATTGTCGAAGAAACACAGGAGCAAGGCAGGGCTGGTGGAACGTTTTGAGGTGATCTGTTGCGGCAAGGAGCTGTGCAATGCCTTCTCCGAGCTGAACGATCCCGTTGACCAGCGCGAAAGGTTTGAATACCAGATGATGCTGGGCAGACGCGGCGATAAGGAGGCCATGGTCCTCGATGAGGATTTCCTGAAAGCCCTGGAAACAGGAATGCCTCCCACCGCCGGACTTGGGGTGGGTATCGACCGCCTCACCATGCTGATAACCAACCAGCCATCCATACAGGATGTGATCTTCTTCCCGCAGATGAGAAAGGAAAAAAGCCAGCAGCCCACAGCTGAAGGTTTTCAGGAATTCAAGGATCTGGGTATACCTGGAGAATGGACCGAAGTGTTGATGAAAATGGGCTATACCTCTGCCGGCAGGCTGAAGGAGGTTGAAAAATTCACTAAACTGCACCAGGACCTGTGCGGCTTTAATAAGAAAAACAAGCTGGGATTGACCAACCCTTCGGTAGATGAGGTAAGAGGATGGCTGGAGAAAGCCAGACAATGATCCGGCAACTGGCTGAAATTATCGATGACCGGTTACCTGTAACAGGAAAATGTTCGGTACCTGAACATAAGCCCATATAACAGTAAAGGCTGCACATCAGAGCAGCCTTTACTATAATGAAACGGCTATGCCGCTTAGTACCTGCTACGGTATGTCATATTGCCTTTACGGCTTGCCTCACCCTTTGGCCTGGCTTTTTTTACCACGATCCTGCATCCGTCATATTCGCAATCATTCAGTTCCCTGATGGCATTGTTCGCTTTTTCGTCATCTTCCATCTCAATAAAACCAAATAACCTTGAATAACCGGTTACCCTGTCAGTGATTACATTTGCGGAGGTCACTTTGCCATACTCCTCAAATAATTCTCTTAAGTCCTCGCTCGTAGTGGCAGAACTTAGCTTTGCTACAAAAATATTCATACAATGAATTAAAAGTGAAAAAATAAAATTTACTGTTTGTATAGAATTTACAGGTGAGCAGATCAGAAGAAGTGCGGATCCAAAAAATCTATAACGGCTGCGAAGGTACAATAATTCATTTGATATTAAAAATATTATCCTGAATATCAGGAAGTGTTTTGCTATCTTATTTTTTTACTTACCGATATTCCAGCCTTGCTTGAAGGGATAATAACCGTTTCCATATTCGGCATCTTCCTGACATATTCCAGGAAGTCAGTGACATCCCCGTAACCTCTCATACCGCCAACATTATGTGCGGCAAAACATCCGCCGGTTGTCAATTTGGGCAGGATTGCCATGAAGTACTGTTTATCCCGGTTCTTATCGGCGTCGCAGAACACAAAATCGAAGGGATCATCCTGGGCGGGGACGAGCTCACGAGCATCCACCAGCCGGGCATCGATGAATCCGGCCACACCGGCCTCTCTGAAGTTTTCCACTGCTTCCTTGTAACGGCCTTCATCGATCTCGACGGTTATCAACCTGCCTCCCGTCGTGCTCAGCGCCAATGCTATCCATATTGCCGAATGACCTGTCGACGTGCCGATCTCCAGGGCCCGTGTATAGTGGTTCTTTATGATCAGATCATACACCACCTGCCCGTCTGAATAAGGAATATTCATGTCACACCACCGGTACATCCTGCTCTCAAGAAAAGATATCACCGTACTTTCAATATTCCCTTCAGCCTTGTTTTCCTGGCCGGTGATGTGAACATTACTTATTAAAAGAATATTGATGAAGATGAACAGGCCTTTTCTCGTGCTTGCCTTCCTGTGCCATTTTAAAATCCTGCCTATTTTCGGTTTCATCTTATTGGTGTAAATGAACTACCAGCATCGGAAATAACCGCTAATTGCGAATGTAATACTGATTTTCAGAGCGAAGGCGGTTATCTGTGAATTTTTGAATACATTTGAAGTCGTCATAATATAATTATCCGCGCATGATGAAGCCGACCATTATTTTTCTTATGATCATCGCCCTCCTTACCACTTCCTGCGGAGGTGTGAAGAAAAGCGGGAAACATACGCCCGCACAGATGCCTGAGACCGTGGTATCCGACGTACCGGAGGTGAAAGAACAACCGGCAGAGCCACCAATCGTCGAAGTGGAGGAGAAACTGGTTCCTGTCAATGAAACTCCGCCGGACCCATACAGATACTTTGTGATTATCGGCAGTTTCCGTAACCCTGATAATGCCTCCAGGTACCAGGAACAGATCTCGGGAGATGGATTCACTTCCACCCTCCTCCGGAATGCAGAGGGACTCATCCGCGTGGCCGTAATGGGTACGGATAACATCAATACTGCACGGGCTGAAATCAAACGCATTAGGGAAGCATTTCCAAAATATTCCGATACCTGGCTGCTGATACAGAAGATGTAACCGGAAAAGGTTTCTTGTTTTCCACCAGTGCGGTTTCACCGGGCGTAAAACCTCCGGCATCAGGCTTGAGGGGATTATCATACGCAAGAAATCCGTTCTCCTGACCCACTATCCTGTCATCGCAACCTTACGCTTCGGGGATAAACCTTCTCTCCGGCAAATCTTTTATATCCTGATGCATCATTCCCAGCATCCTGACACGACAACAGAAGATCGTTTGCCGGCAATTTTTCAGCACCTGCATAAAACGTTTTCACTCCCGAAGCCATCCTTATACATTTTTTTTCTTAACTTTCGTCAGAAGAGTCCATCCACAGGTCCATGGGACATAAACCTCACAAAAAGCATTCTGAGAATCACCGGTTGACGGGAAAGGATAGAAATCTTTCGCACAGGAAGAAGATGGACAAGGAGCATTTTCTTGAAGAGCTTACCAGGCTGCAGGTTGAGCTGGTCAGGATGCATGACTGGGTGAAGGAGAAGAAGCTGAAAGTGGTGGTGCTGTTTGAAGGACGTGATGCCTCGGGCAAGGGAGGGGTGATCAAGTATATCACCCAGCATCTCAATCCCCGCGTGTGCCGCGTGGTGGCACTGGGCATACCCACCGAAAAGGAAAAAACACAATGGTACTTCCAGCGGTATGTCGCCCACCTGCCTGCGGGAGGAGAGATCGTCCTGTTCGACCGTTCATGGTATAACAGGGCCGGTGTGGAACGGGTTATGGGCTTTTGTACCGATGAAGAATACCACGACTTCCTGCGCTCATGCCCCCGCTTCGAGGAGATGCTCATCCATTCCGGCATCATCCTAATTAAATACTGGTTCTCGGTAAACGACGATGAACAGGAAAAACGGTTCATCGAAAGGATCAATGACCCTCTGAAACGATGGAAATTCAGTGAAATGGACCTGGTGTCAAGAAACAAATGGGTTGAATATTCAAAAGCCAAGGATGAAATGTTCGCCTATACTGATACAAGGGTGAGCCCCTGGTATGTGGTACAGGCGGATGATAAACGAAGGGCACGGCTGAACTGTATTGCCCACCTCCTCTCAAAGATACCCTATGGGGACATCAAAACGAAAAAATATACATTGCCTCCCATCAGTAAAGAAGGATATATCCGTCCACCCATCACCGAACAGACATTTGTCCCCGAGATATATTGACACCTCTGCATTCACTTCGTGCAATCATTTCTGTGCCGTCGCTTTGTAACGGCCATTAGTGACAAGATAACAGGTAGCCGGGATCATAAAATATGAACATCACATAATATTCCGGGAAATTATATGTTACTTTGCTGAAGAAGCGAGAACAAACCTCCTCCAGCGATCCATGAACATCATTTCCCAGGCAATTCGATTAGTACGGTCCGGTTTAAGTTCCGGCGGTTATTATAAAGCCATGAACCAGGCGTTATGGAGGATCAATGAAGAATACACTATGCTTCATTATCCCCTGTATATGAGTGACAGCGACACCTTTCTCCAGTCGCAGACCAACCTGACCGATTTTTGCATATCGAAGCTGGGGGATGTGAAAAACAAGAGGATCCTTGAAATCGGCTGCGGGAATGGTGTGCAAAGCATGTATATTCTCAGGAAGTACATGCCTGCCAACATCACCGGGGTTGATCTCAGTTCGGAAAACATTGCCATTGCCAACAGGCAGAAGGAGAGCATGGGCATTGAAAATGCCCGATTCCTTGTGGATGATGCCCAGAGCCTGAAACATATCGATAATGAAGGCTTTGATGTGGTTCTCAATATTGAAAGTGCGTTTCATTACCCGGACAAACCCTCCTTCCTGAAAGAGCTCCACAGGGTGCTCAAACCCGGAGGGCAGTTCCTCATCGCCGATGTGCTGACCAAAAGGATAAAAGCGGTGGCAGGAAAAAAATTCTGGAAAAAGAAAATGGTTCTCCACCATTGGAAACTGGACAACTACCTCAGGGAATTCCCGGTCAACAAGCTCACACTTACCAACCAGGATGATATAACGATCAATGTCATCAGGGGATTCAGGAACTACCCGAACTGGTTAAGGCAGATGCGGAGGAAGAATTTTCTTTCCGACCTGGCATTCCGTATTTTCTATATCGTCAACATCAGGCTGAATATACACCTGTTGAGAACGAAGCGTCAGTATCTGGTCTTTGCAGGCATCAAACCGCCTTACTATCACCCGTAACCGATTATGAGCGGTATCCGTAGGGATCATCCCTTCCTGATAACACCTGCCGTGTTAACCTTTCACTTCCATCATTCCAACACATGAAACTGTTCCTGTAACAGGTTTTTTATCATGTTTTTTGTGTAAAGATTCATATCTTTCTTCCTGAATTAAACACCGGGTAATCCGTACGAAGTTTTAATAGCTATCCATTCATGAAAAGAACCATTCTGTCATTCGTCCTGACGGCAGTGATCATTACACTGCTGGTCATGGGTCTCCCTGCCGTTGCCCAGAAAAAGCCCGTTACTGACGGCCGGGTGAGGTTGCAGCTGTTCGATGAGCATCAGAGTATGAAGGAGTCATCGCCCTTCAAAGACCTGGCATGGCAATTCCTTGGCCCGACCAATATCAGCGGCCGATGCACCGATGTGGAGGTGGTATCACCCAAAGGGAAAAGCTATACCCTCTATGCCGGAACGGCCTCAGGAGGGGTATGGAAAACCGTAAATGAAGGCACCACATGGGTGCCCATTTTTGAGCAGGCTGCCTCTACCGCCATCGGGGATATCGCCCTTGATCCTTCGAACCCGGAGGTGTTATGGGTGGGAACCGGCGAAGCCAATATCTTCAGAAGCTCGCAGACGGGCGCCGGTATATACAAAACCGCAGACGGCGGAAAGACATGGCAACACAAAGGGCTGGAAAACAGTGGTACCATTGCACGTATCCTCGTTGATCCGGCAAACAGCAACATTGTTTATGTGGCCGCTTCGGGAAGAGAATGGACACGTAATGCTGACAGGGGTGTTTTCAAAACTATCGACGGAGGGGAATCATGGGAAAAAATCTGTTTTGTTGATGATATGACCGGCTCCATTGACCTGGTGATGAACCCCCGTGACAGCCGCGTACTGTATGCCGCCTTCTGGCAGAGAATACGCAAGAAATGGAACGACCCGAGGAATGAGGAGGGCTACCGGGGCAGCGGGATCATGAAAACCACCGATGGCGGTAAGACCTGGAAACCGGTGAACAGCGGGTTGCCCGAAGCAAAATTCAGAGGCCGCATCGGAATCGATATCGCCCGCTCAAATCCCGATGTACTCTATGCTTTTATCGATAATTATGAAATTTCACGATCCTATGACGACACCGAAACCGATGCATATGGCAGGCCCAGGGGCGGAATCATCAAGGGTGCCACCGTTTACCGTACCGGCAACGGGGCAGACTCGTGGGTACAGGTCAGCGGACTGACCGACGAGATGAAGCAGTACATGGAGAACCTCTCGGCAACCTATGGATGGGTCTTCGGACAGATACGCGTGGATCCGAACGATGAGAACACCATCTATACCATGGGCCTGTTCCTGAATGTGTCAACCGATGGAGGAAAAACTTTCAGGCGCCTGGAAGGGATGCATGTGGATCATCACGGCCTGTGGATCGATCCCGGCAACTCCTCCTACCTTTTTAACGCCAACGATGGCGGGGTGTGCGTCTCGTATGATAAGGGGGCCAGCTGGCGCTGTTTCACCGATAACCTGCCGGCCGTCCAGTTCTTCAATATTACCTTCGACATGTCGGAACCGTTCCGGGTATACGGATCCATACAGGATCATGGTAGTATGAGCGGCGTGGTCGACCTCCGCTATGGAAGGGATAAAATACCTGCCCAGCCTTTCGACTGGGCTCCGGGCGGAGAAGGAAGCAGTCATGCCATCGATCCGGAAAACCCCAATATTGTCTATGCCTCAGGATTCTATGGAAATATCTACCGCAGCGACCTGAGCAGGGAAGGACGACAGGGCATGAAAATGATCGTTCCCAGGGTATTCCCTGATGAACCTCCCCTGCGCGGACAATGGATAGCCCCATTCATCCTGTCATCCCATAATCCCAATATCATTTACCTTGGCATGCAGTATGTCTTCCGTTCCACTGACCGGGGTGACACATGGGAAAGAATCAGTCCTGACCTCAGCTACAACAACCCGGAAACATCGGGAGATATCCCCTATCAGACCATCTTTTCCCTTTCGGAATCACCTCTGAAATACGGGTTGATATACGCCGGTACCGACGACTGTCGTGCTCATGTTACCCGTGACGGTGGCAAGACCTGGACGGAAATCACCGCCGGCCTGGCCAGGAATAAATGGATTTCGCACATCGTTGCCTCCCGGTATGATATGACTACGGTATACCTCACCCAAAACGGTAAACGGGATGATGATGCCGCACCTTACGTGTGGAAATCAACCGACTCAGGTAAAACATGGAAGGATATTTCGGGGAATATCCCACTGGGCCCGGTGAATGTCATACGCGAGGATCCTGTTGACAGGAATATCCTATATGTGGGGACCGATGTGGGGGTATATGTAAGCAAGGATGGAGGGGCATCCTGGAAGGTGCTGGGCAACCTGGCTTCCACCTATGTGCATGATCTCATCATCCACCCGAGGGATAATATTATTGTCATTGCGACGCACGGCCGCGGTATGTGGGCCATGGATGCCGATGCGGTGAACGGAGGAAGACGGTCATTTCGCAGGAATTATGAAGACTGAAATAATCCGTTTCCCTGACTCAGGAAACAATCGTACAAAAATTATATAATTTTTTACGGAGGGAATTCAATAATTAATTACGTAATTACTGCCTGTATGCATCATTCTGAGGGCAAAGCACAGGGTAATGGTTAAATACTGTCGTACAATATATTCACCCACGTCATCCATGTGCCGCTGATGGAATTATAAATTCCCCCCCAGTCGTTGTTTGCGGGTGTGGTGGCATTACGGTCGCCGTTGGTATCACCTCCGTGGGCATCATCTCTCCAGGAGGTAAAGAACACGTCCGTTCCGTCATAATTATTCAGTGCAGCAGGGCCCTGGACCAGGAAGAGATAACTTCCCGCTTTGAATTTCAGTACCACATGATCAGCCAGGGTGAGAGTCCCTTCCGCATCAATCTGCCAGTCTGCATCATCAATCACGTAAGGCACTTCGTCTTCTCCCCATGACAGCGCGGAAGCGACAGCAGTAGTATATACAAAGATACCGTTATACTGGTTGATTACCGACACATTATCAGGATTATGAAACAGGTTTGAATGATCCAGGTCAAACTGGTCATTGACGGAAAGAGGTTGGATATTATCAAAAAAAACATTATTCTGTATCACGGTGCCTGCTCCCGCCCCTGATGCATCGAGAGCCCCATACCGGCCTGAGGCATCACCACCGTCGTTATGGGCAAACAGGCAATACCTGACAGTGGCGACCGACCCTGATCCGATGGACAGGGAGCTGGTATTTGTGCCGTTCCCTCCATATAAAAACCGGCAATATTCAAAAACCGAACCGTTGCGACCGTTGGTGCTTACACATCCCCAGTCCTTCCTCCCGGGCTGAGTGGTACCGTCATCCTTATTGGTATCGCCCCCGTTTTCGTCGTCCCTGTAAGAAGTAAAGATGACAGGTCTGTCGGCTGTACCCCGGGCAACGATGATCCCTGAGCCATCAAGCGTTAGGTACGCTCCCCTCGACGGATGAAACTTGATGACAGCACCGGCCTGAATGGTCAGAGTGCTTTTCACACGAAAATCACCGGCCCTGATCACATAAACCTTATCACCGTCCCAGGTGGTGGCCGCATCAATATCGCCTTCAATACTCACCACATCGGAATCAGTATCATCATCCTTTTGGCAGGAAGACATGATGAGCACAAAAGGGAAGAAAAGGGATAAGAGGAGTTTCGGCGTTTTCATGATCCTGTTTGTTAAACAGGCATAATATAATTATACGTCAGACAGATCAATTGGTTACGCTCCGCAAGGCGATAACACGCTTCTACCAATGGAACAGGATCAATATTGGAGGTTCACGGTAACGAAAATAACCGGTGAAGTTCCGGTCATTAGTGCATCGATGGTTGTGTCAGCCCTTTGGGTGATGAGCGGGCATCCGGTATTCTTATCTGAAAATATTGTATCCGATGCGCAGGCCGGTAATAACCCATGAATCGTTCTTACCATACGACCTGTCGTATTCAACATAGGGTGAAAGAACGAACCGTTTGCCGAGCAGCTGCTGGTATTTGATCCCGGCACAATAGTAAACATAAGACTCCCCTGTTTCCAAATCCTGTGATTTCAGGCGCATGAGGCTGAAATAGGGAGCAATGTCGGAAGACCGGGTAAGGTATATGTGGTATGACAGGCTCTCGAAGCTGAGGATCATCAGGGCGAGTGAAGCAAGACATCCTTCCAGGTCGGTTCCGTATTCATCGCCGAATCCTATGCCCATTCCTCCGGATAAAAGTAGCTTTATGAGAAAAATCCCGATGATCCCGGGATTCATATGCATATAATCATCACCCAGCATGAAGGTGCCATTCATGCTCAGCCGCGGCAGAAGGAACAATTCAACATCAACCCCTCCGGTGATCAATGATCGTCCGTTGACATGATAAACATAATTCGGGGACAGGTTCACTGACCAGATTCCCGACTGATGGATTGACGGCCGTAACCTGGCCGGGGCGAGAGTATCTTGTGAGTTCCCCGGGAAGGTGAACAGGAGAAAGAGCGTAATAGTCAACAGGTGGCGTAACATTTTTGTAATTTTAGGGGTGTAATGAGATTAAATGTAGTCAAAATAATGCAATTATTCCGGATGACATTCGGTTATTTCTACACTGTTTATACGATCCCGGCAGCCATGATTTCTTACCCGATGGTATTTATAAATCCTTCAGGTTATGAAGACAAGGTCCCTGCGCTTTTTCGTAAGCATATACATGACATGAAGCTTAACAGCCTTCCATATCGATGGTTCCTTACATACAATATGGAAAAAGGCCGGCACGATCGACCTGATCCGATTTGTCGGAGAATCCTGGTACCGGATGTGAAAGCAGGAGATTAACAGTTTGTTTAAAGTAGCAAACAGCCATTCAGAGGATAAAACGACAAACATATTGCACATGAGCAAGTTACTTTATAGGGAACAACAAGCTTTCCGTCAGCCCATACTGATCATTCTCTTCTCAGGGATGAATATCCTGTGGCTGGCCGGTATCATACAGCAAGTCATCCTCAACAAGCCTTTCGGCACAAATCCCGCCAGTGATCCGGGACTGATCATCATTGCCGTGGTCATCATCGTTATGACAATCCTTTTTTTCCGGATCCGGATGATAACAGAAGTCCGCAATGACGGTGTTTATTACCGTTTCACCCTGTTCCAGGGAAAGTTCAGGGTGATAACACAGCCGGAAATCAAGACCTGTGAGAAGGTGATCTTTCACCCGCTGAAGGAATATGGCGGATGGGGCATCAAGAGAAAGAGCAGGAATGATATTGCATACAGTGTGAGCGGAAACAGTGGAATCCGCTTTATGCTGTACTCGGGCAAGACCGTTCTGATCGGCACTCAGAGGCCCGATTTTTTTTATGGTTCTGTACAAAGTATGATGAAAAGATCCTGAGACACTATATGAACCTGTACCTGATATCAAGAAGAAGATAAATTACCATGACCGGAAAAAAACGCATTGCCATGATTGGCGGGGGGAGCTGGGGAACGGCTCTGACAAAGGTGTTGCTGCAGAACAATAACCGTATCCACTGGTACATGCGCAACCGTGAGAATATTGACTTCATAAAAAAGTATCATCACAATCCCAATTACCTCAGTTCAATACTCCTCGACACCGGCAGGATCGCATTTCATGATAACCTGAATGATACGATCCGGGAAGGAGACATATTGATATTTGCCATTCCTTCCGCTTTCCTCCACGATGTGCTAGCCGCTGCCAACATATGTCTGAAGCAAAAAAGGGTAGTATCAGCCGTCAAGGGGATTATTCCCGGTCATAAACTGATCCTGTCGGATTATTTCAGCAGGGTATGGAATGTGGATCCCGTTGACTACTGTATGATTACGGGACCTTCGCACTCCGAGGAGGTGGCGCTGGAGCGCCTGACCTATCTCACCATAGCCTGCCGTAACAGCGCTACTGCTGTTGAGATTGCTCACCTGTTTCGTTGTCATTATGTCAGGACAGCTATCAGTGATGATGTTGCCGGGATGGAATATGCTGCAGTGATGAAGAACATTTATGCTATGGCGGTAGGCATTGCTCACGGGTTAGGCTATGGAGACAATTTCCTGGCGGTGCTGGTGGCTAATGCGGCGCAGGAAATGAAGAACTTCCTCCACAGCGTCTATCCGGTCCTCCGTGATATCAAATGTTCTGCATACCTGGGAGATCTTATTGTTACAGCCTATTCACAATTCAGCAGGAATCGTATCTTTGGGACCATGATAGGAAAAGGATACAGTATCCGTGCCGCACGGGTGGAGATGAATATGGTTGCGGAAGGATATTATGCCGTGCAGCCCGTTATGGACATAAACCGGCAATACCAGGTATCCCTTCCTATTGTTGAGGCGGTCAACAACATATTATTTAAAGAAGGTTCACCGGCGGTTGAATTCCGGCGCTTGTCCGAACTGATCAACTAACATCAAGAATATCAACACCATGGAAAACCTGAACATTATCACAAAACACCTGGTTCCTTTTATTTCAGAGGAAGAGATCGCGAGCCAGGAGCCGGTCATCATGCAGCATTTGGAAGCCATGCATGCCAGGACAGGCAGGGGTAGTGATTTTCTTGGCTGGCTCAACCTGCCTTCATCGGTCACTGGAGAAGAGCTGGAACGAATCACGCGCCTGGCGTCGGAATGGAAGGAAGAGATTGACCTGCTGGTGGTCGTGGGTATCGGAGGATCCTATCTTGGCGCCAAATGTGTGATCGAGGCTCTGTCGCACACCTTCAGCCATCTGATCATGCCGGGTCAGTATCCCCTGGTGTTGTTTGCCGGCCAGAACCTCAGTGAGGATTACATGGTCGACCTGCTGGAACTGCTCGATCACATGTCGTACGGTATCGTGGTTATCTCCAAATCCGGAACCACTACCGAACCGGCCATTGCCTTCCGTATACTGAAGAACCATCTTGAAGAACGGGAGGGTATTGAAACGGCAAGGAAACGGATCATTGCCATCACCGACAGGAGCAAGGGAGCGCTCCGTCAGATGGCCGGTAAAGAGGGATATACCACGTTTGTCATCCCCGACGATATCGGCGGGCGGTACAGTGTACTCACCCCCGTGGGACTCATCCCCATTGCCATGGCCGGTTTTGACATTAAGAACTTGGTGAAGGGTGCACAACGCATGGAAGAACTGACCGGTCCGGATACAGCCTTCCCACATAATCCGGCCGCCCGCTATGCAGCAGCACGCAACGCCCTATACAGGAAAGGAAAAACAACGGAAATACTTGTGAACTACCAGCCAAAGCTGCACTTCTTTTCAGAGTGGTGGAAGCAGCTGTTCGGGGAGAGTGAGGGGAAGGAAGGCAAAGGGATCTTTCCGGCCAGCGTCGACTTTACCACCGATCTGCATTCGCTGGGACAATATATCCAGGAAGGACTGAGGAATATTTTTGAGACGGTGATCTCGGTGAAGGAACCGGAAAATAAGCTGGTGATACCCCGGGACAAGAATAACCTCGACCAGCTGAACTACCTCGCGGGGAAGAGAATTGATGAAGTGAACAAGATGGCGGAGATGGGCGCATTGATCGCCCACATCGACGGTGGTGTCCCCAATATCAGTATTGAGATAGAGCGCATCAGCGAATACAGCCTTGGCCAGCTAATCTATTTCTTTGAGAAAGCTTGCGCTGTAAGCGGTTATGCCTTGGGAGTCAATCCTTTCGACCAGCCGGGGGTGGAAGCCTACAAAAAGAATATGTTTGCTCTCCTGGGCAAGCCCGGCTTTGAAAAGGAAGGCCAGGAACTATGGAAACGGTTGAAATAGCGGAGAAGGATCGTCCCGCTCCACGCACAGGAAGCAGCTATTTCAGCGAGTGACGTTTAATAAAATCATCGAGCACTTCTGTCATGGTTGGATAGCCTATTTCCTGCAGGTCGTAGAATACACGGGTATGGGGTTTCCTGATCTTTATCACCCGGCTCAGGTCAATAGGGGTACCAATCACCACTGCATCACAGTCGGTATTATTCACAGTCGTTTCCAGGTCGGCAAGCTGTTCTTTACCATAGCCCATGGCAGGGAGGAGAGTTCCAATAGCAGGGTAAGTTGCGAAGGTCTCCTTCAGTCGTCCAACGATGAATGGCCTGGGATCGATAAGTGCGCCAGCTCCGAATTTCCTGGCAGCCACGACACCGGCCCCTATTTTCATCTCACCGTGAGTCAGGGTTGGGCCGTCTTCGATTACCAGCACCCTTTTTCCTTTTATCACCTGCGGGTTATCAACCCGTATGGGCGAAGCGGCATCGATCACCACCGCGGCGGGGTTCACTTTCTCAATATTCTCACGTACGATCTGTATGGACTGGGGGTCTGCACTATCTATCTTGTTGATGATGACCACATTAGCCAGGCGAAGGGTTACCTCCCCCGGGTAATAGCCCAGTTCGTGGCCTGCACGCAGTGGATCCGTAACAGTGATCATGAGATCGGGTGTATAGAAGGAGAAATCATTATTTCCCCCGTCCCACAAGATCACATCGCATCCCTTAGGATCCTTCTCAGCCTCACGCAGGATCGCTTCGTAATCAACGCCGGCATAAATCACATTTCCCCTCACCACATGAGGTTCGTATTCTTCCATCTCCTCAACGGTGCAATGGTGTTTATGCAGGTCGTTAATATCGGCGAACCGCTGGACTTTCTGTTCACTGAGGTTCCCGTAAGGCATAGGGTGACGTACCGCCACCACCTTTATTCCACGGCTCATGAGCAATTCGATCACCTTGCGTGAGGTCTGGCTTTTACCGCAACCGGTTCGTACTGCACAGACGGCAATCACCGGTTTGGTGCTCTTGATCTGTGTGTCGTTGGGCCCAAGGAGGACGAAATTGGCACCGGCAGCGTTGACAATGGCGCCCACCGCCATCACCTTGTTGTAAGGAATATCGCTGTAGGAAAATATACAATCGTCAACCTTCCATTCCCTGATAAGACGAGGTAATTCTTCCTCGGCATAAATTGGAATACCGGAAGGATACAGATCACCGGCCAGTTCGGCAGGATACTTCCTGTCATCAATATCCGGGATCTGAGTGGCAGTAAATGCCACCACATCGTAATGGGAATTCCCACGAAAATACGTATTGAAATTGTGGAAGTCTCTCCCTGCAGCACCGAGAATGATCACCTTTTTCTTTGTCATACATTCAAACATTAATTTTAATCCACAAAGGTAAATTATTAGCCTGTACACACGAACCCGGAAAAGATGTTTAGCAATATGTATGAATTGATTAGAAATCCATATGGGAGACTTTTACCGGTCAATGTTGATTAACATTCGGCTGTTTTCGTGAATATCATTAAATTAGGGCACCGGTTCACAGGTATTATTAAACCGTCATGCATTGAATTTTCTGGCACATATATATATGTCCGGCGATCATGAGGAGATCAAGATCGGGAACTTTATCGGTGATTATGTAAAGGGCAGGGATTATCAGAAATATCCCTTGAACATCATGAAAGGGATACTCATCCACCGTGAGATTGATCATTACACCGATTCACATCCCGTGGTTCAGAAGAGCAAATCACACCTGAAGATCAAGTCGAAACGGTACACGGGCATCATCATTGATGTGTTCTATGATCATTTCCTGTCGGTTGAATGGGAACGGTTCTCAACCATACCTTTGCAGGATTTCATTGATGGCTTTAACCGGATTGCACTGAAGTATTACTCTGTTATACCCGGCGATTTCAAGCAAATGGTGCCCTTTTTTGTGATCAACAGCTGGTTGGAAGGGTACCAGTCTGTTGAGGGAATCGAAAGCGTATTATACAGGATGAGCAACCGTACTTCACTACCGGCGGAGACGCTTGGAGCGATTGAGATCCTGAAGAATGATTATAAACTGTTTCACAAGGAATTCCTGACGTACTTTCCATCCCTGATCAGTCATATTGAAAAGAAGATGGATATTGTTATTCCCAGGCCATGATCAACCGACCAGCTCTGTCCTACTGCCGTCCAGCCTGATGAAGATAAAGAGGAGAATAGTGAAGGCCCAGAGGGATGACCCTCCGTAACTGAAGAATGGCAACGGTATTCCAATAACCGGTGACAAGCCTATGGTCATGCCTATATTAATGACCATGTGGGCAAAGAAAATGCTGAACACACCATATCCATAGATCCTGCTGAATGACGATCGTTGTTTTTCAGCCAGCATCAATATCCTGAGCAGGAGGAATGTGAATAATGCCAGGACAGTAGTGGTACCTATAAATCCCCATTCCTCACCTACCGTACAAAAAATAAAATCCGTGCTCTGTTCGGGGACAAACTTGAACTTTGTTTGTGTCCCGTTCAGAAATCCTTTCCCGGCAAAGCCGCCCGACCCGATCGCTATTTTCGACTGGTTCACGTTATAGCCGTCGCCAAAGGGATCCGACTGGATGTTGAGGAGCACATTGATCCTTTTCTGCTGGTATGGACTGAGTACCCTGTGAAACACATAATCAACGGAAAATGTGTAAAAAACGGAGAAGATCAGGAAGAGGAATATCAGGCTCGCGTACCGGATGCGATAGCGAAATATGAAGTAGGCATAAAATAAGCCGGCCATGAGTATGCCGCCGATAACGATGAAATAGTGGGAGATATCCATGTGAAACAGGACATTCATCACCCAGAGTATTCCCACACATCCGGCCATGATCAATCCTCCTACCATGACATATTTCGGATTCCTCACCATGAACCAGAAGGCGATAAAAGCGATGGGGATCAGGAACAGGATCAGAACCAGTTTGGGCAGTATCAGTGTCAGGATGAAGAGGAGGATGGCCAGCAGCATGAACAGCAAGGCGGTGACGGATAAGCCTTCCCTGAAGAGTACCAGTACCAGCGCAATAAAGATGATCGACGAACCTGTATCCGGCTGAAGCAGGATCAGTGCCGCAGGCAACAGAATGATGGTGGTAATGGTCAGAAGCGACCGTGGTGTGTGTATCCTGAAATTAAAGGTGCTCATGTATCTCGACAATGCCAGGATGGTGGCAAATTTGGCAAATTCAGACGGTTGGATCTGCACTGATCCGATAACAAACCACGACCTGGATCCGTGTATTTCCTGGCCGACCAGTAATACCAGCAGGAGACAGAGGATGATCAGCCCGTATATGAGGTAAGCAAAGAATGAATAGAACTTGGCATCGGTAACCAGGATGACGGATGCAAGGATAAAGGAAAGGAGTATCCAGACAAACTGTTTGCCATACCGCTCGGAGAAGGAGAACAGGTTATTTTCCGATTCGTTATACTCGACCGAGTAAATATTGATCCAGCCCAGGATAACCATTATCAGGAACAGGATCACGGTTATCCAGTCGATATTTTTCCAGGTATTGGTTCTATGAATGCTGTTTCTCACTTCTTTGTTATCATGTTGGTGTTCAATATGTATTGTTCGAGGTATTCGCGGCTGATCGTATCGTTCAGATATTTTTCAATCATGAGGCTGGCGATGGGGGCGGCATAACTGGCTCCCCATCCGGCGTTTTCCACGTACACGGCCATGGCGATCCGGGGATTATTCCTGGGGGCAAAAGCGAGGAACACAGAGTGTTCCAGTCCAAAAGGATTCTGTGCCGTTCCGGTTTTGCCACATACTTCCACACCCGGAACCTGGGCAATACGGGCCGTGCTGCCCGATCCGGGCGCTCCATTCACCGCCTGGTACATCCCTTCGACGGCAATATTGAAATGCGCCGAATCAATCAACGTTTGATGCTTTTCCAGTAAGCTCGCAGGGATGTTTCGCATATCCTCCACACTTTTCAGCACATGGGGAACGCAGTAGTACCCGCGGTTGGCGATAGTGGCCGCCAGGTTCGCCATCTGCAGGGGCGTAATCAGCAACTCACCCTGACCGATAGCCATGGAGATCACGGTAAGCGACTTCCATCCCTTCTCACCAAAATACCGGTTGTAATAAGACACCTCCGGGACATTACCTTTCAGCTCGTTAGGGAAATCACTGCCAAGGACGTCACCGAACCCGAAAGACAATACATAGTTCCTCCATACCGTGAACGACTCATGGATAGAGGTATATTTCGGGTTATCGAGGATACTTCTGTATACATTACAGAAATAAGCGTTGCATGAATTCTGTATGGCCTGCGGCAGGTTCAGCGGTGATGCGTGTGCATGACATCCTACGGTGATCGCTCCCGCCTGATAGCCATAATTACAGGAATAGAGAGTATGATAGTTCACGACATTTTCCTGTAGGCCTATCAGGGCATTCACTACCTTGAAGGTGGAACCCGGTGGGTATTGGGCCATCAGAGCACGGTTAAACAGGGGCTTCAAGGTATCCTGGCTCAACTGAATAAAATTCCCTGTTCTTATCCGGCCCACCAGTATGGACGGATCGTAGGAAGGGGAAGAAACCAGCGCCAGTATCTCGCCGGTGGAAGGTTCAATGGCCACGATGCTCCCCATTTTATTCTTCATCAGTGATTCACCATACTCCTGCAGCCCGGCATCAATGGTAAGGGTAATATTCTTGCCAATCACGGCGGTAGTGTCGTACTTCCCGTTAAGATAGCTGCCCATGATGCGATTATGCACATCCACCAGGTATATGTTCACTCCTTTCTGTCCCCGCAGGGCTTTCTCGTATGTTCTTTCCACACCGCTGATCCCGATATAGTCACCCATGCTGTAATACGGATCCTCAGCCATGATCTTGTCGTCTACCTCCCCCACATACCCCAGCAGGTGGGCAGCAATATTTTTTGAATACTTTCTCAGGGTACGGGGCTGGACGAAGAAACCCGGGAACCTGAACATTTTTTCCTGAAAGAGCGCATAGGTCTCAGCAGATATCTGCCGGATCAATATGGACGGTTTGTACAGGGAGTAGCTCCTGGCTTTTTTGATGCCCTCAATCACCTCGTTCTTTTGAACCTTGAGAAGACGGCAAAACTCGGCAGTGTCAAACGGAGCGATTTGCATAGGATTGATCATCATGTCATAAGCAGCCTCATTGTACACCATGAGCTCACCCCTGCGGTCAAAGATCAGCCCCCGCGCCGGGTACTGGGTGACATAACGCAATACATTATTGCTGGCCGTAAGGCGGTAGGTCTTATCCAGTACCTGCAATTGGAACAAACGTCCCAGATAGAGAAAAACCACCATCAGGAACAGACCAATGATTACATATCTTCTCTGTGAAAAAGGGTTCATACCAGGACTAATACAGTCGTATCATCATTTTCGGAAGACGACATACTGACTTAACATAATAAATACCATGGTCAGCAGGGTACTTGCCATCACCCGTAACAGGGTCAGGAAAAATTCACTCAATCTGAATATTTCAATATAAAAAAGAAAACAATGGTGGAGGAACACCAGGATAAGAGCATACTTCAGGAACCAGTTGAATCCAAAATAGAATAACCTGGGGAAGGAACCGGATTCGTAACCATCCCTCGGGGCAAAATAGTTGAGTACAAACGGACGCATAAAAGCCATGAACACCGTGGCTGAGGTGTGCATACCGAGCGTTCGTGCGAACATATCAATGATGATCCCGAGAAGAAAGCCCAGGATAAGCTGCAGCCAGACAGGTGTTTCAAAGGGAAGGAGAAGAATGAACAGGACATACAGGTAAGGATTCATATACCCACCGAACTGTATGTTATTCAGGATCAGTACCTGGAATAATACCAGCACAAAAAACATCAAGACATATTTCAACAGCGACTCGATCATTGACTTATTCTTTTTTCCAGTTCGAGCTGTTCATCACGGCGAAGATTGCTAACCACTTCCACGTGCGAGACATTCCTGAAATCGATGCTCAGCTTAACCCTGATTTCAAGAAAACTGCCGCCCGTTACCGAGAAATCCTCCACGGTTCCGATCAGCACTCCTTCAGGAAAGATGGCCGAATAACCGCTGGTGACAACCGTATCCCCCACATCGACTTCCACGTGATGGGGTATCTCGGAAAGCATCACATAACGGTAATCTCTTCCCGGCCACGAAAGGGATCCGAAGTAATCATTCTTTTTTAGCTTGGCACTGATCCTAAAATCGGTATTCAGCAGGCTGATGACGCCTGAGAAATGAGGAGACAGACCCACCACAATCCCCACCACGCCCTTACTGCTAATCACGCCCATTTCCTCCCTGATGCCATCAAGGCTCCCCTTATTCAGCGTGAGAAAGTTCTGCCGTTTATTTACCGAGTTGTTGATCACCCGGGCTGGTGTATAATAATAACGTTGACGGCGGGCTGAATCGTGAACGGAATAGAAAAAAACCTCCTCCGATTTATAAGCTTTGTCAAGCTCATTTCTCAACAGGGTATTCTCCCGGGCCAGTTCCAGGTTGACCTTTCTCAGCCCCAGGTATTTATTGGCATTCCCTATCCTTTCATAGTACCATCCCGTAAAGGTTTGTGCTGTATTAACAAACCATGAACGGTGATAGTCGTTCTTCTGGAAAAGCAAGGCAAGAGCAAAGGTTTCGAGGATGAGAAACAGCAACACAAAATTGTATCGGATGATAAATTGTATGAGGTTTCTCATGACATGCTTCTCCAGGTGTCTCTTATCTCATAAGAAATTTGAATTTATCAACATTTTTCAGGGCCACACCTGTGCCACGTGCAACGGCATGGAGAGGATCCTCGGCAATATGAAAAGGGATGTTGATTTTTTCGGTGAACCGTTTATCGATACCCCTGAGCAGTGCTCCTCCGCCGGCAAGGTAGATACCTGTACTTACGATGTCGGCGTACAGTTCAGGAGGGGTCTGCTCAAGCACGCCGAGGATAGCGGTTTCAACCTTCGAGATAGATTTATCAAGGCAATGCGCTATTTCCTGGTACGAGATAGGTATTTCAATGGGAAGTGCAGTCATCAGGTTGGGTCCCCTGACGATATAGTCGGGTGGAGGTTCATCCAGATCGGGAAGAGCGGAGCCCACGATGATTTTAATATCCTCGGCGGTACGTTCACCAATCTTGATATTGTGCTGGTGACGCATATAAGCCTGTATATCGGCAGTAAACACGTCACCGGCCACACGGATGGATTTATTACAGACGATACCGCCGAGGGCAATGACGGCCACCTCGGTTGTGCCTCCTCCTATATCCACCACCATACAGCCGGTTGGCGCTTCCACGTCGAGGCCGATACCGATGGCAGCGGCCATGGGCTCATAAATCATAAACACATCCCTGCCGCCAGCATGCTCCGACGAGTCACGCACAGCCCTGATCTCCACCTCGGTGCTGCCGGAGGGGATGCATACCACCATTCTAAGGGAAGGGGTGAACAGTTTGGGTTTACTATTAATCATTTTTATCATTCCCCGTATCATCTGTTCCGCGGCATTAAAATCCGCAATCACCCCGTCTCTCAAGGGGCGGATGGTCTTTATGTTCTCATGGGTCTTTCCGTGCATCTGCCGGGCTGTTTCACCAATGGCAATCAGCCGGCCCGTGGTCTGGTCAATAGCTACAATAGAGGGTTCATCCACCACAATCTTGTCATTATGAATGATGGTAGTATTGGCCGTTCCCAAATCCATGGCCAGCTCCTGAGTGAAAATCGAAAACAATCCCATAAACGGTTCTTAAATCAAATACAAAAATAATGATATTTAGTGTTTAAAATGCCGTATACCGGTGAATACCATTGCCATGTTGTGCTGGTTGCAGAAATCGATAGATTCCTTATCCCTGATCGATCCACCGGGTTGAATGATACTTTGTATTCCCGCTTTCCATGCTATCTCAACGGAATCGGCAAAAGGGAAGAATGCATCCGATGCCATCACAGCATCCCGGGTGCTGAAATGAAACGATTCTGCCCTGTCCAGAGCCTGACGCAGTGCATCAACCCGGTTGGTCTGTCCCATACCGCTGCCAATCAATTGCTTATCCTTAACCAATACAATGGTGTTCGATTTTGTATGTTTCACAATTTTGTTGGCGAACAACAAGTCTTCCGTTTCCCGTGGTCCAGGAGCTACCGTTGTGATACATTGCAGATCCTGCTGCGTTTCCATTTTTGTGTCACGATCCTGCATGATCACACCATGAAGGACGGTGCGGTATTGCCGGGCAGGCAGATCATGTTTTTTCTGTACCAGGATGATCCGGTTCTTTTTCTGCTTCAGGATGTCCAGAGCTTTCGGGGAATAGGAAGGAGCGATCATCACCTCGAAAAAGATCTTGTCCACCTCGGCTGCCGTGGCTGCATCCATCTCCACGTTGGTAATAAGTATACCGCCATAGGCAGATACCGGATCGCCGGCCAGGGCAGCGCGCCAGGCATCGACCAGAACGGGACGGGAAGCACACCCGCAGGCATTATTATGCTTCAGAACGGCAAAGGTGGTTTCTTCGAATTCCCTCATCAAGGTCACAGCAGCATCAATATCCAGGAGATTGTTGTATGAGATCTCCTTCCCCTGCAATTGGTCAAAAAAAGTATCGAAGTCACCAAAGAACCAGCCTTGCTGATGCGGGTTTTCACCATACCTCAGCTGCCTGCCAACACTCATCGACTCCTTGAATATATGCAGATGCCCGTCCTTGTTAAAGAAATTGAAAATGGCGGTATCATATTCCGACGAAACATGAAAAGCCATGGCAGCATAACGTTTCCTGTCTTCCAGGGATGTGTGGCACCGGTTCTCCTTCAACAGGCTGTATACTTCATCATACTGGCTCTTGTGCGACACGATCAGGACATCCCGGAAATTTTTTGCAGCCGCACGAATGAGTGAGATGCCACCAATATCTATCTTCTCAATGATCTCTTCTTCCGTGGCACCGGATGCCACGGTTTCGGAGAAAGGATACAGATCAACCACCACCATGTCAATGGGAGGGATACCATATTTTTTCATTTCATCCCTGTCGGAGACAAGGTTCTGCCGGCCGAGTATCCCGCCGAACACTTTAGGATGGAGGGTTTTTACCCTGCCCCCCAGGATGGAAGGATATCCCGTCAGGTCTTCCACCGCCAGGACAGGAAGCCCCAGCTGTTCAATGAATGATCCGGTACCTCCCGTGGAATAAATGGCTACCTTGTTGTCATGCAGCAGCCTCACCAACTGCTCAAGACGATCTTTATAATATACCGAAACAAGAACCGATGTTATCTTTTTCATTTCAGCCATGCAGCATACAATTGAGGTTTGTTAACGATTGCTTGAAGAAGAGTGTAAAAATAGGTATTAAAAAATGTTAAAACCAAAAAAGTAGGGAAGTAAAATCACCGGGTTACAAACAACCATCCATTTTTACGCATAAAAGTATCTCTCAGGAACAAAATTGTCATTAATTTGCAGAAAAATTCATCCAATGATTCAACTCCGGCTGTTCAGGGAAGGATTAATGTTTGCGATTCATTCTGTTGTGGTGAACAAGTTGAGAACCTTGCTAACCCTCTTGGGGCTAACCATTGGGATATTTGCCATCATAACCGTATTCACCGTTCTTGACTGGATGGAGAAGGCTATCCATGAGAGCATAGCATCCCTGGGGGATAACGTGGTTTATATTGATAAATGGCCGTGGATGGCCACGGAAGATTTTGCCTGGTGGGAGATTCGCCGATGGCCTGTGCCAACCATCGAGGAATATGAGGAGGTGAAGAAACGTTCACGCTACGCTGAGGCCGTCGCCTTTTCACTGTATGCGCGCAGGAATGTGATGTATCAGAAAAACGTGGCGGAAGATGTAACCCTGTGGATCACCTCCCACGAACTGGAGAAGATCAGAACCATCGAGTTTGAGAAAGGAAGGTATTTCTCCCCTTTTGAATCGAACGCAGGCCGCAATGTGGCAGTGATCGGTAATGAGCTGGCAAAAAAGCTGTTTGGCGATATCGATCCGATAGGCAAGGAGATTGTTAGTTCCGGCCGAAAGATTATCGTGATTGGTGTTGTGGCAAAGGAAGGAAAGGGCGGAATCAGCGATGAAGGACTTGACAATATGATACTACTTCCCGTTAATTTTGTAAAAAACCTGGTGAATATACGGAATGATGACTTGGGTCCGAACATCATGGTCAAGGCCAGGGAGGGAATCAGTGTGGATGAACTGAACGAGGAGCTGCGTGTTATCATGCGATCGATACGAAGGCTCAAACCTGCCACCAAGGATAATTTCACACTCAACAGGGCAAGTATTCTTGAAAAGGGTGTCCAGTCCATTTTTTCGGTTATCAACCTCGGCGGTGCCATTATCGGTGGGTTTTCCATCCTTGTCGGCGGATTTGGAATAGCGAACATCATGTTTGTCTCGGTGAAGGAGAGGACGCATATCATCGGCATACAAAAAGCGCTGGGTGCAAAACGACGGTTCATCCTTGGCCAGTTCCTCTATGAATCGGTCATCCTTTCCCTGATGGGCGGTATCATCGGACTGATCATCGTTTTTTGCGGCACCCTCATCATAAACCGGAGCTTCGACCTGTCGATCTCGCTCACGGCAGGCAATATTCTTCTTGGTCTGACTATTTCAGCCGTCGTTGGGATTATTTCGGGGTATGCTCCTGCCCTCTCAGCCTCACGGCTCGATCCTGTGAAGGCCATTGCAACTACTTTCTGAGAGTCGTCAGTACGGCTCAAACACCCGGGCTGCCGGGAGAAAGAAGGGTCGCCAGCCTCACAAACTGATCAACATCCAGCTGTTCGGGCCTGAGCGAAAACACCGGATCCTGCGGACATCCGGCAGTAATAATCCCCTTTAAAGAGTTCCTCAGTGTCTTTCGCCGCTGGTTAAATGCGGTCTTTACCAGCCTGAAGAACCACTCCTCATCACACGACAACCTTTGTTTCGCTTTCCTCTCCAGACGGATGACCGCTGACTTCACCCGGGGCATGGGATAAAAAACCTTTTCACTAACACTGAAAAGATATTCAATATTGAAGAAAGCCTGCAGCAAGACGCTCAGGATCCCATAGGTCCGTGAACCGGCACGGGCAGATATCCTCTCAGCTACCTCCCTTTGCACCATGCACACAACCTCACATATGCGCTGCCTGTGTTCAAGGATCTTAAAAAATATCTGACTCGATATATTATAAGGAAAATTACCGATGATTCCCAGCTCTCCCGGAGGGAGTATGGCGGGATTGAATTCGAGAATATCGGCATGAATGATCCTTTTTCTCAACCGGGGTTCCATAGAGATCAAATAATCGACCGATTCCTTGTCCACTTCAACCAGGTAAAGATCCAGGTCCTGTCTCTCCATGAGGTATCGGGTAAGCATCCCTGTTCCTGGTCCTACTTCAATAACAGTACCTTTCATACGGAGGCTGCAGGCTATCTTCCGGGCAATATTATGATCGGTGAGGAAATGCTGTCCAAGTCTTTTCTTCGCTCTTACATGCATAGGAACAGGATGTGAAAACAAAGTTCAAAAAACAATCGTCAATTACAACATCGGTGCAGGTATTTTCCGGTAACTCTACAAAAAAAATGTTCCATCATCCCATTGCTTTATATAATCCATTATTATTGTAAAAAAAATAACATGAAGCAGGTATCAGGGATATTTATTTTGCTTTTTCTCTTGGTCAGGCCTGTGTTCCCTTCATCAATCGAGCTAACCCCATCATCACAGATCAGTATCCTTACCTGTTCTCCCGGAACTGAGCTGTACTCTGTTTTCGGCCATACTGCCATACGGGTTACCGATCCGCAACGGAAGCTGGATATCGTTTTTAATTACGGCACATTTGATTTTGAAACCCCGCACTTCTATCGCAAATTCGTCAAAGGGCGCCTGAATTATATGCTGTCGGTCTCCTCCTATCAGGCCTTTGAACAGGTGTACATTGAAGAAGACCGGTCTATTTTCGAACAGAAACTGAACCTTACCCTTGCCCAGAAAGAGGAACTGCTTGACAGACTGTTGGTCAATTATAAACCGGAAAACAGGTTTTACCGTTACGATTTCTTTTTTGACAACTGCGCCACCCGTGTAAGGGATATCATTGTTCAGAGCCTTCATGACAGCCTGGCCTTCGATACCGGCAGTTACCATGAACAACTGAGCTTCCGCCAGCTGATCGATCCGTATATCCGTCATATGAAGTGGATCGATTTTGGAATCGATATCCTTCTGGGAACCCTTGCCAGCAGGATAGCTACTCCGGTGGAATACATGTTCCTGCCCGATTTCATCCTTGATCTTTTCAACCATGCATACCTCCCCCTTGACAACGGCGAACGACAGTTTATCACTTCCGGGGTAGCAACCCTCTATGAAGCACCGCCTGTTGTGGAAGGACATTTGGGCTCACCAGGACCGGCTGAAATCCTGTGGGGGTTGCTTGCAGTATTCGCCATCCTTACCGTCATTGATATCTGGAGAAGGAAATATACTGTATGGTTCGACATGGTTCTGTTCAGCCTCATCGGCCTGTTCGGCTGGTTCCTCACCCTGCTGTGGTTCGGTACCGATCATCTCGCGCTGAACAGGAACATGAACCTGTTGTGGGCAATC
>JAXDBV010000364.1:0-6182 GCA_034678415.1 Bacteroidales bacterium
AGGTCGATCCTGTCGGAGGGGGGGTGGCTGAAGAACGAGCGGACCTTTGTATGGCTTGCAGAGAAGAAGAATTATCCGAGGCATGTGCATGCGGGGCGGTACCTGATCAGCAACGGCATGAGCAACAATGCGCTGATCAACCTCCTGCGGTCGGGAAGACAGGAGCCCGTTACCGTAACCTTTACCAGTGTGCGTTCGCTGAACCAGCTGGCAGGGACCGTTGGCCGACAGATAGAAGCGGATTCGTCGGACATAATAGGATTGCTGACCGACAGGAATTTCCTCTCTTCCCGTAAGATCACCCCTGAAACCTTGCCGGCTTATTTCATCCCCAACACATATGAGTTCTGGTGGAACACCTCGGCGGAAGAATTCTTTGACAGGATGATGACCGAATATAAAAGGTTCTGGAATGATACCAGGGATGAAAAGGCCGAGAAACAGGGACTGAGCCGCATCGATGTGAGCACCCTGGCTTCCATCGTGGATGAAGAGACCGTATTTGATGATGAAAAGCCCGCCATTGCCGGTGTTTACCTGAACAGGTTACGAAAGGATATCCCGCTCCAGGCCGACCCCACCATCAAGTTTGCCATCGGTGATTTCACCATCAGGCGCGTGCTGACAAAACAGCTGCAGATCGACTCTCCATACAATACATATAAAACCAGGGGCCTTCCGCCCGGCCCCATCCGAATACCTTCCATCGCGGCGCTCGAAAGCGTGCTGAATGCGGAAAAACATGATTACTACTATTTCTGTGCAAAGGATGATTTCTCAGGTTATCACCATTTCTCGCGCACCCTGGAACAGCACAATATGTATGCACGGAAATACCGCCAGGCACTGAACCGGAACAGGATCATGGAGTGAACAGGTATTATCTTCTCACGAATGATATGAATAATATTCAATTGTTATTTCGTATAAATAATAAATAGTTTCATATAATTTATATAGAAATAAATATATATTAAGCTAATATAAATAATGTTAAATATAATGATCAATAATTAAATGTTAGCCTTACTAATATTAAAGTCCTTTATCAAATTATTCATGCATATTACACATTATTTAACAACATTGTATGAATTGAATTATCTGATGTTTAGAAACGGGCTCCCCGGATTGTAAACATCAGTGGCAGACGGGAACGGTTTTACGACCGGGTACGACCTGTCAGCGTGTGACGGTCATGCAGTTGCTGGGTAAACCCAAATATAACCCCGGTTGATCTCCGGGGAAGATAGTAAAAAGCCTGTTCGGAACGGACTTCATTTTGTTATGGTTATCGGCCTTTGCTTTCGGTTTTCGTGGGGGATACGCTGGCAGTATGAAGCCTGTACGTGTCATATCCCTGGTCTTCCTGTTGTTTTGCCCGTGATTTATTCAACACCGTTGAAGATGCTAAAAATTTGTACATTA
This sequence comes from Bacteroidales bacterium, assembly GCA_034678415.1. Classification (GTDB taxonomy): domain Bacteria; phylum Bacteroidota; class Bacteroidia; order Bacteroidales; family VadinHA17; genus JAXDBV01. Next base: position 1,429 of record JAXDBV010000364.1, read on the forward strand.
GCGGCATATCACTAACAATAGTTCAACGGTTTCTTTCTGCACGATGCATCTTTTCATGAAGGCTATTTTATATTCTCCCATAATATTTTCGTAAATGAATGTTCACAACCTTGATGTATTCTTCAATCCCCGGAGAATAGCGATTGTTGAGATTTCTTCCAATCCGAACAGTGTCAGTGGAAAGACGTTGAGCAATCTGGTCAGCGGGGGCTTTCGCGGGGTGGTGTATCCTGTCAATCCCAACCTGGAAGCGATGATGGGTTTCCCGTGTTACAGGGATCTGAAGAGTGTACCAAGGACTCCCGATCTGGTTATTATCTGTACAGCGGCGTCAATGGTGCCTGATAAAGTGAGGGAGTGTGGTGAGGCCGGTGTTTCGGGGATCATCATCATGTCGGCCGGTTTCAGGGAGACGGGTGAGCAGGGCAGGCTTCTTGAGGAGCGGGTGTTACAGGAACTAAAGGCATACAGCAGCATGCGTATCCTGGGTCCGAACTGCCTGGGTGTGATTTCACCCGGGAATAAGCTGAATGCCAGTTTTGCAGCGGCGATGCCCAAGGCTGGGAATATTGCCTTTATCAGCCAATCGGGAGCTTTATGCACATCGGTTCTCGATTATGCTATGGAGAAGGATATAGGGTTTTCCCATTTCATCTCCGTGGGGAACAATATGGATGTTGATTTTGCCGATCTGATTGATTTTTTGGGAGAGGATGAGAACACGCATTCGATCATCCTGTATATTGAATCGATCAGCCGGGCTCGTCAGTTTATGACGGCGGCACGTTCTTTTGCGCGTCAGAAGCCGATCATTGTATACAAGGCCGGTCGTTTTGCCGAGTCGGCACAGGCAGCCGCTTCACACACCGGTGCGATGGCTTCTGAGGATGCCGTTTATGATGCCGCCTTTGAAAGAGCGGGTCTGATCCGCGTGTATGACATCGGCGATATTTTCGACTGTGCAGCACTGATAGGGAAGAACAAGATTCCTAAAGGCCCTAATCTCGGGATAATAACCAATGCCGGTGGCCCTGGTGTCATGGCTACCGATGCACTGCTGGAAATGCACGGCCGGCTGGCCGGCCTTAATGAGATGACTATGAAGGCATTGAATGAGAACCTGCCTGAGTCATGGTCACACCGTAATCCCGTGGATGTGCTGGGCGATGCCCGTGCGAAGAGGATCAGCAAGGCGGCACAGATCGTCCTGGATGATCCCGGTGTGGATGCCCTGCTTGTCATCGTCACACCCCAGGCCATGACTAACCCAACCGCCATAGCCAATGAGATGGTTAAACTGGGTGAGACATCCGGCAAACTGATCCTTGCTGCCTGGGTGGGAGGCAAAATGATGCATGAAGGGATCAATATCCTCAATTCAGCAGGTATACCGGCATATCAGACCCCCGAACAGGCGATCCGTTCATTTATGACATTGGTACAGTATGCTTCGAACCTTCAAACATTATATGAGACACCCCGTGATATTCCTTTAGAGTTTGAATACGATCGTGAAAAAGTGAGGATCGATTTCCTGAACAGCATTCATCCGTCGGAGCCGTTGCTGTCGGAGGAACTGTCGAAACGCCTGTTGCGGTCGTATGGAATACCGGTTACCATGCCCCGGATTGCAGGTACTGCCGCTGAAGCGGTGATATATGCCAGGGAGATGGGCTACCCGGTTGTTTTGAAAATTCAGTCGCCCGACATCACCCATAAAAGTGATGTGGGCGGGGTGATGCTCAACCTGGGAACGGGTAAGATGGTAAAAGCAGGGTTTGAGACGATCATGACCATGGTAAGATCGAAGGTGCCCCACGCACGGATTGAAGGAGTCACTGTCCAGCCGATGATCTCATCAAAGGAAGCCGTTGAGATGATCCTGGGTATAAAACGTGACCCGGTTTTTGGTACAGTGATGTTGACGGGGATGGGCGGAACAGGTGCTGAGCTGTTCAACGACCGCTGCCTGGGTTTTCCCCCCCTGAACGAACGCCTGGCACGCCTGATGCTCGAGAAACTCAGGATATATCCTTTGCTCGCCGGTTACCGGGGTTCAAAACAAAAAAACATTGACCGGCTGATTGAAATCATTATCCGCCTTTCCTACCTGGCTGCCGACTATCCTGAAATCATTGAGCTGGATATAAATCCCCTGCTGGTCACTTCGGATACGGTGATCGCTCTGGATGCCCGTATTATCGCTGATTTTAATACGGTTTATCCGGGTACGGATGCCTATCCGCACCTGGCATTGCATCCTTATCCGGAAAAATATATACAGAGGAGGATGCTTCAGGACAGGGAGATACTGTTCAGACCGATCAAACCTGAGGATGAACCTTTATGGCTGGAGTTCTTGAGAAGCTGTTCAAAAGTATCGATCTATTCCCGTTTCCGGCACTTCTTTCACTGGGATTCGCACGAGGTGGCAACCCGCTACTGTTACATTGACTATAACCGGGAGATTGCCATTGTAGCCCTTGTCAACGAAGACGGCAAGCCACGGATCATCGGCATTGGCCGTTTGATCGCTGACCCTGACCATGAGACGGTTGAATATGCCGTGTTAATAACGGATGCATGGCAGAATAAGGAACTGGGGAGTATACTCACTGATTATTGTATGGACATAGCCCAAAAATGGAACCTCAAGAAGTTTGTTGCCCAGACTTCGAGCGATAACTACAGGATGCTCAGGATGTTCGAGAAGCGGGGATTCAGCATAGACTACAAGTCGGATTCCACCGTGGATGTATGCAAAGAGCTGATCATTCCCGCCTGAGAGAAGAAACAGAAGGCTCTCCTCATTTTCGGGAAAGAACCGGTACAGTATATTCTTGGCAGTGTTCCGGTAGGTAATCCTTTACTGAACTCTTTCACACCACGGTAACTTCACGTTCCAGGCGTACTCCGAATTGTTCAAACACGGATTTGCTGATCGTTTCAGCGAGCGCGAGGATGTCCGTTCCTGCGGCATTTCCGTAATTGACGATCACCAGCGCTTGTTTCTCATGCACTCCGGCGTCACCCTTCTTTTTGCCTTTCCACCCGCAGGTATCGATCAGCCAGGCGGCCGACAGCTTCTGCCGTTCATCACCGCATGGATAAACAGGCATGCCCGGGTAGGATCTGAGGAGTTCATCGGCCTGTGATTTTGGGACTACCGGGTTTTTAAAGAAGCTGCCGGCATTTCCCAGCACATGCGGGTCGGGCAGTTTATTGCGCCTGGTATTGATCACAGCCTGCCGGATATTCTTCAGGCTTGGAGGCCCTGTCTTAGCCAGTTCAGTCTGCAGGTTTCCGTAGCTGGTGTTAAACAGGGGCGACGTCGAAAGCTTCAGTTTTACAGAAGTGATCAGCAGTTTGTTCCTGTAAGTGGTTTTGAAAATGCTGTCACGATATCCGAACCTGCAAGCCTTATTATCAAAGAAGAAATGCTCACCGTTTTCCAGGCTTACCGCTCTGACTTCCTCAATGACATCTTTTACCTCGCATCCGTATGCCCCGATGTTCTGTACCGGTGCAGCACCGGTCAGACCGGGAATCAGGGACAGGTTTTCAATACCGCCCCAGCCGTTGTTCACACAGGCTTCCACAAGATGGTCCCAGACCATTCCTCCGCGGGCATCAACGATCACATGACCGGGATCACTGAAGGAAGCAGTAAATCCTTGCCCGGTATACTGAATGATTGTTCCTGGATAATCCCTGGTGAAAAGGATATTGCTGCCCTGTCCGAGGATCATGATCTCTCCCTTCACGTCGTTCACGGCCAACCATTGTATCAGTTCTTTCTCCTCATCACACTGGATAAGGTGACGTGTATGGCAGCGGATGCCAAAGGTATTCATCCGGCTGAGATCAACATTTTCAAGATACCTGAGCATCGATTCATTCGTTCTTCCTCAAATATACATAAACCAAAAAGAACATGGCGATTGTTTTCGTAACTTCGCCTGTTCAGGTACTGTCTGCAGGTGGATAAACGAATGTATATCACGGTTTCAAATGATGTGGTGCACGATCAGAGGATTTTGCGTGTAGCCGGCACACTGGGCAAAACGGGGACCGAGATTATGCTTCTGGGAAGAAGGCTGCCGGGCAGCCAGTCGGTGAACACCACGGGTTTCACGGTAAAGCGATTTCTCCTTCCTTTCAGACGCGGTTTCTTCTTTTATGCCAGCCTGAACATAGTACTGTTTTTCTATCTTCTCTTTGCCAGGAAAGGAATCATGGTGGCCAACGACTTGGATACGGTTCTGCCCTGTTACATGGTGTCAAGGCTCAGACACCTGCCACTGGTGTATGACAGTCATGAGTATTTCCAGGGTGTTCCCGAGATCAGTGACAGGCCATGGGTAAAGTATGTGTGGAAGCGGATAGAACAGTTAACGGTTCCGAACATAGCTGTAAAATATACCGTGAATAATTCCATCGCACGGTTGTACCGAGAGGAATACCATACAGAGTTTAAAGTAGTAAGGAACCTGTCGCTTCGATGGCTGCCCGGGGTTCGGAAAACGCGGGCTGACCTCGATCTGCCAACCGGTATACCCATCCTTGTGGTACAGGGTACCGGTATTAACAAGGACAGGGGTGTGGAGGAGGCGGTAATGGCCATGTCATATCTGGATAATGCCATGCTGTTGATCATTGGCAGCGGGGACAGGATCGCGGCATTGAAACAATTGGTTTCACAACTGAAACTGGAAGGGCGAGTACTTTTTCGGGGGAAGATGCCTTATACGGAA
>JAXDBV010000365.1:0-9756 GCA_034678415.1 Bacteroidales bacterium
CCTCGTTGTTCCCAGCATCATTTCCACCAGTCCGTTCAACGGTGCACTGTCGCTCCTGATCGCAGTACTGAAGCTCAGCCCCGACCGTGAGGAGAGAATAGCTATGCCATGCTCGGCGATCGGTCCGCTCACGATCACTTTGTCTCCTGGCAGGCAATTCCCCGGTGCGATATTCACGTCATCAGGTATGATACCTATCCCGGATGTGTTAATAAAGATCTCATCCCCCTTACCGCGATCCACCACCTTGGTATCTCCTGTGACTACCATTACTCCGGCTCTCTCAGCAGCGAGACGGATCGACCGCACGATCTCCCACAGCTTTTCCATCTCCAGCCCTTCTTCAATGATAAATGCCAGGGATAAATACAGCGGTTTGGCGCCACAGCACGCCAGGTCGTTCACCGTACCGTAAACTGCCAGGTCACCAATATTTCCTCCGGGAAAGAAGATCGGTTTGACAACATACGAATCGGTGGTGAAAGCAAGCCTGTGGCCTGCCGGAGGGAGTATGGCGCCATCATGCAACGGGCGGATGAAGTCATTCCCGAACTCGGGAAGGAACATTTTCTCTATCAACTGGTGCGTTAGTCGACCGCCTCCGCCATGGGCCAGCAACACCCTTTCATACTCCGTGATGGGCACCGGGCAGCTTAACCTGAAATATTTATCTGTATCCTTCTGTTCCGCGGTTCAGTGTTTTTTATACCGGTAGTATGCCGCGCAGGTACCTTCTGTTGATACCATGGGCGCTCCCATGGGATGATCAGGTGTGCATTCCTTCCCGAAAACGGCACAGTCATACGGCCTTTTCTTCCCCTGAAGTACTTCGCCGGCAATGCATACCGATGGTTTCTCCACGGCCGGTACCGCCAGATGAAAGACATGCCTGGCATCATATGCCCGGTAAGTGGGTCGTAACTTCAGACCACTGGCCGCTATGTTGCCAATGCCCCTCCACTGACGGTCGGTCACTTCAAATACCTCGTTCATCATGGCTTTGGCCGAACGATTCCCTTCCCTCGTTACTGCCCGCCGGTAGGCGTTCTCCACTTCATACCTGCCTTCTTCCAGCTGTCTTACAGCCATCAGAATGCCCTGAAGGATATCAACCGGCTCAAAACCGGTTACTACCACAGGGATATTGTATTCCTCAGCCACCGGTATATATTCGTCATAACCCATTATTGTACACACATGCCCGGCTGCAAGGAAGGCTTGTATCCTGTTGCCGGGCGACGAAAGGATTAGTCGCATGGCCGGTGGAACCAGCATGTTGGCGGTAAGAACGGAAAAGTTTTTCAGGTTTCTTGCAGCAGCCATCTTTACCGCCAGGGCATTGGCCGGAGCAGTGGTCTCAAAACCGATGGCAAAGAACACCACTTTCCTGCCGGGATTCTCAACGGCAATATCCACCGCATCGAGGGGAGAATATACCATCCGCACATCACCTCCCGCGGCTCTGGCTCCCAGGAGGTCAGTGCCCGAACCCGGTACACGCAGCATATCTCCAAAAGACACAAGTATCACTTCGTGGTGTGAGACCAGTTCAATCGCCTGGTCTATGATCTCCACGGGGGTGACACACACAGGGCAGCCCGGCCCGTGAACCAGGGTCAGCCCGGGTGGCAGATACTCCTCCAGTCCGTACCTCATGATCGCATGGGTCTGACCTCCGCAAATCTCCATGATCGTCCAGGGACGGGTGACCACACCCCTGATCATGCCTGCCAGCTTCTTCACAAGCTTCCTGTCCCTGTATTCATCAACATATTTCATCTGAGGCCTGTTAACAGGATTGATAGCGCGATGACTTATTTATCGTTCAGTTCACCCATCTGACGGAACAAATCAAGGGTCTCCAGCGCTTCTTTCTCACGGATACGGCTCAGCGCTGTGCCCGCATGGGCAAGGATATAATCCCCCACACCAGCCTCTACCCACTGGATACTTATCTCCTTCACCACACCGGCAAAATCAACCTTTGCCATCCTCAAACCGGCATTGCCGTTGTATACCTCTATGATTTTTCCCGGAATTGCCAGACACATATATACCCTCCCGATAATATATTAACGGATGGGAAAATACAAAAAAAAATGAAATACCTATATTTGACAATGAAATGAGGATGAAAAGCAATGGCATATGCATGAGCTGGTCATAGCAACGAATATTGTCAGGATTGCATCCCGGACAGCCGGTGAAAGGGGAGCCGGGCGAGTGACCGAGGTGGTGGTAGACATAGGCCGGCTCTCCGGTGTGGTAAAAGAAGCACTGGAGTTTGCCTGGGAATCGGCAAGGAAAGGAACAATACTGGAACCGGCCAGGCTGGTGATCAACCATCTGCCTGGCAAGGCACAATGCTCCTCCTGCGGTTATGTATATCCTGTCGATCATCTGTCCATTGAATGCCCGGTCTGCAGGAGTTTCAACCCCGTCATCATTCAGGGAAGGGAACTCAGTGTCAAAAGTATTCTTGTTGAAGAGGAAGAATGAAGTCCGTGATGAGTAATGTGCCACCAGCCCGGGCAGGAAGAGATTAATTACGTAATTAATTATTGAGATAATTCATTAATTCAACATCGATGTGCGACACTTGCGGATGCGGTCAGCCGGATGACAAGGTACGGATTTCAAAACCGGGACAGCACGACAAACACAGCCATACCTACAACCACAGTCATATCCATGAACACGGAACTGAAAAACATACCCATGAGCATGAACATACCTATGATCATGTTCATACCCACAGCGATCCTCATGATCATGAACACGATCATGAACACCTGCATGATCATGGTCATGACCACGATCATAATCACGATAAAAGGATCATGATTGGTGAGGATATCATGGACAGGAATAACCGGCTGGCAGAGCGGAACAGGGGATTTTTCGAAGCCAGGAAGATCCTGGCAATCAACTGGGTAAGTTCACCCGGGTCGGGCAAGACCACCCTCCTCGAGAAAACCATCCTGGCTCTCAGGAACGAGTTCCTGTTCTGTATCATTGAGGGCGATCAGCAATCCATGATCGATGCGGAGAGGATCCACCGCACCGGCGTCCCCGTGGTTCAGGTGAACACCGGCAGTGCCTGTCATCTCGATGCTCATATGGTGAACCAGGCAGTAAAAGAGCTGGACGTGCCCGATAAGGCGGTGCTCATGATTGAAAATGTAGGGAACCTTGTCTGTCCCGCACTCTTCGACCTTGGCGAAGCATTCCGTATCGTGGTGGTCAGCACCACGGAAGGCGATGATAAACCGCTGAAATACCCGAGTATGTTCGAGTCATCGCATATCTGCATGATCAATAAAACCGACCTGCTCCCCTACGTGGATTCACACCCGGAACATCTCAGGAAATATGCCCTGCAGGTGAATGCACACCTGAAGTTTTTCGACCTGTCAGCAATAACAGGAGAAGGAATGAAGGAATGGTTCGACTGGCTCAGAAAAACCGTGAAAGGTACATGGCAGTCAACGGCCGGTGACTGATTCCAGGAAAACGGAGGAAAACCGGTGAATAAAAAACCATCCTGGCCTGCCTGATCTTTAGTAAAAAAATATATTATTGAAAAAGAAACCACAATATATACCTGAATGAAGGCAGCAGTAATTGATCGTTATGGTGGCCCGGAAGTCATTCAGGTGAGGGATGTGCCCGTGCCTGTTTGCCGGCCGGGAGAGGTCATGGTCAGGGTGAAGGCTGTATCCCTTAATCCGGTGGACTGTAAAATCCGGCGGGGTGACATGTCGTTCATTCCGGGAAGAAAACTGCCGTGGATCCCCGGCGCAGACTTCGCCGGTATTGTCGTACAATCGCTTCATGAGGATTTTATTGAAGATGATGAGGTGTTTGGCGCTATTGATCCCCTCAGGGGAGGAGCATGTGCCGAATATATAGTTGTAAGCCCTGAAAACCTGTACCCAAAATCGGATATGCTGACATACCAGCAGTCGGCAGCTATTGGCATCGCCGGCCTTACCGCTATGAACGCTCTCATCCACATGGGCAAGATCAAAACAGGCGATCATGTGCTGATCAACGGTTGTACAGGAGGCGTGGGTTTCATTGCCCTACAGATCGGCAAATCCATGCACGCCAATGTGACGGGCATCTGCAGCACCGATAACGCGGATTTTGCCAGGAAATCAGGAGCTGATAAAGTTCTTGATTACCGGAAGGATAATACCGGCTCATACGCTGCATATGACCTGATTTTCGATGTGCATGGAAGTTTGTCGTATTCCAGGATGAAACATTTTATGAAACAGGGAGGGAAGTTCATAAGCCTGTCACGCCGGGCCGGAGTACTCCTGCGTTCGATGTACTGCAGGATGACCGGTTCCCAGCGTTTCTTCCGGCTGCTGCTCAGGCCCGACAGGCACGACCTTGCCGCACTGACGGATATGGTGGAGAAAAAAAGAATACGGCCCCATATTACTGAATCATACCCGCTGGATCATATCACCGCCGCACACAGAAAATACGAGGACGGGGGCCTGAGAGGGAAGATCGTCCTTGTGCCCTGAGAACCTGAAATGTGATCCTTCTCGCATATGATGGTATGTTTTGTGGCCTCAACAGAAAAGGTTCCGGAACAGTGATGGAAAATATTCCACCAAGGGATGTTTATTCCTGAATCTAACGGAAGTAACGAGTCTTGTGCTGTGAAGCGCGAGAAAACAAAGCCTGGAATATTAAGCAACATGGCACAACGCGCACCATATACCCTGTTATCGCAGTCATTGGCCTCCTGATAAATTGTTCTTCTTTCCTTATTCTAATTTCCGGTCTGGATCCATTTTATTTCTTTTGTCTTTCATTCTTACTTTTCTATTTTTGTTCCTTTCATACCCATGATGGAGATTTTAACCGTTTTTATCATAGCTCTAGGTCTCTCTTTCGACACCTTTGCCGTATCCATCTCATGCGGGCTGGTTCAGCCGGGCATCGTGTTCATCAGAGCCGTCAGGGTTGCATTCTTTATGGCATTGTTCCAGGGCGGCATGCCGGTGATAGGATGGTTTGTCGGGAACAGTTTCAGCCGGGTACTCGAAGACGTTGACCACTGGGTAGCCTTCCTCCTGCTGCTGATGATTGGTGGTAAGATGATCATTGACAGCAGGGCCAAGGAAGAAAAATTGCCGTGCATTGACCATTTTACCTTCAGGTTCATCCTGGGTATATCAGTGGCCACAAGCATCGATGCTCTGGTTGTGGGATTAAGCCTCGGATTGCTGAAAATGAATATCTTCCTCTCGGCCTTTATCATTGGCAGCGTTACCTTCGTCGTGGCCATGCTGGGTATGCTGCTGGGAAAAAAGGCCGTGGGATTGTGGAGGAAGAAGCTAACGATTGTCGGCGGTATTATCCTTATCCTTATCGGGATCAGGATATTCATTGAACATCAGTTCCTCGGATAAAAGAAAGAAAAGGGCGGATTCCCGTCCAACAATCACAGGTGAAATGATTCCTTCCGGTACGATACACCGGTTTGTCACGATGTATCCCTGCTTCTCATCTGAATAAAAGATAACGGGTAGCTGGCAAAATTCTTCGCGTGATCATTTCCGGCATGGATCGGATGCCCGTTTTATCCGAAGGCCACGTCGAGCAGCATCATGGTGGCAAATCCGCCCATGGCGCCGATGGTCGAGAGGTCGGTCTCCTCGCCGGTCTGCGACTCGGGAATCAGTTCCTCCACCACAACAAATATCATGGCACCTGCCGCGAACGACAGGGCATAGGGGAGGAGCGGTGTTACCAGCAGCACGGCCAGGGCGCCCAGCACACCTGCAACAGGTTCAACCACCCCCGACAGTTGCCCGTAGAAAAACGATTTTATCCTGCTGAACCCTTCGCGTCTCAAAGGGATGGATACTGCCGCACCTTCAGGGAAGTTCTGGAGGCCGATGCCCAGCGCCAGTGCCATAGCCCCGGCAAGGATGCCCATGTCAGGATTGGATGCCAGCGCTCCGAAGGCCACACCGACTGCCAACCCTTCAGGGATGTTATGAAGGGTGATGGCGAAGATGAGCAGCACACTCCTCTGCCATGAGGTTTTGATGCCTTCGGCTTTATCCATCGATAATCCCATATGCAGGTGGGGAAGGATCCTGTCGACCAAGTACAGAAAAGCGCCACCCGATAAAAAACCGATCACTGCGGGTACCCATGGATTGGTATTGTTCTCTTCCGCCATCTCAATAGCCGGCTTCAGCAGCGACCAAAAACTGGCGGCAATCATAACCCCCGCGGCAAAGCCCAGCATCGAATTCAGTACTTTCTTGTTGATGGACCGGAAGAAAAAAACCATGGATGCACCCAGTGCCGTTACACCCCATGTAAACAACGTTGCCAGCAAGGCAAGCAGGATGGGATTTAGTCCTATTAAAGTCTCATACATAGTAACTTGTTAAAAATTAAGGTGATATATAACAATTATCATACTTCAGTTATTTCTCATCACATCCTTTCATTACCGGTGATAGTGGCTGTATACCTAAATCTAACCAATTTCTGCACTGAATGTTTACTTGAACCGGATGTGTAACCGGTAAAATCCACCCGGGAATGAACACAACAAATACACTTCAGCAGGGGTTTCATCCGGGATGATGTTACAGCAGTGTGGACCCATTGGATCAGGTGTATGCCGGTTGGGAAAGGTGATGTTCTGTACCCCTTCCTGCTACCACTGAAACCTGTCTTTCTTTGAGAAGAAAAAATCGGCTTCCGCCGCGGCATTCTCATCGCTGTCTGAGCCATGGACAGCATTTGCCTGGACCGAGACGGCGAACAGTTTCCTGATAGTTCCTTCCTCGGCCCTGGCAGGATCGGTATGCCCTATCAGCCGGCGGAAATCCTCCACAGCATTCTCCTTCTGCAGTATCATAGCAATGATCGGCCCCGAGCTCATGAACTCAACCAGATCGTTGAAGAAGGGCTTGCTGCGGTGAACCGCGTAGAACGCTTCGGCATCCTGCACCGAGAGCATGGTCGACCGTATTGCCTGTATCCTGAAACCGGCCTGGCAGATCATGGTAAGAATCGAACCGACATGATTCTGCCTGTATGCACTGGGCTTGATCAATGCAAAGGTGATTTTTCCGCTCATGTATTCCTTGTTTTACCATTCGAATATAAAAAAATTACATGCTGCCCCGGCCTGCAGGAATAATTTTTATCTTTGCCATTCGTTTATTCACAATAACAAACCATTGAAAAACAGGAACAAGGAGATAATTGAAAGGATTTGGACCGCCGTGTCCCGTCCGGCAAGAATACTCGTGATCACACACATCAATCCCGATGGCGATGCGATAGGATCAGCCCTTGGATTGTACCTTTTCCTGAAAAAGTGTGGCCATGATGCCGGTGTTATAACCCCGAACGATTTCCCCCGCTTCCTGAAATGGTTGCCCGCACAGGAAGATATTATACAATATGATAAAGATCCTGCTAAAGCGTCATCGCTCATAAAAGAGGCTGGAATTATTTTCAACGTTGATTTTAATGATCCTCACCGTCTTGGTAAAGCTGAAAAATCGGTGATGGCATCCGGGGCTTTAAAAATCCTCATCGACCATCATCCTGAACCCTCCGGGTTTAATGATATCGTGCTGATGGATCCGGAGGTGAGCTCAACGGCCGAACTGATCTGCAACCTGATCGACAGAATGAACAAGGCAGACATGCTGGATAAGAATATTGCCCTATGCCTCTTTACTGGTATCATGACCGATACAGGATGTTTCAGCTACAACTCCTCCCGCCCGGAAACCTACCAGACCGTTGCCCGGTTGCTGTCATTCGGAATTGATAAAGATATTGCCTATTACAGGGTATACGATACCTTTTCTGTAAACCGTATGAGACTGCTGGGATACGGACTCAACAACAAACTGGAGGTTTTTGATGGGTATCATACGGCCATCATAACGCTCAGCAGGGATGAACAGGAAAAGTATCAGTTTGACATTGGCGATTCCGAGGGTTTCGTGAATTACCCGCTGTCCATCAAAGGAATAAACTTCTCCGTACTGTTCCTTGAAAAGAAAGGATTTACCAAATTATCGTTCCGATCCAGGGGACCTTTCAAGGTTAACATCCTTGCCAGCCGATTCTTCAACGGAGGAGGGCATGATAACGCTGCCGGAGGAGAATATGCCGGTACATTGAACGATGCGGTGGCCAAATTCAGAACCATACTCCCTGGTTTTAAGAAAGATCTGGATTATGAAATGGCTTAGACATATACCTTTTCTTCTGGTACTATTGGCACAGTTTTTGTTCTTTTGCTGCATCAGACCTGCCTATCCACCTGAACAGGATACCGGCGATGCCCGGAGAAAGAAAATGATGGAACAGGTGAATAAGGTGCTGCTGCAGAAGGACGAAGAGGTGATTGAGAACTATGTGAAACGAATGGGATGGGACATGAAGAAAACCGGATCGGGGTTGTGGTATATGGTCTATGAAAAAGGAAGCGGCACCATCGCAAGCACCGGTATGAAAGCAACCTTTTCCTACAGAGTCAGTCTTCTTGACGGTACCGTTTGCTATTCCTCCGATGAGACAGGCCCCGGATCATTTATTATCGGACAGGGAGGTGTGGAACCCGGCCTGGAAGAAGGAATTCTTCTTCTGAGGGCAGGTGACAAAGCCCGTTTTATCTTTCCGCCGCATCTGGCACATGGCCTCCTGGGTGACCAGCAGAGAATACCTGCAAGGGCAACCATCCTGTACGAACTGGAACTGACAGAAGTATCAAAATAATGGTTATTTAAGTTTAGTATCATGAAAACAAATCACATCTTTTTCACAACATTGTTGGCTTTGCTTATCGCGCTCCCTTCATGCCTCGATAATGACAACGACTATGATGATTATGAGAAACGGCTGCAGGAAGAGCTGGATAGCCTGGAAGCATACATGCTGAAATATTACCCCTTGCTGGAACCCACAGAATCAGGATTGTATTACCTCGATATGGAAACAGGGACGGGAGATAGCGTTAAAGTCTATAATTACGTGACAATCAACTATGTAGGATACCTCCTAGATAGCACCATGTTCGATACCAATGTTGATACCATGGCCATCAAAGGCGGTATATACGATGAAGACCGTACCTATGAACCCTACAGATTTATGCTGGGATCTCCCTACGTCCTCTCAGGTGTTCAGCAAGGTGTAAGCTATATGAAGGAGGGTGGAAAGGCAAGAGTGGTTTTCCCTTCATACCTTGGTTATGGTACATCAACCGTCGGAATCATCCTCCCGTATTCATCGCTTATTTTTGATATCCACCTGATACTGGTGGAAGAATAGCAAGCCATTCAATTAGTGCCGGACGTATCGGCTGCGCAACAGGAAATGTCATGTTGAGTCCCTGCATTGAGGGACGCGGCACGACACACCCGTTGCCTTTTTATGAGTTCTTCACCTTAACGGTTCGTAATACTTGAAGGGACTCAGCCGTGCATCCTCCACTGCCTTACGGTAGGTTTTCCACTCATTATCGAAAAATGCATTGATGCCACGGATGGCTTTCTCTACCTTTACCGAAACCTGTTTCAGTATCAGCATCTGTGTGGCACTGACCGGTTCCCAGTAATTCATCACTGAACGAAGCCGGTACAGGTCGGAAGTTATCAGATCCGGATTTCTGTATAATCCCTTGACGGTTCTGTCAGCTTCAAGGTTCTTTGTCAGGGCTTTCAGTGAATCAGTTGTGATCCT
>JAXDBV010000366.1:0-3036 GCA_034678415.1 Bacteroidales bacterium
CATTGAACGAGAGTTCCTGCCAGGGGTAAAAAACATCAGGAAAGGAGATTATTTAAATGAGTAAAAAAGAAGGGAAAGTAACACAGAAGGAACGTTACTCAGCAGAAAGCATTCAGGTACTTGAAGGACTGGAAGCGGTAAGAAAGCGGCCGGCGATGTACATAGGCGATCTCAGCGTCAAGGGATTGCATCATCTTGTATATGAGGTGATTGATAACTCTATCGACGAGGCGCTGGCCGGGTACTGCAACAATATTGCTGTCACGATAAATAACGACGGATCCATCACCATCGAAGACAATGGACGGGGAATACCCGTTGATTTTCATGAAAAGGAGCAAAAATCTGCCCTGGAAGTGGTGATGACGGTTTTACATGCCGGCGGTAAATTTGACAAGGAATCGTACAAAGTGTCAGGAGGTCTTCACGGGGTGGGTGTGTCCTGTGTCAATGCCCTGTCGTCTAAGCTGATTGCTGAGGTGCACCGTTCCGGTAAGATCTATGTCCAGGAATATGAAAGAGGGAAGCCTCTTAGCGATGTCAGGATCGCGGGTGAAACGGCGAAGGCCGGTACCATTATTACCTTCTGGCCGGACAAAAGCATCTTCACCTCGACCGATTTTCATTTTGAGATCCTTGCTTCCCGCCTTCGTGAACTGTCTTTCCTCAATAAAGGTATTCAGTTAAGCATTATTGATCAACGTGAACAGGATCCAAATAACGGGAACGGCAACGGAAACGGGAACGGGAATGGAAAAAATGCAGGTCATTTCCGCAGCGAGAAGTTTTATTCCACGGAAGGGCTGAAGGAGTTTATCCGGTACCTGGATGTGAACCGTGAGCCTCTCACCGAGAAGGTGATTCACTTCGATTCGGAGAAGAATGATATACCCGTGGAGATAGCTCTTCAGTACAATACTTCCTTTTCCGAGAATGTTCATTCGTATGTAAACAATATCAACACCATTGAAGGAGGAACGCATCTGGCCGGTTTCCGTCGTGGCCTTACACGTACCCTGAAGACCTATGCCGAGAAGTCGGGTATGCTGCAGAAGGTGAAGTTCGACATCAACGGGGATGATTTCAGGGAAGGTCTTACAGCCGTGATATCCGTCAAGGTTCAGGAGCCCCAGTTTGAAGGGCAGACAAAGACCAAGCTGGGGAACAGTGATGTATTGGGAGCGGTTGATCAGGCGGTGAGCACTGCCCTGGCCAACTACCTGGAGGAGAACCCGCGCGATGCCCGCACCATTGTGCAGAAAGTGATACTGGCGGCCACGGCACGTCATGCCGCGCGCAAAGCCCGTGAACTGGTGCAGCGGAAGAATGTGCTGTCGGGCTCCGGACTGCCCGGTAAGCTGGCCGACTGTGCCGAACGCGACCCTTCCAGATGTGAGCTCTTCCTCGTGGAAGGTGACTCGGCCGGAGGTACAGCAAAGCAGGGACGTGACCGTAACTTCCAGGCTGTCCTGCCGCTCAGGGGTAAGATACTGAACGTGGAGAAAGCCATGCTCCATAAGATTTTCGAGAACGAGGAGCTGAAAAATATCTTTATGGCCCTCGGCGTGTCCATCGGCACCGAGGAAGACAGCAAGGAGCTGAACCTCGAGGGACTCCGGTACGACAAGATCGTGATCATGACCGATGCCGATGTGGATGGAAGCCACATCACCACCCTCATCATGACCTTCTTCTTCCGTTACATGCAGGAACTGATCCGGCGCGGACACCTGTACATTGCCACCCCGCCCCTGTACCTGGCAAAAAAGGGAAAGGTTGAGAAGTACTGCTGGAACGAGGAAGAAAGGCTGCAGTTCATCAATGAACAAGCCGGAGGCGATGAAAGCAGCGTTACGATACAGCGTTACAAGGGCTTGGGTGAGATGAATGCGGAACAGTTATGGGAAACCACCATGGATCCTGCCCGAAGAACCCTCAGGCAGGTAACGATTGAAAGCGCCGCTGAAGCTGACAGGATCTTCTCCATGCTTATGGGTGATGAGGTGCCACCCAGGAGGGAGTTCATCGAGACGCATGCCAAATATGCCAATATTGATGCCTGAGGAACAGGCATTCAGACAGCCCGGACTACCGTTACGTATCACTCCACTGACCATTATTCAGGGCATCCCGATAGTTGAGATATATTCTACGTGGTCGCATATGAGTCAATATTATTTTACATCAACGGGTGTTAACTTTTAATTCATTAAATTTAACCGCCGGTAAAACATGTGTTTATGTACAGCAGGATCATCTCCGTCGTGTTTGCATCTGTCCTGATGACGGCCGGCAATGCCTTCACCCTGGTGACGACCAGCGCTTCTGACGATCCGGTCAAACGGCTGAAACAACCCCCCGCGGAGACACGGTTCAACAATCCTCAGGTGGTAGCTCCCATGCCGGGAACCGGCACGCTGCCGCTGATCAGGGTTTTTCTTAATGACCAGGGCCCCTTTCTTTTTCATGTCAACACCGGCACAGATTGCATTCTCATCCAGGAAAGGGTTGCTGATAAGCTGGCGCTGCCTGTGCTGAGCCACATCGATGAAAGCCGACTGTGCAACCTGGAACAACTGAGGATTGAAGATCTGATCTTCAGCGACATAGTGGTTGGTGTGAAACGGTGGGAGGGGGAGATCGATGGTATACTCGGATATAACCTCTTCAGGGAGTGTGTGTTTACGATCGACTTCCCTGAAAGAAGATACCGTTTCTCGCTTCAGCCACTTGATAAACCCGATGGTATAGAGATCCTGAAATTCAGGTACGGGGAGATCATGGGCCCTTATATTTCAGTGAAAACCGGAAATGAAACCACCCCTTTTCTTGTCAGTACAGGTTACTCAGGATATCTGCAGATCATTCCTGATGGTGAAAAAAATTACCAATTCAAATTTCCGCCACTGAAAGGGCTTGAAACAGCCGGTCTTTCTGTTCCTTCTCCCGGCAGTTTCGGAAGGGTGAGTGATGTTTTGAACCTGGGAAGGCATATGATATTGGAGCCAGTGATCGCCATTGTTCCGGGAGAGGAAA
>JAXDBV010000367.1:0-27726 GCA_034678415.1 Bacteroidales bacterium
TATCAACGTTTTTTACTGGCATTGAACAGGGTGTTTTTCTCTTCCCTGGTCAGTGATTCATAGCCGCCTTTGGCTATCTTATCCAGTATCCGGTCTATTTCCTTCTGTTCGTCTGCCTTCCTTTGAAGGTATTCATAATCGTTCCCGGTACGTTTGTATGTTACTTTCACCCGTGGCTGGCCATTCAGTATTGAGGTGAACCGTATCCACAGACGGTTTAAAAATCTTCCCGCCACATTCCCGCGCCGGTACTGAACAGCGAACAGGTAGCCGTATACAGCACCGCCCAGGTGGGCAATATGCCCGCCCGCATTGCTCGATGCGATGCTAAGTATGTCAAGAAGGATGACAAACAAAGCAATATACTTGATTTTTACCGGCCCGATGAACATCAGGTAAACGGTATGGTTAGGTACATAGGTGGCAATGGCAATCACGATGGCATATACGGCTGCTGAAGCACCCAGCGCCACCGATTCGTGCAGCAGGCTGTTGAATACGGGTAACACGTTGTAGGCAAGAATGTACAGGAATGCACCTGCCAGACCACCCATCATATATACTCCCAGAAGCTTCTTCTGATCAAGGTATTCCAGAAAGATACGGCCAAACCAGAAAAGCCACAGGAGGTTGAACAGTATATGCAGGAAGTTCTCGTGAAGGAACATGTATGTTACCAGGGTCCAAGGCCTGCGGATGAGTATGCCCAAATCAGCTGGTACTGCCAGCCAACGGATCAGGGAATACTCATGGTCCTGGATGTTAAGAAGGAAGTAAATTACGTAAATTATCTTGACGGCAAGAAAGACGGCAACATTAATGTATATGAGCCGGGTAAGATGGGTGCCGTGCCTGAAGGTGGTTTTTATTTCATCCCAGATCGACATGCCTAATAAAATGTGTTCCTTCGTTTATTCCAGTAAAGGATAAGGAAGAATCCGAACAGCATGCCTCCCAGGTGGGCAAAATGAGCCACGTTGCTTCCCGGCTGGGCGAAACCAAGGTAGAGTTCCAGTCCTCCGTACCCTATTACCAGCCATTTAGCCTTGATGGGTATCGGAGGAAACAGCAGCATGAGCTGGGTATTCGGGAACAGCATACCGAAAGCCAGCAACACTCCGAACACAGCGCCCGACGCGCCTACCACAGGTATGTTCAAGGCCAGGTTCAGCTTGGCCAACACGGGATCGGTGTAGTTCTTGTACTGACGGATAATATCAAATCCCTCGTTCAGAACCATCTGGTATTGTTCCGGTGAAACCTGGTTTCTGAGGGCTGTAATGTGAATATAATTCACGACGGTGTGAATGACCACCGCCCCTATTCCGGTGACAAAGTAGTAGAAAAGAAAGCGCTGCCCGCCCCACACCGTCTCGAGCACCCTCCCAAACATCCATAATGCGAACATGTTGAAGAAAAGGTGTGTAAATCCCCCGTGCATAAACATATGGGTGGCAATCTGGAATGGCCTGAACTGTTCCGACCCGATGTAGTACAAACCAAGCTTATGGTTCAGATCGGCACCAAACTGGTTGTTCGCCACCCACGTGACCAACAGCATGAGTACGTTAATGATCACCAGGTTTAAAACAACAGGAGGTGTGCTACCTCTCACGGGTGCCCTGTACTGAACCATCGATGCAGTATTTCTAGTAAATTTTCACGCAAGCTACAACTATCACACCAAATAACAAAAAATGAGGATGCTTGTTTGGACGATGCCAAGTTGTCATGCCATGCTAAAACATCTTTTCGATGTCGTCCAGTCTCAGGATCACCACTGTAGGCTTGCCGGAAGGGGTATAGCCGGGAGCTTCACAGGCAAACAACTGATCGGCCAGCTGCCTCATCTCTTCCTGCCCCAGCTCTTTCCCGTAAGGTATAGCGGTGGCGACAGCCATGGAACGGGCTGTCTTCTCCCGTGCCGTCACCAGAGGATCGCGGCCCGTCTCCTTGTACTCCTCAAGAAATGTTTCGATCACCTGTGCCGGGTCGTGTATCCCGGCATCGGAAGGATATCCGTTAACGGCAATGGTGCCGTGGCCCAGGTCATGGATATCAAATCCCAGTCGGTTCAGGTCGTCCATCATGTCAAGCATCAGGACATGATCGGCGGGATCCAGCGTCAGCGTTCTCGGGAACAGGTCGGCCTGCGAAGCTACTTTACCGGTACCCAGGATACTGAGGTAATGCTCGAACAGTACACGTTCGTGTGCCCTCTTCTGGTCAATCATCATCAGTCCCGATCGCACCGATAACAGGATATAGTGTCCCTTCAGCTGGAAATATTTCATATCCGCGGATTCCATCGGTAGTGCTGACTGCTCTTCGGAGCTTTCCTTTCGCAGCAGCTCGAACGCCTTTTCCCAGTGACGGATCGTCGGCTTGTCGGCCCTGCCCGCCTGAGTGCTGAAGGGATTGTAAAGATGGTCCACCCCCGTTGGCGGTATCTTTACCTCCCCGTTCTTCCTGAAGATGGGTATTTCGGGCACATTATCCTGGTTGAAATCCAGGGAAGGCACCAGGTTATATTTGCCTATCGCTTCACGCACCGTGGCATGGAGCAGCTGCCATACCGCCTTCTCGTCCTCAAACTTGATCTCGGTCTTCGAGGGGTGGATATTCACATCAATGAATGCGGGATCCGACGTAAGGTATATGAAATAGGTAGGGTAAACGTCGGGAGGAAGAATCTGCTCATAGCCCTGTATTATCGCTTTTTGCAGGTACGGATGCCTGACAAACCTGTTGTTAACGAAGAAAAACTGTTCCCCCATCGTTTTTTTTGCGAACTCAGGTTTGCCTATGAATCCACTGATTCTCACAATGCTCGTTTCGGTTTCCAGTGGGATCAGCGCCTGGTTCAGCTGTTTGCCGAACACTGTAATGAGGCGCTGCCTCAGCACTCCGGGAAAAAGGTTGTACACCTCGGTGTCGTTGTGATGAAAGGTGAAGGTGATATTCGGACAAACCAGGCATACCCGGTGAAATTCGGTGATGATATGCCGGAATTCAGTGGCATCTGATTTCAGAAACTTACGGCGTGCCGGCACATTATAAAAGAGATTTTTAACGGAGAAGTTGCTGCCGGGATTCATGCTACATGCTTCATGGCTAACAAGCTTTGAACCGTGGATCACGATGGCTGTCCCCAGTTCATCCTCCAGGCGCCGTGTCTTCAACTCCACCTGTGCCACGGCAGCGATGGATGCAAGGGCTTCACCCCTGAACCCCATGGTGTGTATGGCAAACAGGTCGTCCGCATGCCGAATCTTCGATGTGGCGTGTCGCTCAAAAGCCATGCGGGCGTCGGTCTCCGACATGCCGCATCCGTTATCCACTACCTGGACAAGACTGCGACCCGCATCGCGTATGATCACATGTACCTCCGTGGCGCCCGCATCAACGGAGTTCTCCAGTAATTCCTTCAGTACCGATGCCGGACGTTGTATCACCTCACCCGCGGCAATCTGGTTCGCTACCGCATCAGACAGAAGTCGGATAATATCAGCCATGGTAATGTAATATGTCCGGCTTCAAAAGTAGGCAAATTCATGCATTTCTTCCAGGTTTGGAGAATGTTTGTTACATTTGGATGAGGACGCCGGCCGTCTCAGGTAGGATAAAATAAATTAAACTAACATTTTATAATATGTAATAGCAAATTAAAATATTATATGCTATAATAAATAAAATTAATAAAGTATTAAATAATATTAAATATGCTGGTAAAGACCTTTGGAAGTGCGGTACACGGTATCAATGCCACTACTGTGACGGTAGAGGTAAACATATCCAAGGGGACAAATTTCATGATTGTGGGACTACCCGACAATGCTGTGAAGGAAAGCAGCTACAGGATTTCATCTGCGCTTACACAAGTGGGTTACAAATGGCCAGGAGGGTACAAGGTCATCATTAACCTGGCGCCGGCCGACATCAGGAAGGAAGGTTCGGCGTACGATCTCACCCTTGCCACGGGTATTCTTGCTGCGTCGGAGCAGCTTGCCGACGTTCGCCTGCACGAATACATCATCATGGGTGAGCTCTCGCTTGACGGTGGCCTGCAGCCCATCAAAGGGGCCCTTCCCATTGCCATACAGGCACAGAAAGAGGGATTCAGGGGATTCATTCTTCCCATCCAGAATGCGCGTGAGGCGGCCGTGGTCAGCGGACTGGAGGTGTATGGTGCGAAAAGTATCAGCCAGGTAGTGGCATTCCTCCAGGGGAAGGATGTGCTGGGGAAAGTGGAAGTGGATATTGAACAGGAGTTCTATAATCAGGTGAACCGTTACGATGTGGATTTTGCCGATGTGAAGGGACAGGAGACCGTGAAACGGGCGCTCGAAATAGCGGCCAGCGGAGGACATAACCTGCTCATGATAGGTCCGCCCGGTGCGGGAAAGACGATGCTTGCCAAACGCCTGCCGACGATTATCCCGCCGCTTACGCTCGAGGAAGCGCTGGAGACAACCAAGATCCATTCCGTGGCCGGCAAGATTGACAAGGATGCCTCGCTGATCACGAGAAGACCGTTCCGCTCCCCCCATCATACGATCTCTGACGTTGCCCTCGTCGGAGGAGGCTCCTACCCCCAGCCGGGAGAGATATCGCTGGCGCATAACGGTGTGCTCTTCCTCGATGAGCTGCCTGAGTTCAAACGCACGGTACTTGAAGTGATGCGTCAACCGCTGGAGGATCGCGTGATCACTATCTCCCGTGCAAAGTTCGCCATTGAGTACCCGGCATCCTTCATGCTGGTGGCCAGTATGAATCCCTGCCCCTGCGGTTACTATAACCACCCCGAGAGAGCCTGTGTATGTACTCCGGGGCTGGTACAGAAATACCTCAACCGCATCAGTGGACCCCTGCTCGACAGGATAGACATACACATTGAGGTGGTACCCGTGCCGTTCGAGAAAATATCGGAAAGCAGGCTGGCTGAGCCCAGCGACCAGGTGAGAGAACGCGTGGTAAAGGCACGAAAGGTACAGCTCGAACGGTTCAGGAACGAGAAAGGGATATACTGCAATGCACAGATAGGATCGAAATTATTACGTAATTACTGCCGTATCGATAATGCCGGTCAGCAACTGCTGAAAAATGCGATGGAGAAGCTGGGGCTCTCCGCCCGGGCTTACGACCGCATACTGAAAGTCTCCCGGACGATTGCCGACCTGGAGATGTCGGAAGACATTCTGCCGAATCATCTCGCAGAAGCTATTCAATATAGGAGCCTGGACCGCGAGGGCTGGGCGGGCTGATGGATGAGCCAACAGGAAATAGAATGTTGAACAGGGGAGGAGGGAAAGGCAGTATGTTTCATAAAAGAGGTCGTACCTTCCGTTAACGGCAAACTCCGGCAGGTTTGTCTTGCTCCTCACCCGGTCCATTCCGCAATGGCATGCCTCAACACAAATGAAATAATATCATAACATGAAAGTTCTTAATCCATCCGTCCCATCAGGGAAAGCCTTAATACACCATAATTTTCAGCAGGCCTGTTTTTATAAAGGTTTTTATTATATTGCAGGACTATCGAAAACAGAAAACATTACATCGGGTGAAATACATTGTCAAAGAACTCAGGAGGCACTTTTGGAGAACCTTTTTCAGCATACTTGGATATACTGTTGCCTCGGTTTTTATTTTTATCATTCTTTGCATTTCCGGGTCCAATAAAAGTGATTCGTTTGGCATACTCCAAAGCACGGGAACACATTTTATTGTTTATATACCGACAGACATCAGTTGTTGCACCAGTGGCAAGGGGAACGGCACCGTTTTTGCGGAAGGGGTGAAAACCATGATGCTGGATGCTGATATGGTGCGGACCATCAGGAATGTTGAAGGGGTGAAGGATGCTGCCCCGTGCCTGCTCTATAAGATGTACAACGACCGGTTCCGGTCAGAAATCTCCATCGCGGGAATCGACACGAACAACATTGCTACCAGGACCAATGCCTGCCACCGTTCCAACCTGGTAGCCGGCCGTTTCCTGTCGGGGAATCCCGATGAGGTGGTAGCAGGACAATCCTTTGCCGCCGCCCATAACTTATCCCCGGGAGATACCCTGGATATTTTTGGCGGAAGGATGATCCTCTCCGGCATCGTGAATGCCGGAATACGACCTGTAAAGCCGGATTTTTTTGCTCCTATTGATGTGGTAAGGTCAATACTGAAAGAAAAACTGGAATGCAATGCTCCCAGTATTGACATGAACGTGATTCTCGTGGAGGTGGCCGATTCACGCGTCCAGGATAGAGTGATAACTCACATCAGAAACATGATGTACAAATTTGCCGTTTCAAGCTATAACTGCTATCAGCCTGCCTACAAGGTGATGTCGATCATAGATAAGTCTTCCATTGGACTGACCTTCCTGATATTTCTGTTCCTGATTATTTTCTCGGTAAAAACACAGCTTACTGCTCTCATGGAACGGTTCCGCGAAATTGGTATACTGAAGTCGCTTGGATGGTCAGACCTCACGCTGAGCGCCCACATCTTCATCGTATCTTTTATCCAGGCGATCATCGGGGTAACCCTTGGACTGATCATCGGCATCGGTGTGATCCTGATATTAAGAGGATTTGAAAACTCTCCCTTTCAGAACCTCGAATTCAGCCTACACTATGCTAGCATCCCGCTGATATACATCCTGTCGCTGTCAGGAGCATTCATTGCCGGCCTCTTCCCGGTCATTAAAATACTCCGCTCCAAGGCAGGAGACATCATAAAGAATTACATGTAATCCTTTGAAAGCCCCGTGATGAATAAACCTTACATTGAATGTATATCGCTGAACAAGCTATACCGGAGGAAACAACGGATCATCCATGCCGTCAGGGATATCAACCTGCAGCTGGAGAAAGGTGAATTTGTATTGCTGAAAGGCAAGTCGGGCGCCGGGAAGTCCACATTGCTTAACCTGATCGGTGGCCTCATCAATCCAACCTCAGGGACAGTAAGAATTGACGAAAGAATTGTCCATGAACTTGATAATGCCTCGTTATGTGATCTGCTGTCGAACACGGTGGGGATCATTTTTCAGAGCCTGAACCTTCTCCCAACCTACACCGTTTACGAAAATATTGAAGTCGCCCTGGCACCGAAAGGATTGACAGGTAATGAAATTCAAAAGATGATAATGCCCTGTTTTGAGCAATTTAAGTTGTCCGATACATTGCATTACCTGCCGGAGGAACTCAGCGTGGGGCAGCAGCAAAAGGTAGCGATCATCAGGACACTGGTTAAGCAGCCATCCATCATTCTGGCGGATGAACCAACCGCTTCGGTGGATGAAGAAACAGCGGATGAAATAATCCGCTATCTAAAGGATATGAGGGATGAAAGAAATGTAACGGTTATTCTCGCCACGCACGGCATAGTTACAGACAATATGGCAGACAGGATTATTGCCATTGAAAACGGGAGCATTGTACCCCTGTAGCCATTCCATAATATAAATATTACCGGCAGCAAAAAGCATTGGTTTGACAGTTGCAGTATCATTTTATATTGCGATTCTTATTCAGTTTTTTTAAATTTATCCTTTATTGTTTATTATAAATGTAACATAATCAATAAGTTGCAATTTTGTTCTTTGAAATGGATATTTCAATTAACCAAAAGTTATCTTCCATTACAGGGGAAAAATCGGTCGCCGTCATATTCAGGTTGTTTTGTAATCAAATATGATTCTCTGTGTTGGGAAGAATCATATGAACAATTCTTTTCGTTTTACAACATTCCTGAATGATAATAAATTCATAACCTGCCTGGTGAGGTTACTTCTTTCTGTTCGAGGATTTTACTGGAACGGATTACGCTGGTTAAACAGGAGGATGGAGCGCCGGAGCATGCTTGGATCAGACGGCAAAGTACATTTCCCCGCGGGTGGGACAGGGCATGGGTTCCGGACAGGGCAAAACCGCCTGTAAGAAACATGAAACAGAAAATATCAACAAGCGTGTCTCATATGTAAGTTGCTTATCGTATATAAATGGTTTAAAGTTCACCTCATGTGGATTTTTACATGACATCACCTGAACAGAAACTGATCGAGGGCATACGGCAGGGGGATATCGGGGTGTTTGAAGAGATTTATAAGAAATATTACACTTTCCTTTGCCTGATTGCTGAATTCATCATAAGGAATCCTTCTGATGCTGAGGAGATTGTGTCCGATGTGTTTGTCAGGATATGGAATATGAGGGAAAAGTTACAGATCAACACTTCCCTTAAAGCATACCTCATCAAGGCGGTTCAAAACACCTCGCTGAACTACCTTGAACGGACAAAACTGATCAACCGGTCTACGGAACGCTTAAGTGACGCCAATGTATATTCCCTCGTCTGGGACAGCAACTACCCTCTTGGTCAATTGTATGAAAAAGAGACGATCGAGATCATCGAGAATTGTGTCAAATCCCTGCCTGAAGGTTGCCGGGAAGTATTTCAGCTCAGCCGCGACAAAGATTACACATATTTTGAAATCGCCTGTAAGCTGGGGATTTCGGTGAACACGGTAAAAACACAGATGAAGATTGCCCTCTCCCGCCTCCGTGAATCACTCGGGAAATATCTCGTTCTGTAATCATTCCCGGATTCCGTCTGAAAAAAAACCGGTCTCCTTTCACCCTCTCCTGCATTTTTGTTGTCTTCATATTTAAATCATTTGAATTATGCACGCTGAAGAAAACATACATCGCGCTGATGACCTGATTATCGGTTTTATTAAAGGTGAATTAACTCCTGAAGAGAAGGCACAACTGGAAGACTGGCTCAGGCAAGATATATCTCATAAACACTATTTCGACGAATGCTGTGAATTATGGATCGTATCGAAAATTTCTGACAGCAAATACCGCTATAATGCACAGACGGGATTCTGGAATTTCAAGCAGAGAGTCAGTTATGGGAAGGACAAGGATTCGGGTACCATAAAAAAGAAATTTACTCTTGCCGGCCGCTTGTTACGGTATGCTGCGGTCATTATCATCGCCTTCGTCGCAGGTGCAATCCTCTCGCACAGGTTGTGGGTGAAGTCACCGGTTACTGCCAGCAGCGAAGGCATCTATGAATTATCGGTGCCCCTGGGATCACGGGCTCAGTTTTCCCTTTCCGATGGGACCACGGTTACGCTCAATGCAGGAAGCACCCTGACTTATGATAGCCAGTTCGGTATGAATGACCGGATTGTCCGGATTGAAGGGGAAGGATATTTCAAGGTAGCCAGGGATGCCGGCAGGCCGTTCATTGTTCAAACCCACTATCTGAACGTCATAGCATTGGGAACGGAATTCAATGTGAAAGCCTATTTGGAAGATAAAAAGGTGGAAACCACCCTGGTGAACGGTTCCATCAGGGTTGAGTCGTCTACGCCTGACGGCAACAGGGAGGTTACCATTCTTGAACCCAACCAGATGCTGACTTTCTACACCGGAGACTCAGAATCAGATGAGAAAAGAGAGGTGAAGAAGGAAGAAAAGGAACCTATTCAACCGGTTCAGAACAGGCAAGCGGCTGTTATAATGCGAACCGTCAGGGAGAACGTCAACGTGGAACCGGTGGTATCATGGAAGGAGAACCGGTGGATTTTTGAACGACAGACCCTGTCGCAGATTTCTGTTGAACTCGAGCGACGCTTCGACGTTCAGATCATCTTCGAATCGGAACGGTTGAAAACCTTCCGGTTCACGGGAGTCATCGTTGCTGAACCCATCGAACAGGTGCTCGAGGTCATGAGCATTTCAGCCCCTATAAGCTTCAAACTGAAAGGCAGGACGGTCACCATGTCGGAAAACAAGAGTTTCGAGGAACTGAACAAGAACCTGTATGATCAACATAAATAATTACTCGATAACCTAATCCCTAACCTAAACCCCTTTCTGCCTATGAGAAACAACCAGCGTACATAATTCTAACCCAGTAAAACACGCGGGATATTGTCATATCCGGCGCTTGATTTCTACCGATCTATTTGTGTTTAATTAACCGGAATTCTTCTTGTTAAACAACTAAAATTATGCTATGTTATGGAAAAAGGACTTCTGAGATTTCTTACTCCTCCAAGGGAAAGAATACAAAAAATTCTTTTAACTATGAGACTAGCTCTGACGATACTCTTCTTATGTGTTTGGCAGGCGGGGGCTAATATTTACTCCCAGATTACTGTCAACCTGGATATTCAGGACAAGCCTGTCCGTGAGGTGCTGAAATCCATCGAGCAGCAAACGCACGTCAGGTTTTTTTACAGCGACGATTTGCTGGCCATGAACAATCTTATTGATGTCAGGGCGGAGAACAAAAACATTATCAATGTACTGGATGATATGTTTCTGAAATCCCCGCTGACATACAGGGCCTATGAGAATAACCTGATCGTGATTGTACCGAGGGAATTGTTGCAGCAAAAGCAGATCACCGGAAGGGTGACCGATAAAGACGGGGTTCCGTTACCGGGGGTAAATGTGCTTGTAACAGGAACAACCCTGGGGACGATAACTGATGGCAACGGGAATTATTCCATTGATGTTCCGGAGGATGCAAAGACGCTGACGTTTCAGTTTCTCGGGATGAAAACCCAGGAGATCACCATCGGAACATCGACCCGGATCGATGTGGTGATGATTGAGTCGATCATCGGCCTGGATGAGATTGTCGTTGTGGGATACGGCACCCAGAAGAAAAGTGATCTGACGGGGGCTGTGATCTCCGTGTCAGGGGACGATTTGACAGCCCGGCCGGTAAACAACGTCTTTGAATCCATGCAGGGGAAAGCTGCCGGTGTTGATATCACCACCACCATACGTCCCGGCACCATTGGTATGATCAATATCCGTGGTGTGCGTTCCCTCACCGCAAGCAACACCCCTCTCTATGTTGTTGATGGCGTTCCTGTCCTGTCTTCCAGCACGATAGAAACACTCAACCCCCAGGATATCGAATCCATCGATATTTTGAAAGATGCTTCGGCAACAGCGATCTACGGTTCCAGGGGTGCAAACGGGGTGGTGCTGGTTACCACCAAGAGCGGTAAAAGCGGTGCTTTCACCCTCGACTATTCAGGTACGATCACTTCCGAGTCATTGGTTTGGCGTAGCCGGTATATGAATGTGGAAGAATATGTTGACTTTATACGCTGGGGAGCTTACAACAAGGCTCCTACCACGCTGTTACCGGGAAACCAGCCCAGCCTTGAAAATGACGGGAAGATTGAACTGTTCACTGCCGATCCCACAGCCTGGAGCAACATTCAGAAAGGATGGGCAACCGGGACATGGAACCCCAGCGCCCTTGAGACCTATGACTGGATGGGTGCGGTTACACAGCCGAATATCACCCATGAACATACCCTTAGCGGGAGCGGTGGTACCGATAAAATGAGAGCCTATGGTTCCATCGGATTCCTGGACAACCAGGGCACAACAAAAGGCCAGGAATACCAGCGCTATACCGTGAGAACCAGTGTTGAGCTGAAACCGAAAGAATGGATCCTCTTTGGCGCCGGAGTTAACTCATCCTGGATGTACCAGGATTATGGTCAGGCTAACATCGGTGGTTCTATGACGGGTTTTGCCAATGACCTTATCGGATCAGCCGCCAAGATATACCCTTATGCTTTGCCGTATGATGACAACGGCAACCTTATTGCATTCCCCGGCGGACAGTCGAGGGTGGCGAATGTGATTAATGAATGGGAATATTCGACAAACCAGCGGGAAACCTTGCGCGTAATAGGATCATTGTATGGCGAGGTGAACCTGCTGAAAGGATTGAAGTACAGGATAAACTTCGGCCCCGACTTCGTCAATTACAGGAACGGCATATATAACGACGGGAAGTCCATCGTCAGGGGTGGCTCTTCCTATGCACGGTTAACCGGCAACAGAGACTTTTCATGGACCCTTGACAACCTGCTCTATTACGATAATACCTTCGGAGCACATACCATTGGTATCACCCTGCTGCAAACCGCGTCGAAAAGAACCAATGAATCGTTTGATTTGAGGGGACAAGGTATTGCCACCTCCAGCCAGAAGTGGTACAACCTGGATGCCTTGTCATCCCTGGAAGGATGGAGTTCGGATCTAGTTGAAAGCCAGTTGTGTTCTTATATGGGCCGCCTTAACTATAACTATGCCAATAAATACCTGCTGACGTTCTCAGGCCGGTGGGACGGTGCTTCCATGCTGGCAGAAGGAAACAAATGGTCGTTCTTCCCCAGCGTGGCTCTCGGCTGGCGACTCGAACAGGAGGAATTTATGAAAAACCTCACCTGGATCGACCAGTTGAAGTTGCGCCTGGGATATGGTTCAACCGGTAATGCTGCGGTGACGGAGTATAACACCAAGGGTGAAATATCCTCTATCCAGACCGCTTTCGGTGGTACGGTGGTCAACGGGTATACCACAACACTCAGCGTTTCAAACCCCAAGCTGGGATGGGAAAAAACCACACAATATAACCTGGGCATCGACTTCTCAATCTTAAGAGGCCGGATAAACGGCGTTATTGACGCCTATGCTTCCAATACCAGCGACCTGATTATGACCATGGCTCTTCCAAGTGTATCGGGGTATACATCCACACTGGCTAATGTCGGAAAAACCAAAAATAAAGGCCTCGATGTTAGCCTGGCGACGGTAAACATTGATACCAAAGGCTTTGTCTGGGACTCGAGGATCACGGCGTCCTGGCAGAGAGATGAAATCGTCGAACTGATGAATGGGAAGGAAGATATGGTGGCGAACAACTGGTTCATCGGCGAATCCATTGAATCTGTGTACACGTTTGAACGGCTGGGCCTGTGGCAGGATACCCCTGAAGACCAGGAAAAAATGGCAGCATTCAACGCCAATGGACATGTATTCCAGCCGGGGATGGTCAAGGTGAAAGACCAGAATAATGATACCATAATCTCTCCCAATCATGACCGGGTTGTTATCGGTAATACACGTCCGCGCTGGATCGTAGGTCTTGATAATAATTTCTCCTTTAAGAACTTTGAGCTGTCAGTGTTCATTGTCGGCCGCCTGAAATACGTTACCGCTGTCGGAGAAGCCCTGACAGGAATGTATGGAGATCAGCGTGTGGTGGATTATTGGACTCCCGACAACACCGATGCGGAATACCAGAAACCCTTCAGGGATGAAGCTGGAGGAGACACGTACGCCATGACCTACTATAAGGATGACTCATACCTGAAAATACGGAGCATCGCCCTTGCGTACAATGTGCCGAGCAGTGTTGCTTCAAAAATGAAGGTGAGGAACATTAAACTTTATGTTCAGTCAAGAAACCCCGGTATGCTCTGGTCTAATATTAAATGGCGCGACGCGGAATATGGCACCATTTACTTCAACCGTGGTCTGGTATTCGGCCTGAATGTCGGATTCTGATTGATTTCAGACGAATGGTCAATTTCATAAATTGTAAATGAACCAAGATATGAAAAAACATAAAAATATAATCATCGCAATAATGGCAGTGGCAGTGACTGTTTTGGGTACTGTTTCCTGCAGCAAGGACTTTCTGGATGAAGAGCTGAAGACTACCAGAGATTACGACTATTTCAATACCCCGGAAGGGGTGAAGGATGCAGTGACCGCACTGTATGATTATTTCGGGTGGCTGTTTACTTTCGAATGGTGCTACTCAACCACCACGTACGGCTGTGATGAGTTCACCGTGGGGGGAGACAACAGCAACCATTACTGGAATGATTATACCGCCGACCTCAGCTCTGCCATTCAAAGGATCAATATCAATACCACTAATGCCTATGATATCTGGGACAATATGTATAAGATGATCAGTGTGGCGAACCTGGTGCTCGACAGGGTTGAGAAGGTGGATATTGAAGAGGCTCAGAAGGACGTTATTATTGCCGAGGCTTCCTTTGCCAGGGCATGGGCTTACTTAAGGCTCGTTCAGCAATACGGGCCGGTGGTGCTGAAGCTCAAGCCCACCGATGGGGTGGAGAGATACTTTGCGCGGGCAACGAAAGAAGAATGTGTAAACCAGATCATCGCCGATTTAAGGGTTGCGTATGAAGATCTCCCTGCGGAAGAGCCCGCCGAAGGCAAGCTCTATAAGGATGTGGCTGCACATTTCCTGGCAAAGGCTCTGTTGTACCGGGCTTCCGAAATCAATAGCGACTGGAACGCATCGTATATTACTGCCGACCTGGCCGAATGCATCCAGCTTGCCGACGAAGTGATCGGCAACCATACTCTGGCACCCGATTTCTCCGACGTGTTCAAATTCACCGGGTCGGACGGTGCCAATGAGGGGCTTCCGGAAATAATATTCGCGGCGCAGTTTTCAAACAAGAACACCGCCGTGGAAGGAAACCGTCAGCACCTGTACTTCGTGTCGCAGTACAACAACCTAACGGGATTTACCCGTGATATTGCCGGTGGTCGCGAATACCAGAGGATGAGACCGTCGGATTTTATATACGATGTGTTTGATATGGAGAACGACTCCCGCTTCTGGAAATCGTTCAGGACAAAGCAAAACCTGAACAACGTGGCTACTGCCAGCACCCTCTCCGGTACCGATGTAAATACCGGCGGAGCCACCTATAATTATGACCGTGGTGATCTCGGTATTATTTATATCATCAATAAAAAGACGGATACCCGTTTTGACAAGGATGCGACATTGATGAACAAGCATACCGGTGTATATTATTTCAATCCCTTCACCGGGAAGCCCACTCCTCACACCTACTGCCGGTACTTATCCGATGGCAGCGATCATCTGCGGGCCGCCGCCGGGGTGTTCAACCGGTTCCCGTCCCTCAACAAATGGCTGGACGGGTCACGTCCTACCCATAACTATGAGACGGGTTGCCGCGACGGTATTCTTGCACGCGTCTCGGAGACAATCCTGATCAAGGCCGAAGCGCTGATCCGGCAGGATAAATACCAGGAGGCGATCGATGTGATCAATCTTGTCAGGGCACGCGCCGCATTCAAGGACGGAGAAAACAGGGCAGCCTATGCCGACGGTGGGGCAGCCTATCTCAACAATAGTACGGGACAGGCTTCTTACCCCGATGGTATATTACGTAACTCGCACGAAGACTCAAACTCCTACTATGAGTCGAATGACATTGCTGAAACCACCGCTGCTACGGACATCACCACTGGAATCACCCCTGGTTCTCTGCCTGCCGTTGATGAGGCCATCATAGCCAAACTGGGATACACCACTGCCCGCGACCGGCTGATGTGTTTCCTCCTCAACGAGCGTAGCCGTGAACTGGTGGGTGAGTTCCATCGCTGGGAAGACCTGGTGCGCACAAAAACGCTCATTGAACGTGTAAAGGCCTATAACCCTGAGGGGGCTCCCAACGTAACCGAAAAACACTATTACAGACCAATACCCCAGACATTCCTCGATGCCATCACCAATGCTGATGGCAGGCCCCTCACCGCCGATGAGAAAAAAGCCATACAAAACCCCGGATACTAAAATTCGGCAGGAATGAAAAAAGATGGAGGCAATCAATGCCTCCATCTTTTTTAATAAACCATTGAAGGATCAGGAACGCCGGCATGTATACCCCATACGGCACGCCACAGGATGAATCACCGTTTCCGGAAATAAGCTGTGCGGAGTAAGGTATGAACCATGGTTACAGAGTACCCCATTTTGCTATACCGTTGCCTGTATATGCAGCTTTTTTTCCCCCGATGCTTCCTTTGTCGAACCGGAAGAGAAATCATTTCGTTCCTGTGTTCCGCGGGAAAAGCAATACACCATTCAACAGAGGTGTGGTCCGGATTTTTGTACTGTTGCCATCGAATGTGACAGTTCCATTCAAAGGCAATTATTACATGCTCACAGCCAACCATCCGGTGTTCCAATACAGGCATTCCTGTTTTTACGTAATTAATTATTGAATTGTATGAGAGGGAATTCATTAATTAATGCAGGATACTGTTGCGGTGTTTTATACTCCATCAGTTAAAAGTGCCATTTTATCAAGGGGTAAACAGGGCGGTGAGCCGGGATTTTGGCACAGGTACACTTCATGCAGATTTCCGCGACAGAAAGCTGGTTCAGGGAAAAAGAAGGGATCTATTGATGGCCGGCGAATCCTTCAGCTCAAGAGGGCTCAGCAACGGCCATGTCCGGGATCAGTTTTTGACCATTTTATTAAAACAACTGCCTGAGGGTGTGATCACCTCGACGATGTAGATGCCTTCCGCGAGACGGCAGATATCCATGGCATGTTTTCCCGGAACATTATCAGCGGCCATTCGTTGCCTTCCCTGGAGATCATAAATACGGATGTTCATTACCGGGGAGCGAGTATAAACTGTCACAACATCGGATGCCGGATTGGGATAAATAATCATACTGTTTTCAGCCGCAAGCTCAGAAACCGAGGTGATCGTTTCGTCGGAGGCTAACCAGCTTGACGCGAGGCTGTTGTCAAGATCTGTGTCAATGAGCTTAAGATAGTAGCCATTACCGTCGGTATCGGGCCAGGGAGCAGAATCGGAGTAGTGCACGTTGTCAATCACATTGCCGAAAGCGTCGGCCAGCACGAGGTGTTCACTGCTGTTTGACAGGTGTTGCGTGAATTGTCCGAAGGGCTGGAAGCCGTATGCTACCAGGAATGCATTGGCGTTGCTTGCCAGCACCACGGGGGAGCCGGGACCCAGCCTGAAACCGGGGGGGAACTGGTACACGAAACCTGTTCCCAGGAAATATACTCCGGTCATATCAACGGTATTGCTTCCGTTGTTTGTTATTTCCAGGAACTCGAACTCATCATCGGGCAGTAAGGGGATTGCGGGGGGATGGTACATGATCCTGGTAATGACGAGCTGAGGGAGGCTGATGCTGTTGCAGGCGGCATACGAACCAATGTTGGCGGTCATCCAGGTGATGCGGTCGGATATGAACGA
Organism: Bacteroidales bacterium; assembly: GCA_034678415.1. GTDB lineage: Bacteria > Bacteroidota > Bacteroidia > Bacteroidales > VadinHA17 > JAXDBV01. The sequence goes on from JAXDBV010000367.1 coordinate 16,935, forward strand.
TTTCAATGCCGTGATGCGTTCGCTGAAGCTTCCCGTTATTGACCAGCGCTGGTAATCCCTTGACACCGCTTCTCCGATCAGGGCTGCTGTCTGGTCAACGAAGGCATGGATGGAGTCGCGGTGAAGAGGTTGACCGGTGGCTGTCAGCTCATTCCACCTCTTTGAAAAATAGCACCGGTAGTCCGAATTTTTGAACAGGTCGCGCCAGAACTTTGACCCGTCATTCCCGCCATCCTGAAACTGCCAGACATTGGTTTTGCTTCTGTCAAAACCGGACATGAACAGATCGTTGCCGTAAGTGAGATCGAGGTCCCACAGGGGGCCCGCCCTGAGCTTTCCGTTCCTGTCTTTATGAAAAAAGGTGCTGTAGGTATAAGCATCAGCGTTGGAAGCCAGTTCATTCATGATCATAAAATCGATGAATGAGGGTATGTCGATGATGGAAGGGTAGCCGTTTACTTTGGAAGAATTATAGTTTTTTGCCGCCGTTTCAAGCTTCAGGAACTCGCCTTTGATATAGCTGTTCTGCTGCGCGGTGACATCCTCAGGTTCTGGCATATGGTGGATATAGGAAATGGTATAACCAATCCATGAATACATGGTCCATGCAACAGGATCGCCACCGGTAGTTTTATCGGCTTTGGTGATGAATCCGCCTGAGAGTGCAGGCAGGCTGTTATCAGTGGGTTGGATCTTGATAACGTCAACCCTGTTGTCATCGGCCTTGATCTTCTCCTGTAATATGTACAGTCCTTTATAATCGTTATTGATGATCACCTCGCAGTAGGCTGTCCTCGAAGAATATTCACCTATCCTGCGTGAGAGGTTATGGCAGAGGTAGTCACGTATCAGGGCCGGATCAAACACCATTCCTCCAAGCACCCAGTCATTCTCCTCGGGCATGCCAAGCAGGCTGACATTATTGTTGGTCAGGTTATTTTCCTGGCGTGTGGTAAAACCGTAACATTTTTTTGGCCTTGTCTGGGAGGTGGAGCCTCTGAGCTCGATCGCTATCCGGCCGTTGTAATTAAGATATGATGGATTATTCTTATCACTCACATAGTTTCTTTGTCCGGGCCCCCGGTAAATGATTTTCATGCTTGCCGGGACCTTGGGCTCGTCAGTTATGGAAACACCGCCATCGGTAGTGATTATCACGATGGGAAGGTTGCTGTTGGTAAGCGACTGCCCGTTCAGGAGCACGACCGGCATGATTAACTGGATGAAAACGATTGAAGGAATTCTCATTTAAACCGTGATGAAGGAGCAAAGGTAATGTTTAAAATCAGATTTTGAACTGGACATGGCTTATCAGAAGGTAAAACCGTCACAACAGGGTGTGAGCGTGGAAGCATAATCTGATTATCTTTACTGGCACCACCGAATGCCACAGAGATATGAGCTCGGTATCCCGTGAATTCCAGGTATTCGTTAAACCGGTTGGCGGCTGCTGCAACCTTGCCTGTTGTTACTGTTATTACCAGGACAGGAAACAGCCGTTGGATCGGCCGCGCGCTTCGCGGATGAGCGATGACCTGTTAGAGCTGTACATACGCCAGCACATTGAAGCCTCCACCGAACGCGTCATCGATTTCTCATGGCACGGGGGGGAACCCATGCTGGCTGGATTGGAGTTCTTCAGGAAAGCTGTGGCATGGCAGAAGAAGCACAGGCCGGCAGGCAAAAGCATTATCAATGGCATACAGACGAACGGCACTTTGCTGAGTGATGCGTGGGCACGCTTTCTTAAGGAGGAGAATTTTACTGTCGGGCTGAGCCTGGATGGTCCGGAAACTCTTCACGACATGTATCGCCGGGATAAGTACCATGAACCCAGCTTCCGAAGGGTGATGAAAGGGTATGAACGGTTGATGAAGGTTGGCATTCCCGTGGAGATCCTCTGTGTCATTCACAATGGGAATGCGGGAAAACCGGGAGAAGTATATGGCTTTTTCAAGGCGATCGGGGCAGAATACATCACCTTTCTTCCCCTGGTGGAATATCGTCCTGATGCACCTGCAGGGGTGAGCCCTCAAACGGTCAGGGCAGAGGTATTCGGCAAATTCCTGATCAGCGTTTTTGATGAATGGATGGAGCATGATATAGGCAAGATCAAAATACAGATCATTGAAGAAGCGTTGCGCGCCGCATTTCGACAGGACCATACTTTGTGCATCTTGAAGAAGACCTGTGGCGGTGTGCCGGTGGTGGAAATGAACGGGGACTTTTACTCGTGTGACCACTTTGTGAATAAGCGAAACCTGATCGGAAACATCAGGGAGACCCATCTGTCAGTGCTGCTTGACCACCCCCGGCAGACAGCCTTCGGTAAAGCAAAAAACAATACCTTACCCGGTTGCTGCCTCGCCTGTGAAGTGTTCGTCATGTGTCACGGAGAATGCCCGAAAAACCGGTTCATTGAGTCGCCCGATGGTGAACCGGGGTTAAACTACCTTTGCGAAGGGTATAAAATGTTTTTCAGGCACTGCCTGCCTTTAATAGAGGAGGTTGGCAGGGTGTGGGAAATCACGCGATGAATGTCCGGGGCTAATATGAAATACCTCTACACCTGGTTTGGTACAGGCGTGTTGAGGATCGCGCAATGGCCGGAGGAATACCCTGCTTTTGTAACTGCTATTTCTTCAGTTTTTCCTTGAAGAACGCCACGGTGCGGCTCCATGCCAGTTCAGCAGCTTCCTTATTGTACCTCTCGCTGGTATCGTTGTTAAAGGCATGGCTGGCTCCCTCATATATGAAGATATGGTATTCGATCCCTGCCTTTTTCAATGCTTCCTCGAACGCCGGGATACCGGCGTTGATCCTCTCATCGTTTCCCGCATAATGTGCCATGATGGGGGCTTTGATCTGCGGCACATCGTCGAGCGACGGGGTAGAACCGTAATACGGAACTGCCGCATCGAGCTCGTCGCAGCTCACCGCCACCTGGTTAGTCATGGCACCGCCCCAGCAGAAGCCTGTACATCCCACCTTACCGGTGGATCGGGGATGCGTCTTCAGGTATTTCACAGCTGCCACGAAATTTTTCACCGTCGTCTCACGATTCAGCTGGCCAATCATGGTACGACCCTGGTTTTCATCCTCCGGTGTGCCACCCAGGGGAGACAACGCATCGGGAGCCATCGCAAGAAACCCCTCTGCTGCCATGCGACGCGTAACATCCTGGATATGAGGCACCAGCCCCCTGTTCTCATGGATGATAATAACAGCCGGGCGTTTCTTCCTGCCTTTTAAAACCGACATATATGCCCTGATTTCTCCCGTTCCCCCGGGGTAGGTGATGAACTTATTCAGGAGCCTGGATCCCGGCACTTTGCCTGAAGCTGCCAGGGCCGTATGATGCCCGGGGAGCAATGTTACAAGAACCGTACCGCCGGCCACTATGGCCAGCTTCTTCATGAATTCACGACGGTTCAGTGTACCATTCCGGTACTGCTCTACAAGTTGGTTTATTTTATCAGCCATAATGATTGATGAATATTCATTTTCAATGTATACAGAATATCCGGCGTCACCCGTTTAGGGCAGGCAGGAGAATCATTCTTATTTCTTCCTCTCCGCCCTGAAATCTCCTTCGGGCTGCCTGAACACGACGGCTACGATCGTACCCTTCTCCCCTTCGATAAATACCAGCCCGTAATCTTTCAGGAGTTTAGGTACAAACTCATGTTTCTTAACCGGCAACAGTTCGTATTCAGGCTGACCGGGAATAAAAAGACACAGGATTTTTCCTGATTTTATGTAAATCTTGGCCGTCACATCACCGATAACGTATTCGCCTTCATATTTTGTCAGCTCTTCAGGTTTCATTTCTGTGGCAGTAATTTCTTTGGTGAAGATGATGTCATTTGCCGCAGGTTCGAGGTTCAATGCCAGTTCTGCTATTTCTCCGCGGTTGTTGATGCGGAATACGGCGTTGAAGCGGGAGACGAGGTTGTATTTCAGGTCAGACTCATGTTCATAGCCGCAAGCTTCGAAAGCATCATAGTTCTTATGTTTCATCCATATTTTCACTGGCCCGAAGTTTCCGGTCAGGGAGTCGCCCTGTTGACGGATTTCCACGCTTCCGTATCCGGGATTCACATATTTGCCACAATAGTCATTCAGGGGGTGGGAGGGTGGGAATCCCTGGCCGGTGGTATCTCCCTTTAGACGGGCTTTCTCTGCTTCGCGTAATGCCAGTCTCTCTTTTCTCAGGGAGGCATTCCAGTCCTTATATGGTAATCCGAGGAGCCTGTCGGCGATGATATTACGTATGATGGTATTGACCGAAGAGCCGCCCTGGTTCACGAACACGGCGATACCCAGGCTATCGGCAGGGAAGAATCCTACCGTTGCAGTAAATCCGTCGATATCTCCGTCATGTTCCACCCGGTAATGACCCCGGTATGAATTAAGAAACCATCCCAAACCATAATCGTTAAAGAATACATCGGGTGAGCCGGGATTCGGGAGAGACATATTTCCCATTTGTGTACTGATAGCCTGGCTGTAAAAACTTGCAGGAATAATGGTATTTCCACCGTATGTACCGCCATTGATCCATGTGATGAGCCAGGCGGATATGTCTTTTGCACAGGAATTAATGCCTCCCGCCGGCGCCATGTTGTCAATGTTCCTGAAAGGAATATTTATGGTGAATGAATCATTTACGGTAACATAAGGCAGAGCGCGGTCGTCAGTTTTCATTACCTCCGCGGTTGTGATTTTTGTGCGTGTCATGCCGAGGGGGACGAAGAACCGTTCGGAAAGCTGTTGACCGAAGGGTTTGCCCTTTTCCACGACCTGTGCCAGGGAACCCAGGGCCATCAGCATGAAGTTATTGTATTGAAAGCGCGTACGCAGTTCCGCTGTTTTTTCAAAATGTTCAATTCTCTTTACCAGGCTATCAGAGCTGATGGAGGTTGCATACCATGCGATGTCATGTCGCGGCAGCCCTGTGCGATGGCACATCATATCGCGCGGTGTCACCTGGGCAGTGAGCAGGGGGTCGGAGAAGCGCAAGGCCGGAAGGTACCGGATGGCCGGCTGATCAAGATCCAGCTTATTCTCATCAGCCAGGATACCCATCAGGGCACAGGTGAATGCCTTGGTGGATGAGCCAATCGCATAAAGTGTGCTGCCCGTCACAGGAGTCTTTTTCTCCAGGTCGCGGTAACCGAAGCCTCCGGCAAACAGCACCTTCTGCTTCTCTACCACTGCAATGGCGCATCCGGGAGCTTTCCATTCCTGAAGGATACGGACAACCAGGGTGTCGATCCCTTTCAGCCTGGGATCATGTACCTGCGCAAAGCCTGTGTTACCGGTGAGGAGAATACCTGCCAATGCAACAAATAGGATGTACTTTTTCATAAGATATGATGTAATGAAAAGAACAACTTTATACAACCCGTTGGGAGATCATGGGACATATTCATTACCGGCGGACGGTTCAACCTTCATTAGGCGAATGACGCATCAATATTCCTATTTATTATATTCATCAAAAAAGTCATTTCCCTTATCGTCGGTCAGGATAAAGGCAGCCAGTTTTTCCACCCTGATTTTTCTCACAGCCTCCATTCCCAGTTCTTCGAAATCGATCACTTCCACTTTTTTAATGTTTTCCTGTGCGATAAAGGCCGCGGGTCCACCGAGGGTACCCAGGTAGAATCCGCCATATTTTTTACAGGCATCGATGACGGGCCGTGTACGATTACCTTTGGCCAGCATGATCATTGATCCCCCCTGTTTCATGAACGATTCGACGTAGCTGTCCATTCTGCCGGCTGTGGTTGGTCCGAAGCTTCCCGATGCCATACCGGCAGGCGTTTTCGCCGGGCCGGCATAGTATACGGGATGATTTTTGAAATATTCCGGCATAGGCTGGCCCTCATCAAGCATCTGTTTGATGCGGGCATGAGCCATATCCCTGGCCACAATAAGGTTACCCGTAAGGCTCAGCCGGGTTTTGACTTTATATTTAGACAGGTGGGCAAGCACTTCTTTCATAGGCCTGTCGAGATTGATCTCCACCGGCGGATCAAGGGCAGGTGCCCTGTCAGGCATGAAACGTGCCGGATTCTTTTCGAGTTCTTCAAGGAATATCCCTTTTTCATTAATCACAGCCCTGATGTTTCGGTCGGCGCTGCAGCTCACACCAATACCCACGGGGCACGAGGCTGCATGACGGGGTAAGCGTATAACACGTACATCATGAACGAAATACTTTCCTCCGAATTGAGCCCCCACACCATAATCACGGCATATCGTTTCAATTCTTCTTTCCCATTCGGGATCGCGGAAAGCACGGCCGGCAGCACTGCCGGTAACAGGCAGGTGGTCAAGATAGCCGGCGGAGGCTTCCTTTACCGTCTTCAGCGTAGCCTCGGCCGATGTTCCTCCTATCACGATGGCCAGATGGTAGGGAGGGCAGGCTGACGTGCCAAGCTCCTTTATTTTTTCCTTTACGAATCTTACCAGCGATTCTTCATTCAGAAGGGACTTGGACTGCTGGTAAAGGAATGTTTTATTGGCGGATCCTCCTCCCTTGGTGATGAACAGGAACTCATAGCTGTTACCGGAGCAGGAATAAATATCTATTTGTGCCGGTAAATTACAGCCTGAATTCTTTTCATCGAACATACTGTATGGTATGACCTGTGAATAGCGAAGGTTTTTGTTTGTATATACATCGTATATTCCGCGGGACAGGTGTTTTGCATCGTCGGTACCTGTGTAAACATCCTCGCCCTTATGCGCGATGATGATGGCGGTTCCCGTATCCTGGCAGGAAGGCAATTCCCCGGCAGCTGAAATAACCTGGTTTTTCAGCATCACCCAGGCTACAAACTTGTCGTTGTCGGTTGCTTCAGGATCATCGAGTATCCTGGCAAGCTTTTCCAAATGGGATGACCGCATGAAGAAGGAAACATCGAAGATGGCTTCCCTCGCCAACATTTCCAGGCCTGCCGGATCAACCATCAGAATTTTCCTCCCGTCCAATAGTTTAATCCTTGTATGCTCAGTGCTCAACAGACGATAACTGGTGGTATCCTCCCCCGGTTGAAACATTCTTTCATAGATGAAATCAGCCATAGCTTGCCGGTTTTATGAATTATTGAATGACCCTGTCTTCAACCCGATTACCTGATCCCCTCAGCCAAATATAGAAAGAAAGAAGCAGGATAAACCTTGTCTACAACATAAAATACACCGAACTTCAGAAATAGTTGTTCGTTTCCTGATCCACACAACTGACGGGAAAGGAGATAGTTATCGGCAGGGGATTGATTATGATTTGAAAATTCAGTACCTTTTGGTGCCACAGGGCAGATTTTTGAGTTATTTTAGCATACTAACCCGATAAATTAACAGCGATGAAAGACAGTTTTACAGAATTACTGATAAAACAGACGAAGCTATCGGAGAGGTGGATTGCCTTTTTCAAGATTATTCTTGATCCCTGGATTATTATTACCTCGGTGCTTCTTATTCTTCTGATTCAGTCAAGCAGAGGAGCTGACTCAGAGGTACTCAGATACATACTCACCTTACTGGTAGCCGGGCTTTCCATTCTTATTGGCGCCCTGTTCATCAGGAAATGGATGGACATCCATGAAATAAAAGCCATGGTGGTGCGTGGAAAATTGTCCATAAGAAGTCTGAAGTTGCTGTATTTCAATCTTATCCAGACTGAAGGACGTGCCGAGAAGTTTATCAGGAGGCTGAATGAAAAGGACCTTAATTATGAGCTCATAAAGTCGAATTTTGAGGAAATCATTGAAAAGTGCAAGCTGCTGGAAGAAGAATGCCTGAACTCAATCGAAGACTGGTCGGATATCATTGAGGATGCAGATGTGAAAGCCAAGCTATCAAAACTGAAACTCATGGATGCTGAATGTGCCAGGCTTGAAATGGAAATTGCAGGACTGGAAAGGTCAATTTCGGATAACACTAATATCGCTGAGGAAGAGAAAAATGCCATCCGGCAGCGGATTGAAGGAAAAAAGACAGAATTGAAACAGGTTCAGTCGGTCATGCATGAGAATGAGATTGAGATCAACAGCTCGGTTCTGAGCGGCATGACAGGGTCCAACCTGCCGAAAGACACCATCTTTTCCATATACAAGTCATGTCCTTCATGTGGCAGTTTTTATTCGGGATCATATATCTGTCCGTTTTGTGGCGAGCCGTCGAAGAAGAGGGTGATCAACTAGTCGGTCGATCTGACACGGATGGAGACGGTATGCAAAGGATATGTTGGGATCGCGGAGTGAACAGCCCTTTATAATTGTTGAAAGAGAGGATCTTTCCCCAGGTGACCGGTAAATTGTTTAAGGCTGATTTCGTTCCCGTCGAACACGGCATAGGTGAAAAACTCAAGCCAGTCGCCCAGGTTAATGACGCGGCAGCAATCGTTCAGCCGGAAATCAAAGGGAATATGGCGATGGCCAAAAACAAAGTAATCAACGGTTTCTTTCGCAAGGTGTTGCCCGGCAAAGCGGATGAGCTGCTCCCTGTCAGGTCCAAGAAAAGGTGGATTATCCTTACGTAGGCGGCTGCTGGTTGACCAGCCGTAGCCTATGCTCATGGCAAAATCGGGATGCATAAGATGGGTGAAGAGCCACTGAAGGGTTCGGCTACGAAAGATCCTCTTCAGCACCTTATACCCGGGATCGCCGGGTCCAAGCCCGTCACCATGGGCAATGAAGAAGTGTTTACCGTTATAGGTGGCGGAAACCGGTGAGTGATGAACGGTCATGCCCGTTTCTTCCTGCAGGTAGCTGAATGCCCAGACGTCATGGTTCCCGGAAAAAAAATGAACCGGTATACCGGCGTCAGTGAGAGAGGCTATCATACCCAGCAGCCGGGTGAATCCTTTGGGAACCACCCGCTTATATTCATACCAGAAATCAAATACATCGCCAAGGAGGTATATTTCCGATGCATCGCTCCCGGCCTGAGTAAGCCAGTTTACCAGTTTCTTTTCGCGTTTGAGGCTTTCGGCACGGGAAGGATACCCGAGATGGGCGTCAGAGGCGAAATATACCTGTTTCCTTTCCATACCTAATCATAAATTTGGGATAGCTTCATGCGCAACTCATTGCCGAACAGGTTCTTACCGATAATCTCACCCTCCGTATCGAGCATAAAATTGGATGGAAGTTCCCTGATATTATAAATTTTGTCGTAACGTGAAGCCGGGTATTTCAGCTCACTCACGCTGATCCATGGCAATTCATAGAATGCAATGGCCTTCTTCCATACCTCGGCGTCGTTATCCAGCGATACCTGATACACCTCAAAACCGTTGGGATGATAACGGTTGTACAGCACCTTAAGTGTATTGTTTTCTTCGATACTCTTCGGGCTCCAGGTAGCCCAGAAACTCAGCAAAACGTATTTGCCCCTGAGGGATGAGAGGCTGACGGTGTCGCCGGAAGGGTCTGGCAAGTGCAGATCAATACCGGTGGTGATCACATCTCCCGCCATCTGCTGCAACTGAACTGTTTTATAAGCCGCCATTTGGCGGTTGAAATCGGAGGACAGCGCTTGTGTGTATTTTGAATCGGGGAAATAGACCGACAAGGAATCGAGCACAATTTTCAGGTATTGAAGATCGGTGGTTTTGTAAAGGACAAAATTCTCCTCGTCTACTTTCTGGTATAAGGCAATGATGCTCGAAAGCGAAGTGATGTTTTCAAGGATAAAGCGGATGGAAAAGCTGCGCAGAGAATTCACCAGGGCGGAATATTCCTCCCTGAGTTCCCCGAGCCGTGAGGCATTGGCGGGAACATCCCCGGCATCATTGTAAAGAGTACTGATGGAATCAAGCTTTTGCCTGGTTGCCCTGACCTGGTCCTCAAACTTCTTTACCTGCAAAGATCCCACCGATCCTGTAACAGTATAGGTGGATAAAATATCAGGATACCTGGCTGCGATCCCGATCTTTTCCCCCGGCATGACCAACAGGGTGATGGATTCACCCCCGTTGAATCCCAGCCGCAAGTACTGTGGTTCGCGGGCATGATATACCATCCTGAAAGTTCCCTTTCCCGTGGTCTCGGCCGAATCAACAGGCAGTGACAACTCTCCGGATAATTCGTTCAGCACAACTTTCTGGTTGACGGCATTCTCAATGGTGCCGCTGATAATCACTTTTTCCTTGTTTTTACACGAGAGCAGCAACAGGGAGAATAGAAAAAAAACAATGAAACGGTTACTCATGTTTATCGTTGGTTATTTTCTGACTGAAATATTCCTTTGCCTTCACCACCTCTGCATGCAGCAATTGCACCGGTTCCAGTGACTGGAACAGGGGGTACAGGAATGAATCCACCCTGGCAAAGTAAGAGTAATCAGTGAATATATCGAGCACGGGCTTGTTCGCGGTGAGGGGTTGATAGAGTGCCATGATACTGACCAGGGAAGAGGGATAGTCTTTAATAAACTTCCTGTTATAATCCTGCTGGTTGTTTACTATTGTAAGGGCTGCCGAATCGAGGCTGGCCAGCAACGGCAGGTTGTTTCCCTCCGTTGTGCTGTCCCGGTACATCCTTGCCAGGGAATCGAGCCTGGCTACATTTGCAGCCAGGTGATTGTTCAGATCGACGAGAAGCCTTGAATCGGTTGATCCTTCCACTACCAGTGTGGCGGGTGAAGATAATGATCCGTTCAATGTGACCGTTTCCCCCGGATGGATAACCAGTGTTACACATTTACCTACGGCATTACTGACCATGTAAAAAGCCGGGGCAATGGCTTCCAGGGTAAAGCTGGCATGACCCTGTTC